>CAZKTW010000142.1:0-9956 GCA_964555775.1 uncultured Bifidobacteriaceae bacterium | reverse complement strand
AGCGTCAGCCATCCTGGCTGACGTAGAGCCGGGCTTCCAGCCGGCGGAAAAAACCGTGCGAAATCATTAACGCCTTTGAAATCCCAGGCAGCGGAGTCAGGGCGGCGCTTTTTTCGGGCGGCAGGATGCCGCCCTCTACGGCAGGCCGGGAGGCCCGCCGCCACATTTTCAGCCAGGCTCTTGGATCAGAATTCTTCATAGGGCATAGGTGATCCATCGCCGGCGCAATGCAAGCAAACGCCTGTTCACTCGTTCGGATACGGAGGCTGCGTGGGGCTGTCATATCCTTTCACGACATGACGTGCCGGCGGCCTTGTGCAACAGTTACGCCAAGTGAATCCCCCGATGTCTGGCAAAGTGCTTTGTCGTGCGTGGCTCTTCGTGGAGTTGCAACGGCGGGTTTTTGGAAGGCAGAGGTATTAGGTGTTGGGCTATTAGGTGTTATCGGTTGCGCATGAGGATTGGTTATTTTCAATCCTGATGAACTGCCAATTAAATGGATATTCGAGGGATTTAATGGGTGAAACCCGAACCCGGCTGGCATACAGCCCAATCCGGGGTGATAGCTAAAAACCATTATAAAGTTGCAAGTTGTTCAAAAGCAAAATGTCTCATACGTGTGTCGCGGGTGTTCGACCGTAGCGGAGCGCGAACTTGAGGCTTGCCAGCCGACCCGTTGCTAGTTTAAATTGTTTCCTACCCACCAAGAACCTCGAAGAACCAATTAAATCAACCCAAATCCCCCATGAAACCAAAACCAATAAGTTCCCGAATAATATCAAAATCACTTTCAGCCATCGCGCTGACCCTGCTGCTTGGGGCGGCGCAAATTCACGCAACCCAGATCGTGCGCGAGCTTTGGGACACCTTTGTCCCAGGAGACACGCCCCTCGGAACACTCACTGGCAGTAAAACCGCCCTCGGCTTCCAGCCGGCGGTGAATTGGATTGTCAATTCGAATTCCCCGCTTTTCAGCGTTAACAATAATGGCGCCGTCAATGCGCCAGGTCTCCCTCCCAACCTGGGAGGTGGATTAGGCAACATCTGGAGCGATGCCTACGTAACAGACACCAACGACCTCACCCGCGTCGGAACTTTGGGGAATCTTCAGGATCCCCGTTCTTGGGCAGTCAGACAACTGACCAGCAATGCGCAGATCAATTTCAACGCCAACGGCACTTATTACTTCAGCTTTCAGGTTGAGCATGGCAATGACGGCATTCAAGGCATTGGTTTCGCCAACGGCACAAACGACTCGGCTCGCTTTGCGGGCGCGGGCATCACGCGCTCCAGTTATCCCAATACGCGCTTCTTGGACGCTGACTTGGGTAACACGCTGTATGCTTCATCCGGCACACTGGGGCAGGCCGGCGATCCCGGCGATGGCGCTTACTTCGGGACGTATCCAGTTGAGGGTCCGGCGATGGTGATGGCTTACGCCACTAACACCCTCGGCACGATCGTGCCTGATGTCAGCGGAGTGATCGTTGGCAAGTTGACCACGACGGCGGGGGGCAATGCGACCCTTCAAGCTTCGTGGTTCACCGGTGCTGCCACCATCCCCACAGATCCGAGCACTAACATCTGGGACGTCACCTATCACTTCTCGGAAACGACCACCATGACCCATTTGCTGATTTGGCTCACCGCCGGGGCATATAACAATTACGAGGATGGGATTCGCGTGGCCGACAGTTGGGGTGAGGTCGTGGGAATCGAATCTAAAATCTCTGTCAGCCCCACGAACACGGTTCCTACGGGGCAGACCGTCGTGTTCAGCGGTTACGCAAATTCCGTCGGGGAAACCCCATCCTATCAATGGTTGGCGAGCGGCGTGCCGATTCTTGACGCGACCAACGCAAATTACACCAATGTTTTTCCCACGGTTACCGCGTCTTACACGCTGGTTGTCAGCAACGCGTATGGGCTGTCCACCAACAACCCCTCGATTCTATTGACGGTTCTTCCACCCGCCGCCCCGGCTATTTCCCCAATTCCGGCTGCGGAATCCCGTTATATCGGAGGTTATCTTAACCTGGCACCGCTGGTCACCGGCACTCCGCCAATTACCAACTCTTGGACGAAGAATGGAACCTTTTATCAGACGGGTTCGACTCTGGCGTTCACCAATATTCAGGCGACCAACGCCGGCACCTATGTCCTGCATGCCTCCAATTTGTATGGAAACACTTTCGCCACCAATGTTTTGACCACACTTACCGCTCCTGGAAGTTATGTCGCCGCCATTATGGCCCAGCAACCCTATGCGCACTACGACTTGAGCGATACCACACCAGGACCCAATACACCCTTGCTGGACCTCGCTGGCGGTCATGATGGCGTGGCCAAAGATACGACCGTGGTGCTCGGTGTTCCGGGACCCTATTACACCGGATTCGGAACGAAGCATTCAGGCGTTGGCTCCGCGCGGAATGCACCGAACAGCAGTCGTATCGACATTCCGATCACCAGCTATACCAGCAACATGACCATCTGCGCCTGGGTGCGCGGAAACAACGTTCAAAATGCACTCTTGCTTGCCAGTGACGGAGGAGGTTACGGGATGAACTCCGACGGACATGAGTATTTTGGAATATACTTCCCGTCGCCCGGCACACTCGGATCGCAGTGGGGTCAGGCAGCTACCGAGCTTAGCAGCGGACTTGTGTTGCCCAATAATGAATGGACCTTTGTCGCCCTGGTAGTCACCCCAACGGACACCATTACCTACATGGGTCATCCTCCGGAAGCCCTCAACGTATCAGACCAGCCCGCCGCGAACGGTGGCAACACCGCCGTGATCGACACGCTTGAAGGAACCTGCATCGGCCGGATTGATTACGGATGGGCTGGCCCGGGCAACGCTTGGGCGGGAGCTAATGCCGACTTCAGTTCCGTGTCGGTGTTCTACAGTTCGCTATCTGGAACAGCCATCACCAACATTTATGCGGCTGCTGGCGCGCCGGTCCCAACCGTTTTGCACGCCGCGAAAGATGGTACCGGAAACGTTATTCTGACCTGGTCAACCGGTGCGACACTGGAACAGGAAAGTGATTTGTTGGTCCCATCGTGGACCCCTGTGCCCAGCCCGGATGGAAACTATATTGTTCCGATATCGCCTTACACCATCGCGGCAACCAACGCCGCGACAACAGGCATACAGTTCTATCGCACTTCGCAATAATCAAGTCATGGGGGGCGCCGCAGAAACAGCGGCGCTCCCGATGCACGGCTGATCTGCGTTCCGTTAACCACAGTGAGTAACAAGTCCTAACGCATCAAGCCATGAGTGGAAAAAATTCCGCTCGAGATCAGTGGCGCGGGCATTGAGGCGACCTCGATGCCCGCGCCTTTTGTTTACCACACCAGTGCTGGCTAAGAATTAGAGAAATAGGAAAGTTTGTGAAAATAATGAAGATCCAATCCAACCCGCATCGCCGGATAGCCGGCTTCACACTGATTGAACTGCTGGTGGTAATCGCCATCATCGCGATTCTGGCGGCCATACTGTTGCCCGCGTTGGCCCAGGCGAAAATCAGGGCGCAGGGTATTTCCTGCCTCAGCAACATGAAACAAATCCAACTGGCCGCCATTCTCTATGCGAGTGATGACAATGATCAGATTCCAGAAAACGTCCCGTGGGGCAGCGGGTTTAATCCAACTGGCACAACTGGATCCCTCCCCTGTTGGGTGGCAGGTGACATGGGTCAACCCGGGGAAGTGGGAATCCTTGATGGACCGAAAGGCTGTTCAACCAATGATTTCTTTTTGGGCGTGAAAGGGGACAAAGTTCCGCCCACAACCGGACCGTACGCAATGTCCGGCGGAACCTTGACCGGCTCCATCGGGAGCTATGCCAAAGCGGCTGGTATCTACAAATGCCCCGCTGACAAAACGGTTGATGCCACTTACAAGGTTCCCCGGAACCGGTCTTGCTCTGCCAACCTGTATGTCGGCGCAGATAAACAGTATTATCCCGACAACCCTTCACCCGGCTATGTCAAGCGTTTCAAGGCGTTTTTCAAATACACTGATTTTAACGCCAGGCTTTCGGCTTCCCAATGCTTTCAATTCGTGGACGAAAATCCCAAGTCCAACAACGACGCTTTATTCGATTTTTTGGCGGACATCAGCCGCCGCAACGACAACCCGGCGGTCAGTCATGGCTTTTCGAGTTCCTTTTCATTTGCCGACGGGCATTGTGAACTTCACAAATGGGTTGACGCCTACCTGAATCCTAATCTCCCCTGGGATGCGACCCATCAGCAGGATCCGAATTGGCTGGTCAATCATGGCACCTGTCTCAAGTGAATGAATATGCCGCGTGCTGATATTTTTAAAAAACCAGTGGAATTTAAACTATGCTGATCGTCAACAGCGGCGGGCGCCCCTGAGGGTCGAAACCTCGGCGCAGGCCTGGACAAAGCGCTGGCGATGATGCAGGCCAAGGCCGCGGCGCGAAATGGGCAAGGCGCCAAACCGATCCAGCGGGCTTTCCAGGCTCGGCCCGCGAAAGAGGCACGACCCGACCGCTTCGGCTTGGCGAGCCGTCATATCCTTTCCCGACATGACGTGCGGGCGGGCTTCGACGATGTTTGGGCCATGCAAATCTCGCCTGTCTGGCAAAGTAGCCTGCCGCGGGAAATTTCTTGTCACTGCGAAAGTGGAAGTTCTGTCGGCGTCCTGTGAATGTTCTCGAATGGGATGCGGACGCCTGTAGTCCAAACCCAAAGACTCGGTGTCTAAAAACACTGGTTTTCAGCAAGCTTAAGATTCTATTAAACGCTGCTCAACCGGGTCCGAATTCAGGTGACCGTGTTTCCGCCAACTGGCTTTTCAACGATTTGCACTGTAGAGTGCAGTGTATAAGAAATAGTAGATTATTTTTAATAAACCTGGCAATAAACCTAAACTAACGTATGAAACTAAAATCACCAAAAAAATGCGCCGGATTGATTCTGGCCGCACTCGCATTGGGTATTTCCGCCAACACACTTTGGGCGGCCGATGATATTATCGTCGGCCCCAGCGGCACCCAAACCGGTGTATCGGGATCGGGTCCGGATTTCCAATGGTCACACTTATATGGAGACACTTTTGTCGATCTAACCTTTGACGCGGCGACACCTCCACCGACCGGAGATACGGAGGGATCCATTTATATGCAAAACAATTGGCCGGCTGGAGATAGCCAAACCTATTGTGTCGCCGCTCCAGCCAATTGGTTTGCCGGGGCCACGTTCGACGCCGACCAATACGAATCCATTCAAATGGACATCAAATATGACACAACTTCGACGATAACGCCGGCTGGGTCCGCCAATATAGGGATCGGTTTTGATACGTGGTACACACCCCATACCGTCACGAATATTTCGTTCAGCGGCTCCGTTGGGGATGGCAGTTGGCACCATTTATCAATCCCCATAGATCCCACCATGCCTGGCGTTAGTTCCGCCCACAGTGTCGGCTTCTATAAGAACACCAGCGGCATCACCGGCTCGATGAATTACTGGGTGGCAAATGTCAAAGTGATTGCGCGCACTTTGCCGATTGCGCCGCCCACCACCTATCTTTCCAAAGTCATGCCCGGCCTGATGCAATTTGCCGATGTGACTCCCAATTGGAACCGGGACAGTGTCCGCACGTTCACCAATGGCGCGGCTCTTGTGTCCTGGTTTGGGCAAGCCAAGCCGGTGGTTTATTCGTTCAAGCTCACCGCCTTTCCCACGAATCAAAGTTTTAATGAAACCCTCTGCCTTGCACCCGGCGCCCAATCCAATGCCGACCCTGATTGGAGCAGCCCGGACGCTCTCGTGTTCTCCATTTCAGCCAATGGTAATGGTTCGCAGGCCGTGAATTTTGCGTACAAGACCAACCAAGCCAACGCCAATGGGATGCTTAACGGATCTGGCCTCCTTACGAACTTTACCTACACCGGTTCGGTGCTGGGCACCTGGAGCTTGACGTTCACTTCCGACACGGAGGCCACGATCATGGCCCCCGATGGATCCACTTATAGTGCTTCAATCCCGGCCGCCAGCGCTGCCCGGTTTGCGGATCCAGCCTGCTTTTATCTGTATTCAGGCATGGGAGTTGATGCCAATGCCGGGCATTTCGTGACGATAGACTCTCTCTCCCTGACCGGGGTCGGCACGCCCATCAATCAAGACTTCAAAACGGGCAGCTTGAATCCGCTGCTCGTCCTCCAATCGCAGCAATATAACGGTCCTTGGAACATGAACCCGCCAAATCAGTTTTTGCTGACCACCAGCAACGGCAAGTATTGGCATCATTGGAATTTGCCCGACTCCAGCTTTTTTCCAATTGTCACGACCAATCTCGCTTCCGGGGTGTGGCAGGATGAAGCCTACTCGAGCATTTTCGCCAATGGCAAGCAGCGGTGGGCCTTGGTTCCACCCACGAGTCTGCCGGGCGCTTCGGCTGGATTCTTCGCCCTGGTCCAGCGCACATATACCCAGTTGCAAGTGTTGCTGCCAGGTCAGACCAACGCTCCGGGAACGGCTTTGGGCTATGTAGGGACGCCGACACCGATCAGCCTGGCCACCCAGGGATTAACTCCCACGACTGTCACCGTCAATGCTTGTGATGCCACTTGGCACATCATCGCCAGTGTGATTGACCAGGTCACGCTGTCCACTTCGGATGGCAGTGCTTTTCTGCCACCCAACCAGTTCATGGTGAATGGAACCGCGTCATTCAGCGATGCCAACGGCATTCTGTTTCAAACCACAGGATCACAGACGGTCACTGCTCAGGATTTGACCAGCACGACCGTCACCGCCACGGCGACCAGTTCCCCGGTGACAATCATCCCTTGATGAAAGGGGCTGGCAAAAGATTCTAGGTTAGGCTTGAAACATGACGGGCGCCGGCCAGAAGGTTGGCGCCCGTCATAAAACATGAGCTATGTTATGATTGGCTGGTTGGGTTGATGATAAAGAAGAAATGATGGCATGAACATCAAAGCAAAATGTGAACAAGAAAATTGTTCCCGCTCCAGCGGCTTCACGCTGATTGAACTTCTGGTGGTCATAGCCATCATCGCGATCCTGGCGGCACTGCTGCTGCCCGCGCTGACCAAGGCGAAGCAACGGGCACAGGCCATTGGTTGCATGAGCAACACCAAGCAAATGACGCTCGGCTGGCGTATCTATGCTGATGACAACGATGATTTGCTGGCCCCCAATGACTCTCCCTACCTTACCGCCTACGCCAGCATGTCCGCCGCACAAAAAGCCACGGCAAAGAACTGGGTGGTGGGCACCATGGCTATAGGTATCGACGCGGGTGATGCCCCGTATAGAATCACAGGTGTCAGCGAATTGCTGGATCCTAATTCGGTGCTGTCGCCCTACCTGCCTAGCCGGGCTTTGTATCATTGCCCGGCGGACGAGTATGTGGATATCAACGCCGGCAATCAGGTTCATGTGCGCAGTTATTCGATGAATTCCGCTGTCGGCACAAGATTTTACTCTGCAATCAATGGAACACCGCCCGTGCCCGTAGGAACGGCGGTTGTCGGCGAATTTTTGCCGGGAACTTGGACATCACCTCAATTGACGTATTTGACTTATGGCAAGATGTCGTCTTTCACCCGGCCGGGGCCTTCGGACACGTGGGTGTTTATGGATGAGAATCCCCACAGAATTAACGACGGCGGCATGTGTGCAGCGGCGCTGGCGGCACCCGGAAAAACCTATATCATTGACCCGCCATCCGGTTTACATGGCGGCGCGGGTGGTCTGGCCTTTGCTGACGGCCACGCCATCGTGCATAAGTGGCAGGATTCAAGGACTTATGGTTCGCAGAATGCCGCCAACAATTTGCCACCAATGCCAGCCCTGCAACAACCCGGCGACAATCCGGATTGCTTTTATCTCGCCCCGTTGACTTCGGCTCCGCGTTGAACGACATGTTTATCCTTGTCCATAAACGCTTCCCAAAATCGGCACCGCAAATCCCACTTGCGGACCGAATGGGGAAACATTGTCCTTTTCCCGGCATTTCACGTTCGTTATTGTGGATTGCGGTTTGTCATTCACCAGCGACCCGGCTTGGGCCTACTGTCAGGTTTCGCTGCTGATCTCTGGTTCCGATTTTCAGGGTCTGTTCAAGCAACATAATGAAAGACAAAACAGTGAAGTTTCCATCCTTTCTCCTTGGACCCCTGTTGCTCTTGTCCGCGCTGGCGGCTTGCGCCTCGGATGACCTGCAGATCTATTCCGACCGGTTTAACAACGGCTGGGGCGACAACTGGTCCTGGATGCCGCGTTACGCCACCAATAATCCGGTTTATGCCGGCGGCAACTCGATGGCGCTTGTTCCCAGCGGCCAATGGCAGGCCTGGTGGCTCAAGAGCGGCACCAGCGTGGATACGACCATCTACACGAATGTGAGCTTCTGGCTCAATGGCGGGACGACCGGCGGACAATCTGTCGGGATCAGCGGCGAGACGAACGGAGCGGGATTGCCGGGAATTTGGGTGACCGCCCCGACGAACACATGGCAGCAATTCACAATCTCCCTGACCGCGCTGGGCATCAATCACGTGACCAACCTGACCGGGTTTCAGATCGGAAACGGTACCTCGACCCAACCGTTTTTCATTGATGATATGCGGCTGGTTGCCGCGCCCGCGCCCGCTGTGGTTCACGTGGGCATTACAGCCAACCAGACCGTGCGGACGGTGAACGGCAAGGTCTTCGGGATCAATCAGGTCGCTTGGGACGGCAACGTGAACACACCCGCCACGGTTGCGATCCTGAACGACATGGGGAATCCCTGTCTGCGCTGGCCGGGCGGAAGCTGGGCTGACGGCTGGCACTGGACCAACGAAAACCTGGGCTGGGGATCCACTTCCAAGGACTTCATTGCCACGGCCACCAACACCCATGCGCAGGCGTTCATCATCGTCAATTACGGCAGCAGCGATGCGGACGAGGCGGCCTATGGCGTGCGGATGTTCAACGTCACCAACCACTGCAACTTCAAATACTGGGAAGTGGGCAACGAGGTGGGCGGATTCTGGGAGGACGATTTCAATACCAACGCGCCGTGGCAGCCGCATGATCCTTGGACGTACGCGATGCGCTTCACCAATTATTACGCGAAGATGAAGGCTGCCGACCCAACCATCAAGGTTGGCGCGGTGGCCGATATTACCGAGGACAGCTCCTCAAATTACTCCAATCATCCCGTGGTTAACCCGCGCACGGGCGTCACTCACAACGGCTGGACGCCGGTGATGCTGACCTATATGCGCAGCAACCATTGCATTCCGGACTTCCTGATCGAGCACAATTATGGCCCGACGGCGGGGGACACGCAGGATCTGCTTTATCCCAGGAGTTGGGCCAAGGATGCGGCTTCCTTGCGTCAGATGCTGACGGATTATCTGGGCAGCGCCGCCACGAATGTGACGCTGGAGGCCACTGAGAACGGCACGGGCGGCGACAAGCAGTGCGTGAGCCTGACGGGCGGCCTCTTTTACGCTGATACCATCGGGCAGATCCTGCAGACGGAGTTCAACTCGCGCCTATGGTGGGATTTTCGCAATGGCACCTCGACCCTTGCCAATCCCGATCCGGCGTTCTACGGCTGGCGCACCAATAGCGACGGCACCATCCTGGTTGATGGGGGCATTGTCTATGGCCTTGGAGGCGTAGGCAGCGCCTATCCAACTTATTATGTGGCCAGGTTGATGCCCCAGTTCGCCGCGGACGGCGACACGGTGGTTTCCGCCACCAGCGATTATCCGCTGCTGGCCGTGTATTCGGTCAAACGGACCAATGGCAGTTTAACCCTGCTGGTGATTAATAAAAGTTCCTCCTCCAACCTCACCGCGGCCATCAATCTGGCCGGGTATCTTCCCTCTGCCAATGCCACCGTTTACAGCTACGGCATTCCGCAGGACACGGCTGCCCGGACGGGTG
>CAZKTW010000141.1:3756-10046 GCA_964555775.1 uncultured Bifidobacteriaceae bacterium | reverse complement strand
CGAAGGTGTTTTATTTGAAATACGACATCTATCGCAACGCCTGGCCGCTGCTCGCCTTCGCCACGTATCGCAAGATCCTCGAAGCGGCGGGCACCCGGCACGGGGACGAACTCAACCGTCAACCGCATCCCAGCACGGAAGTTCTCGAAAACTCCGGCCATAGTTAGGCTGAAAAGTTTGTTTTAACGCTCGCCCTCATCCTGACCTTCTCTCCCGGGAAGAAGGAACAGCCATTGCACGTCTCTGTTTGTACAAATGACCATCCGTCGAATTCTGTCGCATATGACGGCGGACAATTCTCCCTCTCCTTGGAGGAGAGGGCCGGGGTGAGGACGGTTGTTTAACCTGCACTTTTTCCCGCAGGTTTCATTGGACGCGCATACCCGGGAAGACCAGTTCATCTCGTGCAATCGCCACCCCAAAGTTGACAGGTCTGCCGCTGCCGACCATGCTGGCAGCGTCCAATGCTTGAGCAAACCGTCCAGATTGTTTCCAACGAACGCGACACGGATTCCTATTTCCGGCTCGTGATGCGCGCGCCGCGGATTGCCCCGCTGATCCAGCCGGGCCAGTTCGCGCACGTGCGCGTGTTGCCCCTGAAGGACGCCCTGTTGCGGCGGCCATTCAGCATTTTCCAGGTCGAGGGCGACACTTTTTCCATCCTCTACAAAACCGTCGGCAAGGGCACGGAAGTTCTCTCGCGGATGCATCCCAAAGAGGAACTCAGCGTGATTGCGCCGCTGGGCCATGGCTTCACCGTGCCGAAACGCGGCGGTGAGATTCCCCTGCTCGTCGCGGGCGGTTATGGCATGGCGGCGATGTATTTGCTGGCCCAACGCTCGCCACAGAAAGGCGTCGTCTTCGTCGGCGGCCGGCGGCGCGTGGACATTTTGTGCGAGAAGGAATTTCAGGCCCTCGGCTGGGAGGTGCGCGCAACCACCGAGGACGGCAGCCATGGTGAAAAAGGCCTGGTCATCCAGCCTTTGCAAACCGAGCTGAAACGTCATGCAAAGGACCGAAAGCTGTTCGCGTGCGGGCCAACCGGCCTGCTAAAGGCGGTCGGCAAAATTGCCGATGAACTCAAGGTGCCCGCCGAACTTTCCATGGATGAACACATGTGCTGCGGCGTCGGCGTCTGCCTGACCTGCGTCATCCCGGTCAAGACCGGTGAAGGCTGGGAATATCAACGCACCTGCACCGAAGGACCGGTGTTTGATTCGCGCCACGTGGTTTGGGAGGCGACGAAATGAAATTTCAATTTGTGGGCAAACCTTCAACGTCCAACCAACCGGAAATGTCTGCTTCATTCGACGTTGAATGTTGGATGTTGAATGTTGAATGTTGTTTCGATTTCCTGCCCCGCCAACCGGAGGCACAACCGTGAATTTGTCTGTCCAAATCGGCAAGCTGACACTGCAAAATCCGGTCATGGTGGCATCGGGGACGTTCGGCTACGGCGCCGAATATGCCGAGCTCCTCGACTTGAACCAGCTCGGCGCCGTCGTGGTGAAAGGCATCCGGCTGGGTCCGGTTCGTGGCAACCCCACGCCGCGCACAGTCGAGGTCGCCGGCGGACTCATCAACGCCATCGGCCTTCAGGGACCGGGGGTGGACAGGTTCATCAAGAAATACTGGCCGTTTCTCAAGGAACTGAAGGTCCCGACCATCATCAATATCTGGGGCACCACCGTTGATGAATACGTCGAGGTCGCCAAACGATTTGACGCGCTCGGCGGTGTCGGGGCTTTGGAACTCAACGTTTCCTGTCCCAACATCAAGGAAGGCGGCGCGCAATTCGGCACGGATATGAAATTGCTCGGGCAGGTGGTGGCCGCGTGCCGCCGGGCGACGAAACTGCCGCTCATCACCAAGCTGAGCCCGAACGTGGTGCGCATTCTCCCTTTTGCCAAGGTGGCGGAAGACGCCGGCAGCGACGCGCTGGCCGTCACGAACAGTTACCCGGCCATGGCGATCGACATTGAAACGCGCAAACCGAAACTGGCGAACATTACCGGTGGATTGACCGGACCGTGCATCAAACCGATTGCCATCAAGCTGGTCTGGGAAGCGGCCCAGGCAGTGAAAATTCCCATCATCGGCATGGGCGGTATCCAAAACGCGGCCGATGCCATCGAATTCATGGTGGCCGGAGCCACGGCCGTGGCGGTGGGCACGGCGAATTTCTACGAGCCACAGACACCCTTGCAGGTGATCGCCGGCATCCGCGAGTATATGCACAAGCACGGACAGCAGGACGTGCGGGAAATCACCGGCAGCGTTCAAGTCCCATCGTAAGTGCCCGGGCGATCAGGATAATTCTTTTGCAGGGTAATTATTATCACCCATTGTTTTCTATTCCAAGCTTCATGCCTGGTATTAATCGTGCTGAAGCACAGGCGCCAATGACGGACGGCAAACGGCCGCCAACGGGTTCCAAAACAAGAAAACGATGGATCAACCATGAAATGCAACTGCTCCAGCAGAACAATTATTCCAGTACTGGTTTTCACCGGTCTGATGATTTCTGGGCTGTGGTTTTGGGGGCCGGACAAATCATCGCAAACAGCGCCCGCAATCAAACCTTCAACCAACGGCGTGGCCGGAAACGCGATCAAACCAGGAGCGTCATCGGCAAACGGAATGCCGGTGATTTCGCAAAATAACTTTCCGGTCGCCACAAATTCGCCGGCAACAATTCCTTCGCCCGGTACGAACGAAACAAAAACATCCGCTTCAAGTGGTGACGGCCAAATCAGTGCCAGCGCCTTGAAACAAATCGCCGCATTGGAAGCTGAAAAGTCACGATGGACGCCAACCCAGCAAAAAATAGGATCGCAACTCCTCTGCGCCGGCAAAATGCAACGCGGCGAACCGGTTGCGGAGGGTGTGCCAACCCTACGGCTGAATTTGGATCGGGATGGTCAGGGGCGCGTATTGGTGGACATCAAAGCCGAGGTTACTCAAACATTGCTGAAAAACATTGCCGACCTGGGTGGAAGCGTCATTAACAGCTATCCCGAATATCATGCAATTCAGGCAGGCGTTCCGCTTTCCGAAATTGAAAACCTGGCGGCGCAAAAAGAAGTCGCCTTTATCCGGCCGGTTGTCCATTCGATGCGAAACACCGCGCGCAGCGAGGGCGATCAGACCCATCAGGCCGACATGACTCGCACCAGCTTTGCAGTGAACGGGACCGGGGTGAAAGTCGGTGTCATCTCTGACAGCGTGGATTACCTGAGCGGATCTCAATTAGACGGCCGGGTAACGGTGTTGACCGGGCAAAGTGGCATGCCGGGCTCAGGTGAAGGGACCGCCATGCTCGAGATTGTCAACGACCTGGCACCGGGGGCGAAACTTTATTTTGCGACCTGCGGAACGAGCGAAGCTCAATTTGCCGCCAACATCCGCAGTCTGCGAGCCAATGGTTGCGACATCATTGTGGACGACATCATGTTTTTTGACGAATCTCCCTTTCAAGATGGCGTCGTGGCCTGGGCGGTGAACGATGTCACCGCGGGCGGCGCACTCTATTTTTCGGCCGCGGGCAACGCGGGCAACCAGGATGAGGGAACCAGCGGAACCTGGGAGGGGGATTTTGTTGATAGCGGGGTGGTCAATGATCCGCGGCTCCCCGCCAACTCGGGCCGGGTGCACAGCTTTGGTGGCGCCTTGTACGATACAGCTTCAGCAGGAAGCTATTCGGGTGTGAATCTGTTTTGGGCCGACCCGTGGGGCGCTTCCGCCAATGATTATGACGTTTATGTTCTTGATTCAACTGGCAGTCAGGTGGTTGACGCATCAATCGACCTGCAGAACGGCACGCAAGATCCATATGAATACTGTTCCTCACTGAATAGCGGGGAATTGATCGTCATCGTGAAGTATTCCGGGCTGGGAAGATTTTTGCACCTTTCCACCGAGGACGGTGAATTGGCCATCAGCACACCAGGTTCAACGCGAGGACATAGCTGTGCCGCGAACGCCTTTGGCGTGGCCGCAACGGATGCCTATAATTCCTACCCGTATTCGTTTACGGGAGGATCGACCAATCCAGTTGAAGAATACAGTTCAGATGGGCCACGGCGTGTTTTCTTTCAGGCCAACGGCACAGCCATCACTCCCGGCAACTTTTCCGTCACCGGCGGTACATTGCGGTCCAAACCGGACATCACCGCCGCGGATGACGTAACGACGGCCGTTCCCGGCTTTGCCCCATTCCGCGGAACCTCCGCAGCCGCACCCCATGCCGCTGCCATCGCAGCGCTGCTTAAATCCTCCAGCCCTAATCTGACGGCCTCTCAGATTCGGGGGATTCTGACCAATACCGCCATGGACATAATGTCGCCAGGACCGGATCGTGATGCAGGCGCCGGCATCGTCATGGCCCTGGCCGCAGTGGAAGCCGCTCCGCACCCGGATTTGACCCGGCGCACCGATTCGTTGAGCAACCTGAGCCCTCACAATGGCGATGTGGTAACCGCCTCGCTCACCATCACAAATCAAACCTGTTCAGGCGGAAGTGCGAATGCGGGAGCTTTCCACGTCGGGTTTTACGGCTTAAGCGCGTCAACCAACTTTACCGGCCTGCTGCCGTTCAAGGAATTGGCCGTCAACGGTTGCGCCGCCAGGAGCACCGTGTCGGCAACCCTGAACATCCCCATCGATCCGGCAACCACACCTGGAATTTATTACCTTGGCTACAAGATTGACGACGAAAACGAGGTGCCTGAGTGCAACGATGAAAATAACGGCCTCAACTGCTGGACGGTGACGGTCATCCCGGAGACGAACCAGCCAACAGTCCACATCATTTCGCCGACTTCAGGTCAACGTTGGAGTAATGGAATTTTCACCGTCAGCGGCACCGCCGGCGACAATGCCGCGGTAGCCAATGTGTTTTGTTCCTTGGACGGCGTGTCATGGACGGCAGCGAGCACAACAAATCGTTGGACCAATTGGACGTCGCAGGTGGCGCTCGCACCTGGAACCAACACCGTTGCCGCTTACGCCGTGGACACGTCGGGCAATATTTCGCCGACCAACCGCGTCAACTTCCAGAATGTGGTGACCAATCAACTTCAAATCCAGGCAATCGGGTTGGGAACCATTTCTCCCAACTACAGCAATGCGTGGCTGGAAATCGGGCGGAATTACAGCATGACTGCGACACCCGGAAGCGGCTTCAAGTTTGCCAGCTGGACGGGCAGCCAGACAACCAACGGCGCGACGCTGGCCTTCCAGATGACACCCGGCCTCACCTTCACGGCCAACTTCACTGACACGACCAGGCCGGTATTGAGCATCACCAATCTGGCGGCAGGCCAGCGGGTGAGCAGCGAGGTGTACACCGCAAGGGGCACGGCCGGCGACAACTGGCAGATGAGCAACGTGTTTTACCGGCTTAATGGCGGACAATGGAGCAATGCAACCACTGCGAATAATTGGACGAATTGGGCCGGAGTGGTGAATTTGATTCCAGGGACAAATACAGTTGCCGCTTACGCTGTGGACGCCACGGGCAACTTTTCTTTGACCAACAGCGTAAGTTTCCAATTCGTGTTGACCAATCAACTTCAAATCCAGGCAATCGGGTTGGGAACCATTTCACCCAATTACAGCAACGCCTGGCTCGAAATCGGGCGTAATTACACCATCGCGGCCACGCCTGCTGCCGGTTTCATCGTCACCAACTGGACGGTTGCCACAAACTGGATTGGAGGTCGCATCACCAACAGCGCCACCGTCCAATTCAACATGGCGTCAAACCTAACCCTCCAGGCCTCGTTTGCCGATGTAATGAAACCAACTTCGAGCATCACCAACCTCACGGCAGGCCAGCGGGTGACTAATGCGATGATCGCCATCATGGGGAAGGCCAATGATAATTGGGCGGTCAGCAATGTGTGGTACCAATTGAATGGCATGGGCTGGACCAATGCCGCCACAGCCAATGGTTGGTGCAACTGGTCGGCGGTAGTGACGCTCTTCCCGGGCACAAATATCGTGCAAGCCTTTGCAACGGATACCAGCGGAAACACCTCGTTGACCAACAGCCTAAGTTTCCAATTCGTGGTGACCAATCGACTTCAAATCCAGGCAATCGGGTTGGGAACCATTTCACCCAATTACAGCAATGCCTGGCTCGAAATCGGGCGTAATTACACCGTGACGGCCACGCCCGCTGCCGGTTTTGTCGCCACAAACTGGACGGTCGCCACAAACTGGATCGGGGGGCGCATCACCAACAGCGCCACCATCCAATTCAACATGGCGTCAAACCTGACCCTCCA
>CAZKTW010000141.1:0-3656 GCA_964555775.1 uncultured Bifidobacteriaceae bacterium | reverse complement strand
GCATCACCAACAGCGCCACCATCCAATTCAACATGGCGTCAAACCTGACCCTCCAGGCCTCGTTTGCCGATGTAATGAAACCAACTTCGAGCATCACCAACCTCACGGCAGGCCAGCGGGTGACTAATGCGATGATCGCCATCATGGGGAAGGCCAATGATAATTGGGCGGTCAGCAATGTGTGGTACCAATTGAATGGCATGGGCTGGACCAATGCCGCCACAGCCAATGGTTGGTGCAACTGGTCGGCGGTAGTGACGCTCTTCCCGGGCACAAATATCGTGCAAGCCTTTGCAACGGATACCAGCGGAAACACCTCGTTGACCAACAGCCTAAGTTTCCAATTCGTGGTGACCAATCGACTTCAAATCCAGGCAATCGGGTTGGGAACCATTTCACCCAATTACAGCAATGCCTGGCTCGAAATCGGGCGTAATTACACCGTGACGGCCACGCCCGCTGCCGGTTTTGTCGCCACAAACTGGACGGTCGCCACAAACTGGATCGGGGGGCGCATCACCAACAGCGCCACCATCCAATTCAACATGGCGTCAAACCTGACCCTCCAAGCCTCGTTTGCCGACGTGACCAAGCCAACGTTGAGCATCACCGTGCCAACTTCCGGCCAGAAAATGACCAACGCCCTGGCAAAGGTGAAAGGCGTGGCCAACGATAACTGGGGAGTGACCCAGGTGTGGTATCAGTTGAACAGCGGGTCTTGGAACCCGGCAACCAGCACCAACGGCTGGACGAACTGGACGGTAACATTGACACTGGTGGCGGGAACAAACACAGTCAGGGCGTATGCAATGGATTTTGACGCCAACCTTTCAGCGACCAATAGCGTAAGCTTCATTTCCAGCAACTCCTTCCAATTACAGCTCGATTTTCCGGCGGCACAACCATTGGCGAGCAACGGCCTGAACTTCAGTTTGCAAACATCACCTGGTTTAAACGGTCTCATCCAGGTTTCGTCGGACCTGATCAGTTGGGCAACGCTGACGAATTTTGTCGGCACGAATGCCACGATCAACTTCGTTGACCCGGCAGCAACAAACTACAATCGGCGATTCTATCGGGCCGTGGTGCCGTAGTTCGCAAACGGGTGACAAAACTCGAGACAAACCCGCCAGCCAGCGGGTGGCGAAATGGCACTCTTAATCCAAGCGGGCGCCACTGGCGGCATGACTCAAAAACGGAACCACCAGCGCGCGGTTCTGATTTGTCCTTCTATTTCCCGCTCGTCCGGAAGGTGTACCTCACCGGATCCAGCGGCACACCGCCGGTGCTTTGAAAATTCTTGTGCGAGGGACTGTTGAGGCCCAGCCGATAGTCCTTGCCCGGCTGGAGTTCAACCGGTAACACACAGGTCTTGTGGTCATCGGTCCAGTACACCTGCTTGCCTTCGGGAATTTTAGGAAAATCGGGACCGCCGCCGGTCCAGGAGCAGCCTCCTCCCATCGCGACATTGAAGGTGACACGAATCTCCGTGAGATTCGGATCCACATCCTTGGTCCCGTTTCGGGGAATGAGGCCGACGATTTGAGGTTTGGCGGTCTTTTGTGTCAGGTTCTCACCCGCTCCCTGGGTGGTAAAATAGATGGCCGACGGCGGGGCGGAAACGCCCGTTGCACTCTTGAAATTCTGGTAACTCTGGGAATTGATACCCACCCGGTAATAGTGCCCGGCCTCGAGCTTGACAGGGAGAGCACAGGTGCGCTTGTCACGCCAGACTGCACGCTTCCCCTCTGGACTTGGGGGATAGTCCGGTCCGCCCCCCGTCCAGGAGCAGCCGCCTCCCATGTCCCGATCGAAGGTAACGGTGATCTCCGTCGTGGCCGGATTGACTTCCGTGGCTCCAACCCGGGGAGAGGTGGCGACAATATTCGGGGGACCTTGCTTGTCTGTCGTGTCGGCACTCGAGGCCCCGGCTCCCGGCGTTGACTGGGCGTTGGTCAATGTGATCATGGCCAGACCGGCGAAAACCACAACTGCGGCCGCCGGCCAACGATTGGTCTGCTTGAATTTCGCTATCATACTGATTCTCCTTTTCATTTGGTTTTTGTTTTCCAGGATTCCAACCATGCCCGGCAACCTCGCCGGGCGACAAAAAATGCCTGCCTCCTCATGATTCCTTTTCTTCCAGAAGCTTCTTCAACTCGCGGATTTCCCCGGCCGACAGTTTTTTGCGTTCAACGAAGTGCGCCAGCATGGGCTGGAGCGCACCGCCAAAGACCCGATCCAAGAACGTTTCACTTGCATCGTTGACACAATCGTTTTCCGTCACCAGCGCCCGGTAGAGATAAGCGCGGCCTTCCTTCCGAAAGCCCAGCGCCTGCTTTCCCACCAGCCGGTTGAGAAATGTTTTGATCGTTTTGGGATGCCAGGTAGGATCAGCGCGCATCAGGGTGGAAATGATTTCGCCCGCTGAACGGGGGGCCTTCGCCCATACCACCTTCATGACTTCCCATTCGGTTTCAGAAATTCTCGGCACATGTTTCATGACGCAGGCTTTTGATTACGTCTGTAATGTTTCGTTGCAGATTACTATTGTAATCCATACAAGTCAATAGTTTTTTTAGCCATACTGATGACTCGGGCGCGTTTCCAGCAGGGTTGAGGGAAGGAACCGGCCCGGTTTTGCCCCGAATATCATTGAGTAATCCGGCAAACCGGCGCAATTTAATTTGAAGGCTGATTCCATGTTTGAACACCGCTCAAAACCTTTGTTGCCGCTGCCGGCGTTTTATTGGCGCCTGGTGCGAAGCGTCGGCCTTGGCCTGCTGGTCATTATGCTCACCCTCGGCTTCGGGATGGTCGGGTACCGGTCTTTCGAACAAATGTCCTGGGTGGACGCCTTCGTCAACGCGGCGATGATTCTGTCCGGCATGGGGCCGGTGTCGCCGCTGCAAACCGAAGGCGGGAAAATTTTTGCCGGGTGCTACGCGTTGTTCAGTGGGCTGGCGTTCTTCGCCATCCTCGGTATCATTTTTGCCCCGGCGGTCCACCGGTTCCTCCACCGGTTTCATGTGGACGAAGCGAAGCGGGAAGCAAAATTACCGAACCGGCCCTGAACTGGTGCTGTAATTTGGTGGGGCGAGGCTCCTGACGAGCCGTTTTCGTTCTGCTTCATCGCGTCAGGATCGGCTCGCCAGGACACTCGCCCCGCCAAAAAATTGAGATTGTACCCCTGCCGGCCTTGATTCTGTTTTGCGCTTGGCCCGCGACCCGCTATGATTCGCCCATGCTTTGGGCTTACACCAGATATCACGCGCTGGGCAACGACTACATCGTCATTGATCCGAAGAACCTGCCGGCGCCGCTGACACCGGCTCAGATCAAAACGATCTGCCACCGGCATTACGGTATCGGCTCGGACGGCATTTTGCTCGGTCCCCTGCCCTCCAAGAAGGCCGGGTTCGGGCTCCGCATTTTCAATCCCGACGGCAGCGAAGCCGAAAAAAGCGGCAACGGCCTGCGGATCTTTTCGCGCTACCTGTTTGACAAGAAACTGGTCGCCAAGGAGGAGTTCGAGGTTGAAACCCCCGGCGGCGTGGTGAAAGCCACGGTCATGGAACGTGGCAAAATCGTGCGCGTCGAAATGGGCAAGGTCAGTTTCTGGAGCGATGAAATTCCCGTGGCCGGCCCGCGCCGCG
>CAZKTW010000140.1:0-10051 GCA_964555775.1 uncultured Bifidobacteriaceae bacterium | reverse complement strand
ATGGCCATCCGCAAAAAAATGTTCACGTTCGAGGACCTGCTGCTGCTGGGCGGGCCGTCCATCCAGCGCATCATGCGCGAAATTGAAATGCGCGACCTCACCCTGGCGCTCAAGAAGGTCAGCGAGCCGCTCAAGAAACTGCTTTTGTCCAACATTTCGCGCCGGGCCGCGGAATCCGTCCAGGAGGAACTGGCGTTTCTCGGCCACGTCAAACTGCGCGACGTGGAAGCCGCGCAATTCCGCGTCATTGATTCAGTCCGCAAACTTGAAGCCGAGGGTGAAATCGACCTCGACGAAGCCCGGGCCCTTGAAAATGAAATGGTCTGATTCCATCCCGTTCAGCCGTCCGCTGCGAAGCGTGCGTCCGCTCACGCAGGCCCCGATGCAGGACTGGCAGGAGCATCTCCGCGAACGCGAACAGTCCGCCTTCGAACGCGGCCGGCGCGAGGGCGAGCAAGCCCTGAACGAACAATTGCTCCAGCAACGCAACGAAACGGTCGAGTTGCAAAAGGGGATTTTGGATTCCTTGCGCCGGGTGGTTCCCCAGGTGATTCAGGAAGCTGAAACTGCGCTCCTCGGCCTCGCACTTGAAGCCGCGCAAAAATTTGTCGCCGGCCTGCCGATCAATGCGGAACTGGTCGAAACCGTGATTCGTGACGCGTTGCGGCAGGTTGAAGACACCGCCGAAATCATCATCCAGCTTCATCCGGACGACCTCGCCCTGCTTCGGCAACACAACGCGCCCGTGCTCGCCGGCCTGCCGGAAACCGGGCCATTGCGCTTTGCCGGCTCGGCCGAGGTCACGCGCGGCGGCTGCATCGTGCAGACCCGATTTGGCCTCGTTGACGCCCGCCGCGAAACCAAGATGGAACAATTGCGCCAGGTTCTGGCCACATGATCCCCACCACTCCATGTCCGTCGAGCCGGTTGCAAACCGCCGCCCGCCGCGTGCGGGAAGCGCGGGTGACGGAAACCTGCGGTCGCGTGGTGCAGCTCATCGGATTGGTCATTGAATCGGAAGGTCCCATAGCTGCCATGGGCGAGGTTTGCCGCATCCAATCCGCCCGCCACGATGGCCATACGCTCGCGGAAGTCGTCGGCTTTCGGAATCATCATCTGTTGCTGATGCCGCTGGGTGAAATTCACGGCATCCATCCAGGCAGCGAAGTCGTCGCCACGGGCGCCCCTTTGCGTGTGGGCGTCGGCAGCGCACTCAAAGGCCGGGTCATTGACGGCCTGGGCAATCCGATTGACGGGCTTGGCCCGATTGTAACCGAACACACCGTCGGTTTGAATCTCCGCCCCCCGCATCCGTTGAAACGGCAACGCATCAACGATGTTTTCCAGACCGGCATCAAGTCCATTGACACCTTCATCCCCTGTGGGCGGGGGCAGCGCCTTGGCATCTTTGCCGGCAGCGGCGTCGGCAAATCCACATTGCTGGGGATGATGGCGTCGCAGGCCGAAGCGGATGTGAACGTCATCGCGCTCATCGGCGAACGCGGCCGGGAAGTGCGTGAATTTCTGGAACGCGATCTCGATGACCATGGCCGCCGCAAATCCGTCGTCATCGTGGCCACCTCCAACGAGCCCGGGCTGAACCGGGTGAAGGGCGCGTTTCTGGCCATGGCGATTGCCGAGCATTTTCGCGATACCGGACAGAATGTTTTGCTGATGATGGATTCGGTCACACGCTTTGCGATGGCGCAACGCGAGATTGGCCTGGCCGTTGGCGAACCGCCCACCACGCGCGGTTACACCCCGTCCGTTTTTTCGTTGTTGCCGCAGTTGCTCGAGCGCGCGGGCACCGGCGAGCGGGGTTCGATCACTGGCCTGTTTACCGTGCTGGTCGAGGCGGACGACATGAACGATCCGATTGCCGACGCCACGCGGTCGATTCTTGACGGCCATGTCGTGCTCACGCGTGAACTGGCCACCCAAAACCATTATCCGGCGGTGGACGTGCTGGAAAGCGTCAGCCGGCTTAACCGCGATTTGCTTTCGCCGGAGCGGCTCAACCACACTGCCGCTGCGCGCGAGCACTTGTCGGTGTACCGGAAGAACCAGGATTTGATCAACATCGGCGCCTATCCGGCGGGCAGCAATCCCGTCATTGACCAGGCCATTGCGTTGCACGAACCGTTGAACCGGTTTTTGCGCCAGGATGTTTCCGAAGGTTTTGCCGCCGCGCAAAGCTGGTCGTTGCTGGCCAACATCCTGACCCGGACGGCTCCGGCGGGTAAATCCACGCCCGCAGTCAAATAACCACGATCATGAAACCATTTCGTTTTTCCCTCGAATCATTGCTCGTGCTGCGCCGGCAGAAAGAACGGGCGGCGCAACAGCGTTATGCCCAGGCCCTCACCGCCTGCGAAGCCGCCCGGCTGCAATTGCAAAGCGCCACCGCGGAAATGGCGGTGGGCTGGGATTTGCTCGGCCTTGAACTGGAAAACGGGATTCCCGCCGGACGGCTGGCCAGCCTCCGGACCTGGTGCAAGGTTCTCGAGATCCGGTGGAACGAACGCAAAGCCGCCCTGAATGAAGCTCGGCGCGCAGCCGGGCTGTTGTTCCAGGAAATGACTGGCGCCGTCCGCGATCGCGAAGCACTGGACCGCTTTTACGACAAATCCCGGCGCGCCCACATCCGCGCGGTTCAGCGCGAGGAGCAGAAATCTTTTGACGAACTGGCGGTGCAAATGAACGGCGCCCCCGGCCCGCTGCAATTCACCTGCCAGAATAATTGAATTCATCATGATCCGAATCCTCCAATCGTCCTGGCTGACTGCTCTCTTGGGCTGTCTCTTGTATCTCGGAACCACGCTGGCCCTGGTCCGGCCCGGAAAGTTTGCCGCGGCCCATCTGGTTCCTTCCGACCGCTCCGCCGCCGATGATCCCTCGTGGAAATTCAAGAACCCGGAAATCGATCAATGGGTTGCGCAGATGAAGGATGAAAAGGAAGCGATCGCCCTGAAGGAACAGCAGCTTAACGAGTGGCAAACCCGGCTCGACGCCGAACGCCAGGAAATTTCCACCGTCACGCAGACGGTGGCCCGGCTGCAGTCGGACTTCGACAAAAACGTCGTCCGTTTCCGGGCACAGGAAACGGACAACGTCAAGCATCAGGCCAAACTCATCGCGGCCATGTCGCCGGCGAGCGCCGCCGCAATGTTCAATGAAATGGCCGATGACGACGTCGTCCGAATTCTTTTCATCATGAAGACCGATGAAGCCAGCGCCATCCTCGATACGATGAGCAAGCCGGGCAAGGCGGAGGCCCGGCGGGTCGCCGTCCTCACCGCCCGGTTGCACCAGGTCCTGCCGCTAGCCACCAACGCTGTCTCGACAGCCACTCCCTGATGCCTGCGCTTGATTCCATCCTGCCGATGGCAAACCTCGTTTCGCCTGGCGATGGTGGAAAAGCGATGTCCTCCGCCGATCCTGGGTCAGACGGCGAGCCGTTTGACCGGGTGATGACCCGCGCATTGTCACCCTCCGAAACTCGTGGGTCAGCCGCGCGCGCCCGGTCAGGCACGGTCCTGACGGCCCCCGGTGAAGGGAAACAAAATACAATCTCCACCCCGTCGCTGCGGCGGCGGATTCAGGCCCGGAACGCCGCCGCCGTTCCCGGCGCAACGGACAATCCGCCGGTTCAACGGCTGGGTGACGCGTCCAGCCCAAAAATTTCTGAAAGTGATGCCGGAAAGGGCAGGGGAACCGGCGCGGATAATTCCCCCGTGCGGGATGAGGTCCAGGTTACCTCCGGCGGTTTGCCCGGCGTCATGGTTCAGCTTGTCGCGACCCTTCCGGCTGGCGCGCTGCCACCGTTGCCGCCCGCGGCGGAAATGCAAGGCGCATCCGATCGGGAAGTCTTTCCGGCCACCCCATCGCCGCTTGTGCCCGCAGCCACCGCCGGTAAGGACTCCGTTGGGGTCTTGCCTGTTCCCACTGGAATAAAAACGAGTTTTTCCTCAACGGAACTGACTTCAAATCCGGAGCTGTCCGCGGACAAACCGGCAGCGGAATTGATCTCCAGCCTCAAACCCGACGGACAACAAAGCAGCGAGGCCAAGGCTGATGCCTCGGCCGCCGGGAAAACAAATCCAGGCGATTCCCTCTCCACCGTCAGTTTGTTGGTGCCGGAACCCACCGCTGAACCGGCGGTCTCTGCGCCACAAAATGAAAGTTCCCCCGCAATGGATTTGAGTGTGAAAGCGGCAGCGCCGACGCAATCGGAACTTCGTGGCATAGCCGCTGCTAAACTGTACCTGCCGATGCAAAAAACCGAAAAAATGAACAAAGTTGCCGGGTTGGACGGGAAAACTGAGAAAGTTTTGCCGACCAACGCCGATCCGACGGTGCCGGAGAACAATTTGCCTACGGCTAATCCGCTCGCACGCATTGCGCCGCGGACCGGACAAGCCACAATCATCATTGGCCCCTCAACCAAAGGGCCCGAGCCGTTGGCGGCATCGGCCACCGACGGGGCTTCCGATGCTTCATTGGTTGATCTTCGATCCCGTGCACTCGACCGGGCGCACGACATCATGGCATTGCACGCGATCCGCCTGGTAGATTCCAACCTGGAATCAGTGCGCGTGGTGATCAAACCTGGCGCGGGCTTGCAGCTGTCGTTGGAAATGCGCCAGCGCGGGGGCACGATTGACGCCCAGGTGATTGTGCAGCGCGGCGATTTTGGCCATTTGAGCCAGCATTGGCCTGAGCTCCAGCAACGTCTGGAACAGCGTGGCATCCGGCTGGCACCCTTGGCTAGCGGTGAAAATTCCATCACCGATGCTGGCGCCAATGGATTTCAACAACCGCAGCGTGAGTTTACCCACCCGGACCCGGTCTCGGCCAGTGCCTTCGTGGGGTTCGCACTCGCGAGTGCTCCGCTTCAATCCACCACGCCCTCCACTCTGATGGTCAACGCCCATCGGGGCTGGGAAACCTGGGCCTGATCTATTTCAATTTTATGTCAACCACTGCTGTCACCTCTGCCACCTCCGCTGCAAGCGCCATTAACTCAACCGACTCGGTTTCAGGAATGCAAAATGTCCTGAATCAAAAGGATTTTTTGCAACTGCTGGTCACGCAGATGCAGAATCAAAACCCGCTGTCTCCACAGTCGGACACCCAGATGGCCGCGGAAATGGCGCAATTCACTTCGCTGCAGCAATCCAGCGACATGTCCGCATCCCTGGGAATGTTGCAGGCAGACAGCCTGCTCGGCAGCACCGTCACCCTGAAGGTGGATGCGCAGACGATCACGTCCGGTGTGGTTCAAGGCGTCATTCTTCAGGATGGCAAGCCGCATATCCTGGTTAACGGGGTGCCTTACAACCTGAGCCAGGTGGTTGCGGTGGTTCCGACCGTGATTGACCCGACATCTCCCGTTCCGGGTTCCGCCTCCCAATGATTTCGTAAAACAAAATACCAATCAAGGAAATCACCATGAACCACCACACCCATCGAACTGACAATTCCATGAACTGGATGACCGGTCCGCTTAATAGTGTTCGTCAACGCATGGCCAAAGCCCTGGTCGGGCAGGCAGTGAGCCTCGTGGTAACCCCCCAAAAAATTACCCATGGCATCGTTACCGATGTTCTGGCCGAGACCGGCATCCCCCTGGTTGTCGTGGACGGGGCGACGTACAACCTCAACCAGGTATTGACCCAAGTTCCCGCTGCACTCGGCCAATAAACCAATTCCGACGAAAATCGCAAACTCAACCAAAGATTAAATTATGTTAATTGCTTTAGATTCCGCCGTCAGCGCCCTCAACCAGTTTCAACAAAGTCTGAATATCATCGGCAACAACATCGCCAATGTGGATACCACGGGCTTCAAAGGCGCCTCCATAAATTTTGCCGACGCCTTCAGTCAGACGATGGGTTACAACGCCAGCGGCAGCATGCAGATCGGCACCGGCGTCCTGACCGGTTCCATCGTCAACCAGTTCACCCAGGGTTCGATCAGCAGCACCGGCATGCAGGCTGACATGGCGGTCAATGGCAATGGATTTTTTGTGGTCAGCGATCCCACCACCGGCGCGAAATATGTCACGCGGGACGGCCAGTTCGGGGTGGATACCAACGGCTATCTGGTCACCAGCACCGGAATGCGCGTACAGGGTTACACCGACACCGGCCTCACCACCATGGGTGACATCAAAATCGACAATACCGGCGCAACCATGCTTGACCCCATCTCGGGACTACCGGTCGCCGACACTTCTGCCGTCCAAAGTTACAGCTTTGGCTCCGATGGCAAGTTGTCGGTGTTGCTGGCCGACGGCACGCAATTCACCCGCGGTCAGGTGCTGTTGCAAAATTTCTCCAACCCGCAACAACTGACGAAGGTCGGCAACAACCTGTTTTCCGGCCTCACCGCCGCCGGCCCTCTGGCCACCCTCACGGCCCCCGGCAGCAGCGGCCTCGGCAGCCTGGTGACGGGCGCGCTCGAAATGTCCAATGTGGACCTGGCCGGGCAGCTCACTTCGCTTATCACCACCCAGCGCGCCTATGAAGCCAATACCAAGGTCATCACCACCAGCGATGAAATCCTGCAAACCCTGGTCAATTTGAAACGTTAAAAGCTTATGCCCGAAGAACGACCTTCCGCAACCACCCCGCCGACGGACGACGCCACCCCACCCGTTCCCGCGCCGTCCGGCGGCGGCTTCAAAGCTTGGCTGCCGCTCATCATCACCACGGTGTTCATGCCGGTGCTGGCCTTCGGCATGACCCAATTCGTAATTGTGCCACAGATTCAAAAGGGACTGGGCATCACCGCTCCGGCCAGTTCCCCGGCTGTCGGCAAGCCCAAGAAGGACACCTCCAAGGAGAAAACCGTTTCGGTGAGCATGAACAAATTGCTGGTCAATGTGGCCGGCACGATGGGCGCCCGTTATTTGCTGGTGAGCCTTTCCATCGTCGGCACTGGCGCGGATTTCAAGGCCAAAATTGACGAACATGACGCCCAGTTGCGCGACACCGCCAGCGGGGTGCTGGGTGCCAAATCGCTCGCCGACCTGGAGAAACCCGGCGAACGAAACCTGATTCGCAACGAACTGATTTCCGGATTCAATAACATTCTGGGCGACTCGGCCGTGCAGGAAATTTATCTCCCGGAATTTGCCATCCAGTAAAACGTCATGAGCGAACCCGTTTCCCCACCTCCATCGCCCGACATCGGGGACGTGTTCGTTATCACGGCCAGGGGAACGCGGGAGCGCCGCAAGGCCGGGGATATTCGCGGGCACGATTTCCGCCAGTCCGGTTTTCTCGCAGCCAGTGAACTGCGCCGCATCCGCCAGCGTCACGAACAATTCATCCGCTCGCTCGCCGCGCGGCTGGCCATTTTTCTGCGGCTGGAATTCAGCCTCCAGTTGACCAAGGTCCAGATTGTCGGTTACCAGAAATTCACCGAAAGCCTGCCTAATCCCACCCATATCACGCTGTTCAAAACCGATCCGCTCAAGGGTGTTGGCCTGCTGGTCATCCCGCCCCGGCTGGGTTTGACATTCGTGGACCGGCTGCTGGGCGGGGTGGGCCAGGTGCCGGAAGAAAGCCGCGAATTGACCGAAATTGAAATCGCGCTTTTCGACCAGGTCGCCTCGCTCGTGCTCACGGAATGGTGCAATCACTGGCCCGAGATGCGCGATCTGCGTTCAGCGTTGCTCGGCCATGAAAGCAACAGCCACTTTCTCCAGACCGCCTTGCCGGACGCCGCCATGCTCATCGTGAGCATGAATGGCGGCATCGGCGAACAATCGGAGCCCATCCAGCTCGTGTTGCCTTACGCCACGGTTGAACCGCTCATGCGGCTGCTCAGCCCGTCGTTGCCAGGAACCGAGCCCGTGCCGGCCCCGGTGGCGAAATTGAAATGGAACGCGGAATTTGACGATGTGCCCGTGCCGGTCATCGCCGAGTGGCACGGATTGAAAATGTCCGCCGGCGAAATCACCCGGCTCAAGGCCGGCGATTTGCTGGCGCTCGATCCAGCCTGCGCCGCCCAGGTCCAGATCCGGCTTAATCGCGTGGCCAAGTTTACCGGCCGACCCGGCACTTCCGCCGGCAAATGGGCCGTGCAATTGACCGGCAACATCGACCCTTGATAAATTATAAACCCAAATGAATGCCACCGCTGAAAATCCGTCCAACCTGAGCCTTGTGCTCGACGTGCCCGTGAGCCTGACGATTGAACTTGGCGGCTGTCAGTTGCCGATGCGGGAGGTGCTCCAGCTCAACATCGGTTCCGTCGTCCAGTTGGACAAGGCCGCCGACGCACCCGTCGAACTCAGCATCAATGGCAAGCTCATTGCCCGGGGTGAAGTCGTCATCATCGAGGACCGTTACGGTGTGAAGATCACCGAAGTCATCGGCAGCACGGTCGCGGCCTGACGCAGCAAACTGAAGAAGGAAAAATGCTGAATGAAGAAATTCCTCCTCACGGCTGCCGGCGTTTGTTTTGTCTTGTGCCTTCTGCCTTCGGCTTTTGGCCAGGCCACCAATTCGGTGGCGGCCACACCGTTGATTGCACCGGCATTGCCTGATGTCGGCCCTTCCGTGCTGCGCGTTTTGGGTGCACTGGCGCTCGTCATTGGCATCTTCCTCGGCGGGGTCTGGCTGTTTCGCAACTGGCAGCGTCTCGCCCTGCAGCGCGGCCACCAGCCGAAATTAAACATCATTGAAACCCGCCCGTTGGGTGGGCGCCAGGCGCTTTACGTGGTGGGTTACGAACAAGGGCGGTTTCTCATCGCGGCGTCGCCAGCCGGGGTGAGTCTGTTGAGCCACCTGCCGGACGCGGCCGCCAACGAAGCCACCGCCGGGGAGAAAACCTCGCCGGCTTTCGCCCAGGCGCTGGCCCGGGTGCTGAAAGGCAAATGAACATGGGAACATTCAACATTCAACATTCAACATTCAACGTCCAGGGATCCGGACGCGTTGGACGTTCACTGTTGTTCCTGGTCCGCCACCGGCTGTTCCCGGTGTTGCTGGTTTTTTTTCTCCTCAGCACGTTGCCCGTCTCTGCGCAGACCAACACGTCCGCCGGTTTTGGCCCGATTCAAATCACGCTTGGCTCCCAGAATGGCACGGCGGATGTGGACGCCAGCATCAAAGTTCTCTTCTTCATCACCCTGGTCTCCCTGGCGCCTTCACTCCTGTTGTTGATGACCTGTTTCACCCGCGTGGTCATCGTCCTTTCCTTTGTGCGCAGCGCCCTGCAATTGCAGGGTACGCCCGCCAACCAGATCATCATCGGCCTCGCCTTGTTCATCACCTACTTCGTCATGGCCCCGGTGTGGGACAACATCAACCGGGATGCCATCACACCGTATCAGGCGCATCAAATCACCGGCGCCCAGGCCCTGGATCTTGCCTCCGGCCACATGCGTGGCTTCATGCTCAAACAAACCCGGCCCAAGGACGTTGAACTTTTTGTTTCGATGGCGAAAATGCAGCCGACGGCGCCCGATCAACTGCCGTTGCGCGTGGTGATCCCCGCCTTCATCATCAGTGAACTGCGCACGGCGTTTCAAATGGGCTTTCTCATCTTTGTGCCGTTCATCCTGATTGACCTCGTGGTGGCGACCGTGCTGATGAGCATGGGCATGATGATGATGCCGCCCATGACCATTTCATTGCCGCTGAAACTGTTGCTGTTTGTGCTCGTGGACGGCTGGTCGCTCGTGATCCAGTCGCTCGTCCGCAGCTTTGGAATGTAAGCCGATGCGTGAAACGTAAAACGTGAAATGCCAACCACAACCGCCACCACCCACAAGCACATCATGTTTCACATTTCACGTTTTATGAAAATTGTATGACCACCGAATTTGCTATCGAACTGCTCAAGGCCATGATTTACCAGGCGCTGGCCATCTCCGCGCCGATCTTGATCGCAGCCATGATCGTCGGCCTCGCCGTCAGTCTGTTTCAGGCGGTGACGACCATCAACGAACAGACCTTGACGTTTGTGCCCAAGGCGCTGGCGGTGACCGGCGTTTTGCTGCTGTTGCTGCCGTGGATCATGCGGTCGCTCATCGAAT
>CAZKTW010000139.1:0-10067 GCA_964555775.1 uncultured Bifidobacteriaceae bacterium | reverse complement strand
AGAAGGCGATCATCTCGGCGTTGTATTCCTCCTTGATCCACGACAGCAGCACCGAGGTGTCGAGGCCGCCCGAATAAGCTAGAACAATTTTCATGTCCGCACATTAAACCGCCAAAACGCCGGGTGCGCAAAGAGGAAATGAAAGGCGTTTGCTATTGTAATGTGGGCCTGTGGGGCGATGGGATTGGCGCACAGCGCCAACGCTACATCGGCTCGTCAGGAGCTTTGCCCCACCGAATGTAAATAAACGGTCAGGGCTACGGATTTATAGACATCGCTCGTGAGAACTCGTTTCAGAAAAATTTACCGAAGCGCAGAACACCGGGTTGGCCCCAGACAACAGGAAAACATTCAGCATTCAACATTCAACGCTCAAAATCCAAGGAAGGTTCCAAGGCAACCATTGGGAGTTCGTGGTTGGTTTACCCAAACTCGCCGGGACGGAGACCGGCGTTCCAAAAAGGTGCAATGGGAAAATGAACGGTGTTCGCCGTGGCCTTGCGGGTCAGGGCCTCGGGAAATGAATCTCGCGACCGATGCCGGCGAGATGCCACCGCCAGTGGCCGGCGCGCATCGCCGCCGCCAGGTGCAGGCAGGATCGGCCCCAACATCTTTGGCTGAGATAGAGTGACATGTTTTTAACCTCGATTGATTCTTTACCTGAAACAGCCATAGCGGTTTCGCGGTCCGATCATGCTATCGGAGCATCAGCCCCCTAACTTTAAGAATACTTCACAGTTATCCGCGGGTGCGATAGAAGCGCTTTGAAAAGGCCGCCGCGTTTGTATCGGTGAAATCCAGCGAACCGCTGGCACCCACGGTCACGGTGCCGATGACGGTCCAGGTGATGAAATCCTGCGTCGCCTGGATGTCATACGTGTGGCCGGTCGGGCCGGACACGGTCAAAACAAATTGTTTCGCCGGTGTCACCCGGAGTTTCAATCCGGAAATCCCAGCCTGCCACTCCGCATCCACCCAATAATTGCGGGCATTCAAAGACGCCTGGTTTGGGAATGCACTGTTGGAGCTGTACACAAAGACGCCATTACCACCCGACACGCCATCGGCCAGCGCATGCAGGGGCGGATTATCAACGCCATTGGCTGAAAAGTAGTTGTCATCGTAACTGAAGTGCCCGTTGTCGGCGTGGTAGGAGGCCACATAGACCGTGTTGGCGGTGATCGGCACTGGCGTCGCAAAGTTCATCTGCTGCCAACCTGAAGCGGTCTCGCTGGTGAACGTCCCTGTCGCCAGCAATGTCCCTGCGCTCGTCCACAGGCTGCCCACGTGGGTGCCCGTATTGGCGCTCGCCTTGTAGAAGCGTATGCCGGTGATGTTCCCGGCCACATCCGATTGAAACTTCACCCCCAGCTCGACGGCACTGTCCGGGCCGCCATCCACCACTGCGGGCACGGCCGTGCCTGGCCAGAGGGACGCTTCAACAGTTGGGGGAATCTGGTAACTGAATTCGGTCGAAAAATTGCTCTCCTGTCCGAGGAGGGTATACGCGGTGGCGGCAAAGTAGTACGTCACGCCTTCGACGAGGCCGGAAATAGTTGCATTCGTTGCGCTGCTGGCAGAAATCTCATTCGTGTAGACGCCGCTGGTTCCGCCGTAATAGATGTTGTAACCCGCCACGGTTGGGTCCGGGCTTTGGTTCCAGGCCAAACTGATACTGCCGGCTTGCGCGGCCGGGCTGAAAGCAGCGAGGATCAAGAACCCTCCCAGAAAATTCGTCAGGCCGGTGATTTTTGAAAACCCACGCCAAACAACGTTCGTAGTTTGCGCAATGCGTTTGTGAAAAATGGTCATGATTAACCAATACCTCCCGCGAGTTCTGGCGGCGACTAGGGTGTTCCTCGCCGCCGCTGGGAAAACCCTTGGTCTCAGTCTGGAAGCGCCAGCCTGGGAGTGATGAAAAGGCGGACGGCAGGTCGCCCAAGCATACCAGACCAAATCAAGCGCAGTGGCGACCCGTTGGTTTGCAAAAAGAGTGGGGCCGGAGGTTGGAAGGAGGACTTCCGCGCTCCGGCCCTAAGAACCGGTTTTCAACCAGAATCAAAACCGGAATGTCTGCCCCTGGTGTCCTTTGAGGTCGTCGCCTTCTGGTTTGGCGGTGGGCTGTTTGTCGAAAGCACTGGATGGGAAAATTCTCCGGCCGGATCGGGCCGGTGCCGGGGTGAAATCAATCTCCGTCAACGCGGCAGGCATGGCCGGTCGGCCCACCTGGACGGCCACTTCCTCGGTGCGGACAAATTCGATTGCGATGCGATGCCAAATGCGCTGTTTTTTCATAATGAACCGGTTTGATTCCCGGTCGGGCGGCGTTTCGCCATGGCAGGACCAGTTGCCTGTCGTGCTACAGATCGAAACCGCCAACGGACTGGGTACAAATGGCATCGGTACTTTGGGCAAAAACTTTAGCTTTTGAATCAACATCTTCAATCGTTGGACAGGGCGGGGGAAATAAAGTGTCATTTTCAAATGGGAACGCCGGTGCCTAGCGTCGTTCAAAGCGCGTAGGACTGCGGCGGTCGCGGAGCAAACCGCCGATGCTTCATTCAAGGCGGAAAACCAATGGCCAGCTTCACGGCGGAGTACTCGGGATGAATTTTTCCATCGCGGGTGCGGATGACCAGCGGCGGTTCCTCCCAGGTCTGCCCGCGGAACCATTCCGGCAGGTCATCCGCGCGCATCATGCCGAAGAGCGCGATGAGCGGGGGATCGCCTTCGCGGAAAACCACCGGTCGTGTGCGGACGATGACGAGCCCGGCATTCTGCGCGCCGGTTTTGGCGCGCGCCAGTTGCGCTGGATCGGCCGGAAACACGCAGGCGAAGAACCCGCCCGGGGCGAGATGTTTGGCCGCTGTGGCACAATAATCCGCCACGGTGCCGCGCAATTCAAACCGGCACGCCTCCCGTTGCGGATGCCGGCTCTTGAGCCCGGATTCCGGCTGGAAATAGGGCGGGCTGCCGGAGACGAGATCAAATTTTTCGGTGTCCCGCACCACGCCGGGTTCGCGAAAATCGCCGGCCCGGATTTCGTAGCGTTCCACCAGTCCGTTGAATTGCGCTGATTTCTTGGCCAGCGCGATGCTCTCGCCTTGCGCTTCCACGGTGACCAATCGCGCGCCCGGCAGCCGCCACGCGCAAATCATCCCCACCGTGCCGATGCCGCTCCCGAGGTCGAGCACGGTCCGGGCACTCGGGCACCAGGAGGTGCCATACCATGCCACCAGAATGTCGTCGGTGGAAAAGCGATGGCCGGCACGGAGCTGGAACAGCCAGAAATGTCCGCAGATGGCATCGAGGGTTTCGTTTGGTTCGACGATAAGCGGCGCGCCGGGCGCCGGCGCGGCGTGCTGATTGATTTCGCTTCGAGCCGAGCCGGTACTCGGCGCTCCAAGTCCCGGCGGCACCGGGCCGGGTTTGGCCCAGCCTTTGAAATACACAGTCACAACGGTGGCGGTTTGGCCGGAATGTTCAACGGTTCGATATGGACCAACACGTCGCTTACGGCCGGGATGGCCTGGCGGATTTGATTCTTCACGTCATGGGCGATTTCATGGGAACGCAGCACCGTCATTTGCGGGTCCACTTCCACATGCATGTCCACGAAATACTGGTAACCCACCTTGCGCACGATGCATTTCTCCACGCTGTCCACGCCCGGGGTGATGGCTGCAATCTGACGGATTTGATCAATCACTTCATGACCGGGGGCGGTGTCCATGAGTTCATTGAGCGCCGGACGCAGCAAATGCCAGCCGTTCCACGCAATCACCCCCGCCGCCGCAATCGCCGCCACGTCGTCGGCCGCCTCGAATCCCTTGCCACCGATTAGTGCCACGCTGATGCCGATGCCGGCGGCCACAGAGGTGATGGCATCACTGCGATGATGCCAGGCGTCGGTTTTGACCGCCGAACTGTCCACGGCGTGGCCTTCCCGCGAAACAAACCGGAACAGGCCCTCCTTCACGGCCACGACCACCAGCAACACGATGAGCGTAAACGGCGCCGGCGACTGGTGGGGTTTCCTGATTTCGGCGAACGCCGTGATGGCAATCCACAGCGCCGCTCCCAACAACATCGCCGCGACGATGGCCGAGGCAATCGGTTCAGCCTTGCCGTGGCCGTAGGGATGATCCTCGTCCGGCGGCGCCGCCGCCACGACCAGACCGCGCCACACGACGAGCGAACTGAAAACGTCCGCGAAGGATTCAACGGCATCCGCGACGAGGGCGTGCGAATGGCCGATGATGCCGGCGGCGAGTTTTGTGCCGGAGAACACGACGTTGACCGCCATTCCCGCAAAGGTGGCGCGCAAGCCGCGTTGGAGACGGTTCAATGGCACACGGAATTATAAACCACGAAACACACGAAAGGACACGAAAGAATTTCGTTGTGGCCGCGCCTCGTGAGAGCGCGGCGCTGCCAGGCAAGATTTTGCGGTGCTTTTACAAGGACTGCCACGCGGTCAGATCAGATGACAAAACATCGCGTCGCGGAGCTTCGGCTCGAACCAGGTGCTCTTCGGCGGCATGATGCCGCCTGCGTCGGCGATGGACATCAAATCCTCAATGCTGGTCGGGAACATGGAAAACGCGCAGGCGTAATCGCCGCTGTCCACGAGTTTTTCCAGTTCTGCCGGACCGCGAATGCCGCCAACGAAGTTAATGCGCTGGCTCGTGCGCGGGTCGTCGATGCCGAGCACCTGTGACAGGACCTCGGTTTGCAGCAGGGACACATCGAGTGTATCCACCAGGCTGTCGGTGGCGGTGAGTTTTTTGTTGAAGACCAGGGTCCGCCATTTGCCCTTTAAATAAAGGCCCAACTCGTGTTTGCGCGCCGGCACACCGGTGCCACTGGGATCGGTGGCAAGAATGGTGCCGAGAATTTCCAGCAACTGTTCCGGCGACCAGCCGTTCAAATCCTTCAAGACGCGATTGTACGGCAGGATCTGCATCTGGTTGTGCGGAAAAATCACGGCGAGGAAGTGGCCGCTCTGGCCGGCGCCCTTGCGCGACTGGCAGACCCGCGCCGCGGCCGCGCTGCGATGATGGCCGTCGGCGATGTAGAGCGCCGGAATTCTGGCGAATTGGGTCCAGATGAATTTCAGATCGCCCCCGTCGGCGATCACCCAGGACGTGTGGCGCACTCCGTCCGGGGCGGTGAAGTCCACTTCCGGTTTTTCGGAAGTCTTCCTTGCTACAAAGGCATCCAATTCGGCAACCGCCCGGTAAGTCAAAAAGACCGGCCCGGTCTGCGCGTCGAGGGTTTCGATATGCCGGACCCGGTCGTCCTCCTTGTCCGGCCGCGTCAACTCGTGCTTTTTGATGGTGCCGGCCAGGTATTCCCGGCAACTGGCCGCGGCGACGAGGCCGGTTTGCGAATGCCTGCCCATGACCTGCCGGTAAAGATAAAAACACGGCTGCGCATCCTGTTTCAACGCGCCGTCAGTAATGAGTTTTTGGAAATATTCCCTGCCCCGGGCGTAAACTTCCGGCGCATGCGGGTCCGTGCCCGGTGGCAAATCAATTTCTGGTTTGCTGACGTGCAAAAAACTGAGCGGGTTGCCGGCGGCAATTTTGCGGGCTTCATCCGACGACATGACATCATACGGCAGTTCGCAAATTTTCCCGGCCAGTGCCGGTTCGGGCCGCAACGCGGCAAAAGGCTGGATGGCATCCATCAGGTGGCGTGTCAGTGCCGGGGCCGGCGCGGCCGAAGCGGGTTGGGACATTTTCAGGTCTTTCATTTATTGGGAAGGCTTGGCGTTCCAGATGGCCAGCGTGTCGGGCGAACCCTGGCTGCGGACACCGTTGTCCGTCAGAATGTCGTCCGTGACGGCCAGCATGTCCGCGCGCGGAAAGATCAGGGTCTCGCCATCACGCTGGTTGAACTCAACGGTGATGAACGGGCCCTTGGCATCACGCAGGACTTCCACCAGATGGGCCAGGTTCTTGATGGGGATGCCATTGATGTTTTTGACCACCTGGCAAAAAGGGTCCGAATAACCCTTGGCCAGTTGATGCGGAAAGAACGGGGACGGAACCACCACGAGCTCCTCCCCGGCAAATTCCGGTTTGTCGCTGATCCGTTTTACCAGCGGACTGCCCATGGTGCTCAGCCAGTTGACCCATCGGGGACCGCGACTGCCCCGCATCAAACCGTTGATGAATTGTTCCGTGGCGGTGGAAAATACCAACGGTCCGTACACGAAATAGGACGGGTAGGCGCCGCCCAGGTCCGGCATGATCATCGGACGTTTCGCCGACACTGGCAGTTCGATTTGGATTTCTTTCCCGGCGCGCACCACGGTCAACGGAACCTTCCCATCCTGCGCAATTTTCTGGACCAGGTAAGCGAAGCGCACCCGCAGGTTGGGGCCCAGCTTGATCATGCCCTGGTCGTCCACCGGCGTGTCGCCGATTTTGGCGATGACGTCCCATTGCTTCAATGGATACGCGGGCTCGTTGCCATCGGGCTTGTGCACCACCATTCCGGCGACGGATTTGTCAAGTTTGAGAAAAGTCCGCAGGGCCAGGTTTTCCAGCGTCTGCAGGTCGTCGAACATGGCCGGCTTCCCTTCGTAATGGCCGTCCGCAATGTCCCGGAGGAACAGCTCGATTTCCTCATTGGGAATGATGTAGCCGATATTGTCCGCGGTGCCGAGGTGGCTGAAGGCGAGGCCGATCATTTTGTCGCCCACCACGGCCGGGCCGCCGCTGTTGCCGGGATTGATGGCGGCGTCAATCTGGATCCGCAGCCCGGAAACGGGAAAGTTGTAGGATTCAAACTCGATGCGGGAAACGATGCCCTTGGTGATGGAAAGGCTGGTGCCGCCCTCGGGATAACCGTACGCCATGACCATGTCCCGGATTTCGGGAAGCGCCTTCGCCCGGATCAATGGCGGGTGCGTGTCAAAGAACGATTCGTCATCCAGCTTGAGCACGGCCAGGTCGATGCCCGGGGCGATGGCCTCGACCTTGGCGGAAAGCTTGTCTCCGGCCTGATTGGCCTGGATTTGCACCTGGCTGGCGTACAGGACCACGTGCGCACAGGTGAGGATCCGTTTGCCTTCGATGACCACCCCGGTGCCGGTGGCGTCGCTGGGTGAGTCCTTGGTCCAGGGTTTGTACACATCAGGATAGCGCAGGGTGGAAAAGACCTTGACCACCGAATTCGCCACGGCGTCCAACTTGATTTCAGCCGGCGTGTTCGTCGTGGCGTCAGCCTCCGCCGCAGCAATGGGGATCGCGCTGAAGGATACCGTGAGACTGGCGGTTAAGAACAGCGTTTTGAGGAGGTTGCGTCCGGACGAGTTGACATTCATTTCACTCCAAGACAACGGCAAACCGGCGGGAAAGCCAAGCCCATATTTCAAATCCCAGCGGTGATCCGGGACAAAATTCCCGGGAAATAGTGCTTGCCGCGGTGGATTTGGCTGCTAATCTTTGCGGCTCATTACTGAAAATTTATGGCACGTATTTGTGAATTGACCGGCAAAGGCCCGCGCAAGGGCAGCATCATCTGGCGCAGTGGCAAACCCAAGAAACAGGGCGGCATCGGCACGCACATCACCGCCATCACCAAGCGCAAGTTCATGCCCAATTTGCAGCGCGTGAAAGCCCAGTTGCCCAGCGGCGAAATCCGCTATATCCGTGTCTCCGCCAGCGCCCTCAAAAAAGGCCTCGTCACCAAGGCGCCCAAACGGACCTGGAAGAAGGAAGAAGCCAAGAAGGCCTGATTTTCCCGGCGGAAATCGAGAATTGCAGAGCGAGGACGACGTGAAAGCGACGTCCTCTTTTTGTTTTTCATCCTCGTTCCCTATTTTCCTGCCACGCCCGCACGGCGTTTGATGTCGGCGATGTCGGCCTGCTCGATGAAGCTGACGAGTTCCTGCCAGACCGGACTGAACCCAAACCCGCCGTTTTCCATTTCGTCAATCGCTTCCGGTTTCGTCCAGCCATAAACCACGATGCGATACATGGCGCACATCATGCCGGTGCGGTCCGCGCCGCGCTCGCAATGCACAAATACCGGCGCCAGGTTCGTGTCCGTGACGACCTTCAGGAAACTGACCACCTCGGCTTCGTCGCCATGCCACGGCTCCATTTCAAAGCGCACGCTTTTCAAACCTGTGCCGGCGATCTGGTCCCGGTCTGAATGATGGGCGCGCAGATTGATGATGGTTCTGATGCCCATCGCCTTCAAATGGGCCACGCCTTCGGTGGTTGGCTGGGCGCCGCGGTAAAGATGGGGGGTGACCCGGTAACAATTTCTGACGCCGGCCACCTCAATCTTTTGCGCCCAGGCGGCCGGGCGATTGGTGGATTCCTGCGCCGTGGCGGCAACCAAGGTCAGACACAGGACAACCGCGGCCGGAAATATTTTCCAACACCGGTTCATTCTATTTTCCTTTGGACCACTTCATGGTCGCGCGCTTGAGTTCGCGGTCGGAATCCCGTTGCTTGATGTCGTCGCGCCGATCGAACTCCTGCTTGCCCTTGCCGACGCCGAGCGCGACCTTCACCTTTCCGTCCTTCCAGTAGAATGCCAGCGGCACCAGCGTGTGGCCCTTGATCGACGCCAGGCCAAACAGTTTCCGGATTTCCGACCGGTGCAGGAGCAGTTTGCGCGGGGCCTTGGGCTGGTGGTTCTGGAGGTTGCCGTGCGTGTATTCGTCAATGTGCGCGTTGTAGAGCCAGACCTCGTCCTTTTCCACGCGCGCGAACGCGTCGGCAATCTGTCCCTTGCCCGCGCGCAGCGACTTGACCTCCGTGCCGTGCAACACGATCCCCGCCTCGAAGGTTTCGAGGATGTGGTAATCGCGCCGGGCTTTGTGATTGGTCACGATGTCGGCCATGACCAATTTTAGATTTGCAGTATATGATTTACGAGGGGAATTTGAAACGAGGGGCGACTCGTAAATCGTAAATCGCCAATCGTAAATGAGTCAGCGTTTCTTGCGTTTCTTGGGGGTCGGCCGGACCAACTCCACCATGTCCGGCATTTCCCAGCCGATTTTTTCCTCAAGAATCTCGCGCAACGCGATGTCAGCCATGCCCAGGTTGCCCACGTCGGCAATCAGCGGACGGCTCAGGCCGCCGTTACCGGAAGTCAACTGGCGCACCCGGCGCGAAATGAGGTTCACCAGGACGTTGGGATTGCCGACTTTTTCAGCGGCTCGTTTGCAAAGTTCAGCGTTCACAATATGTTTTTATAACCAGAGCCGGGAAGTCTAATCAAGTTGTTCGTGAATGCAATAAGAAAAATCCCCTTAAAACTTGCATGAAAGGAGGGCGTTTCCTAAAACAAACCGGCATGTCCGCAACCATCCAGTTTGATTTGCAGCAATTTCTGGCCACACGCACCCAAAGCGTCAACGCTGCGCTCGACCAATTCCTGCCGTCCGCCACCACCCGCCCCGCCACCATCCACAAGGCGATGCGTTACTCGCTCTTCGCCGGCGGCAAACGTATGCGCCCGGCCCTTTGTCTCGCCGCGGCCCAGGCCTGCGGCGGCCAGGAAGCGGTGGCGATGCCGCTCGCCTGCGCTGTCGAGTGCATCCACACCTATTCGCTCATCCACGACGATTTGCCGGCGATGGACGACGACGATTTCCGCCGCGGCAAGCCGACCAACCACAAGGTCTTCGGCGAAGGCATTGCCGTGCTGGCGGGCGACGCGCTGTTGACCCAGGCGTTTGAAATCGCCGCGCAGGCCAAAGGCTGGCCGCGCTATCCGCATCGTGCCCTGATTCGGGAAATCGCGAAAGCCTCCGGCTCGCTGCAGCTCGTCGCTGGACAGGTGGCGGACCTGGAAGGCGAAGGTAAAAAGACTTCGGCGGCGCAGTTGAAATACATCCACGAACGCAAGACGTCGGCGCTGCTGTGCTGTTCCGTGCGGCTCGGCGGCATGAGCGCGAACTGCACGGCGGCACAGCTCAAGGCGCTCACGGACTTCGGTTATCACGTCGGGCTCGCCTTTCAGGTGATCGACGACATTTTGGACGTGACGCAGACCAGCGAGCAGCTCGGCAAGACGGCGGGCAAGGACGTGGC
>CAZKTW010000138.1:0-10079 GCA_964555775.1 uncultured Bifidobacteriaceae bacterium | reverse complement strand
CCAAGGCGCGCGCCCAACTGGGCTATGATCCCCAGGTCAAAATCGAGGCGGGCATTAGATCATTTATAGATTGGTTTCGGGAAAATACTGGCTAGAATTCCGGCATGAAATCAGACGCGCAATGCAAACGTCCGCCTCTGGGCGAGGCGCTTAAAGAGTGGAACCAGTTGCTCGCCAAACGCGGTTTCGCCACGGACATCACCTGGATCTTTGCGGAAAATCTGTGTGTCGAAAAATCGCCAACCGCCCCGGGCGGTTTTCATTTCGGTTACCAGACCCGGTTCACCCCGCCGACCGAGGATGCGCTGGATATTGCGTTCGACCAGTTCGCCGACACCAATGCGCCGGTTGTTTTCTACCGGTTGGGCGCCCGCCCCGGCCGCTCCGTCTGCATGCTGCTGTGCGACCCGTGGTTTGAAAACAAGCGCGATGCCGACGGGTTTGTGCGCCGCGACGAATGGCGGATTTTATTTTATCCCGGCGCGAAGGATGAAATCGAGGAGGTTACCGACCTGACCCGCTGGCTGCGCCGCGTCAAGCGCGACCGGGCGTTTCACGACCTGGATTTTGGCATGACGCTGGAAGCCATTGACGAAATCAAAATTTACGGCCGGACGCTTGCGCCCTACGAACGTTTTGCCGCGGTGATGGTCAATCGCCTCCGCCGGCTTTTGAGACAGCCTGCCTGATACCGGTGCTCCGGCGCAATTTGGCTGTCACATCCCGGGACAAAATCCTGTCCTCCGGGTGTTTTTGGCGTCAAGTTTTGATTCACTCGCTTCTGGTTGTCGGTGGCCCGCCTGATGCTCAATTCAAAGCATGACCCGGATTGCATACAACTTGAGCAGGAAGAGTCAGGTTCTTAACACTGTGTTCATACCGGCCAACCACTCGAAGGAGGCCCAGTTTGGCCTGATCGATGGCGCCATCATTGTCTTCTTCCTCCTCTGTGTCGCAGGCTTCATCTGCTTCCTTGCCGTCTGAACCCGGCGCAGCAGATTGTGCTTCGACGTGAAAACGGCCGCTGCGGCCGCGCAAAAAACCGTCCTTTCCCGCGTCGCTGCCATCCCATTTCCGGGTTGGTCCCTTGCTGGCCAGGCGCCGGAGCGCCAGAGCGCTGGCGCACTCCAAAACGCTTCGCGTATTTCAAGAATCGTCGTGTCGCGCACAGCGTCTTGTCAAGCTTGTGCCCAGGTAAACGGGAACCGCCATAGGTCATTTTGATTTAGCCGATGGCGCGTTGGTGGCCTTGGACTTGAACGCCGAGCGCAACAACCAATGGCGTTTCAACCCCTGAACAAAATCGTCCGCGTCGGTGACCGTCCGGGAAACGCCGCTCAAGATGTTCGAGTTTGCCTGGACCTGGGTGTTGAGGTTGCTGGTGATGTCGGCGAGGTGCATGAGCAACGCATCCACATTGGTCAAGCTGCCCTGCAACTGATCGTTGCCATTCGTGCCCAGTGCCCATACTCCCAACCCACCCGGTTCGCGCAACTGCACGCTGATCGCCGAAAAATTCGTGATCATCGGTTGGGCGGCCACCAAAGCTGCGTTGAGGTTCGAGGTCGCGCTGGCCGCGCTGTCCAGCTCGGCGACAATCTTGTTCGTCAGCGCGAAGATTCCCGGCAGCGCGGATTGCACCTGCGAGACCATCGCCTGCAATTGTTCGGAAACCGGCGGCGTTTCCACGGCCCGCAGGAAGGCGGTGTCCTTCGAAACCGTGAAATTGACATATCGCCGCACCCGGTTGTCCCATGCGGCCACGATGCGTTTGTAATTGGGCTTGTTGTCATAGACGAAAATGGAATTGGTGGGCGGCTTCAATTCCGCGATGCGTTCCAGATTCGATTGCGTGAGCATCATATAAGCACCGAAAACCAGGTTGGAATTTTCGTCCAGGACATCCTGATAAAGCTGCCAGCGGTCGGTTTCAACCGTGATGATTTGTTCCAGTTCGGGGATGGTTTTCCAGACGCCCGGCTGGGTCACGCAAATCGCCGGACCATTCGTGCCGCGCGTGACCTCCAGTTGCCGTTTGCCGAGAAAATCCGCCGCGTTCACCTTCACGTACGAGCCACCGAACCAGATGTAACGGAAGTAGGGATCGGCGATTTCAAATTTCACCTTCACGTTGTTGGCTTCATACGGCTGTTGCGGTTCAACGCTGGTGATTTTTCCGACCGCAAAACCCATCATGACCACGTCATCTCCGACATTCAATCCGGCCGAGCTCTTGACATAAACGTGAAACGGCGCCTTGATCTTGAGCCAGCCTTTGCGCTCCGCCGTGTGGTAGATGTAATAACCAAAGCCGAACAGCAGCAGCGCCGTCGCCAGAAACACAAACCAGCCCACCATCCGTTCCATGCGGCTCAGGCGGGTCCGTAATTGCGGGGTCAAATCTTGCAGGGCCATGATTGTTAGATTGTTGCCTCAAGCTGGACGGCCAGCAATTCTTTTACGCTATGATGGTTCGACGTTTCCACCTCGGTCCACGAGCCCAACACCATGAATTTTTTCTCGTGCAGCAACACGAATTTCCGTACTTCACTTTTCCATGGCCGCAAATCATCCGCCGTGGTGGCAATGGTCATTGGCCGGCCGCCAAACTGCTCGTGGCCGCGCGACAACCGGTCGAGAAAACGCAACCACCACTGCCGGTGCCGCGCGTCCAGCCGGCCCAGCGGGTTGTCCAGCAGCAACAATTCCGGCTTTAGCACCAACGCCCGGGCCAGCGCCGCGCGTTGCAGCCAGTTGCCGCTGACATTTGCCGGCGTGATGTCGGCCAGCTGCGTCAATTCCATCAATTCCAGCAGCGTCTGCACCTCCGGCGCCGCGGTGTTGGTGGACAGATTCCGGTGATATTGCAACGGCAACGCCACGTTCTCGCGGATCGTCAACTGATTGAACAACTGCCCGCCGTCGAAAACCAGCCCCACGCGCAGCCGCTCGGCCAGTTCCGCCTCGCCGAAGGTTCGCGTGTCCCGGCCGAAAAGCCGGCAACTGCCCTGGACCGGCGCCATCAACCCGGCGGTCAGCATCAGCCAATCGCTCTTGCCCGAATGTTGCTGCCCGGCGATGACCCAGAATTCACCGGGTGCCACCGTCCAGTTCGCGTCCTCAATCACGATGAAGCTGGCGTCGCGCATGGCCCCCACGCTTACGCCGCGCATTTCAATTGCCGCCGAGCTTTGGTTTCCACTCATGTCATGTAGCGTCAGGCATCCCGGCCTGACGTAGAGGGCGGCATCCTGCCGCCCGGAACAACGGCCCGGGTTTTCCTTCGTTTCTAGTCTCACGAAGCCAGCGACATTTACAAGTCCAACTCCGCCGGGTTGGAAGCCCGGCTCCATGGCAGGCAGGATGCCTGCCGCCACACGAATTGGTGTTCCCGCTCATGTCACGAGATAAAGCACGATGAACAGTGCATCAATCAGGATGCACACAATGAGGCCCTGGGACACTGCCCGCACCGCTACGCGCGAGACTTCCTCAAGCCGCAGGGGTTGCGCCAGTCCGTGATAACACGTCACAATGGCGATGAAAAACCCGAAACCAAGCGTTTTCAACGCCAGCAGCGCAAAATCCAGCCAGCTCAACGACTCGGCCAGTTGTTTGAAATAGTCCCCCGGCGTCAGGGGCACGTCCTGCAGAAATGCCCACAAATATCCGCTACCCAAGGCAACGATGATCGAATAAACCGTCAGTGAAAATATCCCTGCCATCATTCCCCAAACGCGCGGCACGATCAGGTAATGCACCGGGTCAATGCCCAGCGCTTCCAGCGCCTCGACCTCACCCATGGCGCGGGCGGTGCCAAGTTCAATCACATTTGCCGTCCCGACCCGGGCCAGCACCAGCATTGCGGTCAGCAGCGGCCCCAGTTCGCGCACCACCACAATCACCATGGTCGAACCGAGATAATCCGTCGCGCCCACCCGCGCCAGGGCGGACACCGTCTGGCCGATGACGAGAAATCCCAGGGCGGCGGCAATGAACAGGAACATCGGCAACAGCGCCACGCCGGAACGGGTGATTTCCTGCCGGATGCGCGGTCCTATCACGTTTCGCGCCACCCGGGATTTTTTCAACATGACCCCCAGCGTGATCAACGCAAACGCGCCCAGTCCCTGGATCGTGAGGAGCAGCAGGAACAATTTCCGGCCCAACAGATCGGTGTAGGATTTGGGCAGGGCGGCCCGGCGAAACACCTGCGTGTTCGTCAATTCAAAGGCTTTGGCCAAGTTCCCGCGCATGACTCACAGCGTAGGATTGTGCCGGTCCCGGGTCAAAAGGGATTTTCCGGCACAAAGAGCATTTGCATTTTCGCAGCAAACGATTCATTCTTTTATTGTGAGTGCATTGGAAATCCAGCAGTTGCCCCGGCAGGAAAAATTGCGGCTCATGGAGGCCTTGTGGGCCGACTTGAGCCGGGAAGAGGCGGAAGTGGAATCCCCTGCCTGGCACGCTGACGCTTTGCGCGAAACCTCGGAGCGCGTCGCGCGTGGCGAAGAGAAAATTATAGACTGGTCGCAAGCCAAGACAAAGTTGCGCAAGGGCAAAAAATGAAACTTTGCATTCTCGCGTCGGCCTTCAATGATCTGGCTGATGGGCGGGATTTCTACGAACGGCAGGGTGAGGGCCTTGGCGATTATTTTCTCGATTCACTTTTCTCTGATATAGATTCACTGGCGCTTTACACGGGTATTCATCGGAAGATCTTTGGGTTTCATCGCTTGCTGTCCCAGCGGTTCCCGTACGCGATTTACTACCAATATAAAGATGGCCAGACTGTCGTCTATCGTGTCCTGGATTTGCGGCAGAACCCCCGCAAAATACGCGCCGCATTGAAGTCTGGCCGTTAGCAGATTCAAAAAGATTTTTCTTTCGGCCATCTCGCTTTAACATTCCCAGGTGACACAAGCCGAAGCCAAAAAACGCCACGCCCAACTGGTGGAGGAAATCCGCCGGCACGACCACGCTTATTACGTCGCCGGCCGGCAGCTCATCACCGACCGCGAATACGACCAGCTTTTCAAGGAGTTGCAGGAGCTGGAAAAAAATTCCCGCGGCCTGATCACACCCGAATCGCCCACCCAACGTGTCGGTGGCGCCCCCAGCGAGAGTTTTGCCCGCGTCAAACATCTTGTGCCGATGCTTTCGCTCGACAAGGTTGAGGCCAGCGATCATCCAAACAAGGACGAAGAGCCGGACCGCGACAAACGGAATCGTGCCCAGGATGAAAATACCCTGGCCGAACTTCGCGCCTTCGATGCCACCATCCGCAAACATCTGGGCCGCGACAAAATCGAATACATCATGGAACCGAAAGTGGATGGCGTGTCCATCAGTGTCCACTATCGCCATGGCAAACTGGCGCTCGGGGTTACCCGCGGCGATGGCGCGGCAGGGGACGACATCACCGTCAATCTCAAAACGGTCCGGGGCATTCCACTGGAACTTGCGCCCATGGCGGCTTTCGGCAGAAAGCCGCAAACTTCCCACCTGATTGCCAAGGCGGCAGATGGCGGCGCTCTGCCGAACGCCGCTACGCCCGAATTATTGGAGGTGCGTGGTGAGGCATACATGGCGATAAAGGAATTCGAGGCCATCAATGCGAAGCTCGCTGCCGCCGGTGAAAAACCTTTTCCCAACGCCCGCAACGCCACCGCCGGCACACTCAAGCAGCTGGACCCCAAGCTCGTCGCGCAACGCCCGATCCGCGCCGTTTTTTACGCCACCGGCGCGGTGGAGGGAATCGAATTCAAAACCCACTCCGAAATGCTCGAAGCGCTCGCGCGGTTCGGCCTGCCCACACAAAAACTCTGGTGGGTCTGCGATGGCATCGAGGAGGTGTTGAAAATCTACTCGGACAAGGTGGTCGCGCATTATGACGAAGACCGCGACTTGCGACGGCAATTGCCCTACGAGATTGACGGCATCGTGCTGAAGGTGAACACGCTCGCCGACTGGGCGCGCATTCCCGGGCGCAGCCGCGCGCCTGGTTACGCCATCGTCCACAAACCCGTGCCGTGGATCACGCCGGCGGAAACCGTTTTGAAGGCCATCACCGTCCAGGTCGGGCGCACCGGCGTGCTCACGCCCGTGGCCGAACTCGAACCCGTCTTCGTGCAAGGCTCCACCGTTGCGCGCGCCACGCTCCACAACGAGGACGAAATCCGCCGCAAAGACATCCGCATTGGCGACACCGTGGTCATTCGCAAGGCCGGCATGGTCATTCCGGAAATTTTCGAGGTGGTGAAAACCAAACGTACGCCCGGCGCGAAGGAATTCGATCTGTTCAAGCATGTCGGCGGCAAATGCCCTGCGTGCGGAGGAACGATTGCCAAGGCAAAGGTTTCAGCCGGCAGCGCCGAGCAAGTTGCCTGGCGTTGTGAAAACATCGCGGGTTGCCCGGCACAGCTCACGCGTCGCGTCGAGTATTTCGCCCAGCGCAAGGCGCTCGACATCGAATCGCTTGGCGACATCGTCGCCGAAAAGCTCGTCGAACGCGGCCTGGTGAAGGAACCGCTCGACCTGTTCAACCTGAAACTCGAAGAACTGGGCAAACTAAATCTTGGCACCGACGACGAGCCGCGGGTTTTTGGTGAGAAGAATGCGACCAAGGTTTTGGAGGCGCTACAACGCGCCAAAACCGCGTCCTTGTCCCGCTGGATTCACGCGCTGGCGATGGCTGACGTCGGCGAAGCCACGGCGAAACAACTTGCTGCCACCCATGAATCGCTGGAGGCGCTCGCTGATTCCGAAGTCCTGCGCGATATCCGCGACCTCGGCGCGAAAGAAAGTGAACGCGCCGAAATCAGTCCGCGTTCACGCAAGAATCCGCCCAAAAATGAAGCCGAAAAAGCCGTGCGCGAGCAGCGCGACATTGCGCTCAAAGCGGAAATTGCGGTGATTGAATTACGGCTGGAGGCGGGTGGTCTAAAAGCCAGGTTGCAGGAGGTCGGCCCGGTGGCAGCGGTGAGCGTGTTGGATTATTTTGCCTCGCCTGCCGGAAAAAAGGTTCTAACCCGCATCCGCGAATTAAAAATTAAACCCGAAGCCGAAGTCGCTAAAGCCGCTGCGGCTTCGACGGCCGGCATTTTTGCCGGCAAAACCTTTGTGCTGACCGGCACGCTGCCCACGCTGAAGCGCGAGGAAGCCACCGCCAAAATTGAGGCGCTGGGCGGCAAGGTGAGCGGCAGCGTGAGCAGGAAAACTGATTACGTTCTGGCCGGCGAAGAAGCCGGTTCCAAACTCGAAAAGGCAAAGGAACTGGGCGTGAAGGTTTTGAACGAAGTAGAATTTTTGAAGGTGTGCGGAAATACATGACGCACAGGAGCGCGGGCGACCCGCCCGCGAGTTTTAAAATTAATCGTGAACACGCGGACGAGCCGTCCGCGCTCCAATGGAAATGAAACACGATATCCGACAACTCATCCGTGACAAACGCGAATGGACAAAGCCATTATCCATCGAAGAAGAGAAATTCGGCTTTCGCGGCTGGCGTTCGCGCGGTTATCTTCCGCATTTCGATGCGCCCGGCGGGCGGCAGATGATCACTTACCGCCTGGCCGACGCGATGCCCGCGAGCCGGCGGCATGAATGGGAAGCCTTGCTGGCACTTGAGGATGAACGCACCCGGCGCGTCAGGATTGAAACGTATCTGGATGCCGGTCACGGTGAATGCCATTTGCGACGACCGGAAATCGCCGCGCTCGTTCAGGAAAATTTACTGCATTTCGACGGAACGCGTTATCGCCTGCTGGCTTGGGTGGTAATGCCAAACCATGTGCATGCACTGATTGAAATTTCGCAAACTCCGCTGGCGGAGATTTTGCACGGCTGGAAATCCTACACCGGCAAGGCGGCCAACCGCCTCCTGAAACGCACAGGCGATTTCTGGCAACCGGAATATTTTGACCGCTACATTCGCGACGAGGAACATCTGGCCAAGGCGGTCCGTTATATTGAGAACAATCCGGTGAAAGCTGGTCTCGCAAAATCGCCCGAAGAATGGCTGTGTGGCAGCGCGCGCTTTCGAAATATACGAATTGCCGACTGCCAGCCTGCCGGTTGAAACACGCGGACGAGCCGTCCGCGCTCCTATCCGCAACTTTTACTTCGAGCTTACTCCATCCAGCACCGGCGAATTCCGGATCACCACGTTGGTGACGGAATCGAACGTGGCGGCCGCGATGCCGGAAGCCAGTTGCGCCTTGAAATTGTCCACTTCCAGTCCGTCCACATCCACGCACGCCATCGCAGGGCGAAAATCATTCGTTTCAAAACTCACCTTGAGGTTCGCCAGTTCCAGTCCTTTCACGTGACGGGCAAAAACGCCGTAGGCCGGCATGGTGCCGACCCGGCCCGGTTCCGGATACATCGTGCCAAGTTCCCGGGGCATGTACCCAGTGCCCAGGTTGGTGCCGCCACCTTTGAATTCGAGCCGGATGTTGTCCAGGCGCACGTTTTCAATCGGTTGACCCGGAATGCCGGTGATCTGGATGCCGCTCATCGGGTCGATCCCGGTGGCGATGACGTTGGAAATGAAAATGTTCCGGGCGCGGCTCGGCGCGGTGACGTTGGGACCGCGATTGCGGCTGCCGGTGGTGATGTAAATGGGATAGGCAGCGACATCCATCATCGTGAGGTTGTTGATGGTGATGTTTTCCATGAGGCCGCCGTCCACTTCCTCCAGCGCGAGGCCCTTGCAGCCGCGGAACGTGCAATTGGCAATGGTACAATTGCGGAAGCCGCCGTTGGCTTCGGTGCCGAATTTGATCCGGCCGTTCTTGGCCCGGCTGGGTTGCATTGTGCCATCCAGCAGGGTGCCTTCCTGAAAGCCGGACACCTGGCAGTTCACGATGGTCAGGTTTTCAGTGATGACGTTAGTGCCGAGCGCAAAACTGCTTTTGGGACAAAGCGCGTCGTCGTTGGGCGAGTTGATCCGGCAGTTGGAAACCATCGTGTTGCGGCAGCAATCAATGTCAATGCCGTCCCGGTCCGTGTCCATGGTCACGTTGTCCACGGTCAGGTTGTCGCAGCCGGTGACGAGGATGGCAAAGTGGCCGCCGTGGAAAATGGTGACATCACGAATCAACACATTACGGCAGAGTTTCAAGGCAATGGCCTTGTTGCCGAGCCGCGCCGGGCCGGAATTCGTCCGCCTGGCGCCGGGTTTGTTCCAGATGTCGTACCCGCTCGTCTCATCAAGAATTCTGTCGCTGCGCACCAACCCGCCGCCGTTGATCATGCCCGGACCGGTGATGGAAACGTTGGTGAGATTTTCACCCCAGATGAGGCTGTTGTGAAAATAGACATGCCCGCCGTCCTCGTAAGCGATGCCCGGCCAGGGCTCGGTCTCATCATAGACGCTCAGGTTTTGCGGTGCGCCGAGAATGACCGCCCCGGCGCAGAGCTGCAAATTGATGTTGTTCGTCAGATGAATGCTGCCGCTCAGATAGGTGCCGGCCGGGACAAAAACCGTTCCGCCACCCGCCGTCGATGCGGCCCGGATCGCCCTGTCAATGGCCGGACTGTCCAGCGTCCGGCCGTCGCCCGTGGCCCCAAAACTGCGCACGTTGAAAACTGTTTTGTGGGCTGACTTTGCGGCATGGGCCGCGGACGTTGATTCACAGCCAGTTTGAAAGAGCGTTCCCAGCAACGCAAAGCAAAGCGCGATGTTTTTTGATGCCGGGCCGAAGCCGGAGACAGATTCAAGTTTCATGGTTCAAATGGCCCAATCGACAATTTTACACTGGATACCCGGTTTCAGACGCGCGGATCGCCAAAATGTTACGCCAATCGGTGGCGGAATTGGGAGCAGGCTTTGGTCACGTCTGCGGCATTCAGAATCGCCGACACGACGCAGATACGTTTCGCGCCGGCCGCCAAGACTTCCTCCAGCCTGTGCAAATTGATGCCGCCGATGGCGAACCACGGAATCGTTACATTCGCCGCCGCCCAGCGGACGTAATCCAGCGTCACCGGCTTGGCCATGGGTTTCGTCCGAGTGGAATAGACCGGTCCGATGGCGATATAATCCGGCCCGGCCGCCAGTGCGCGTTGCGCCTGCT
>CAZKTW010000137.1:0-10081 GCA_964555775.1 uncultured Bifidobacteriaceae bacterium | reverse complement strand
CGGTGAACCGCGCACCCTGGCTGAGATTGTTCGGAATGCCGCCGATGAGATAGCTTGGGTTCAGCCCGTTGTGCTCGAAGACCCAGGTCAGCAACGAGGTGGTCGTGGTCTTGCCGTGCGTGCCGGAGACGACGATGGAGCGTTTGCCGCGGATGAAAAATTCCCGGAGCAATTCCGGCAGCGAGCAATAGCGCAGCTTGTGATCGAGCACGAACTCCGCTTCCGGGTTGCCGCGGGAGATGGCGTTGCCAATGACGACGAGGTCCGGTTTGTGCGCGAGGTTCCGTTCCGCGTAACCGTTCATCACCTCGATTTGCTTGGTGGCGAGGAAGGTGGACATGGGCGGATAAACATTCTGGTCCGAGCCGGTGACTTCGAACCCTTTTTCCTTCATGGCCACCGCCGTGGCAGCCATGGCGGTGCCGCCGATGCCCGTGAAATGGACTGATTTGATTTCCGATGAAAACATGCCGGGTCATTAAACCACGAAGCCACGCAGGCACAAAGTTTTTTGCGCTTTGCCATTTCAAAACCATGATACCGGGAAAGGTTTCACCTGCCTGCAAACACCCCCAAACGCCGCTCATTTGTCCGGGCCAAGGATTCCGGCGCCCCGCGGGTGCAGCTCGACACTGTCCTTGTCTGCGGTGGGGACATCGCGCTGCGATATCCCCGCCCGCGTAGCTGCGGGCGGAACGAACGCCGATGAACAAGCGGGGAATTGCGCCGCTGAATGGGGCGCGGACGGTGCAGCGCGCCATCCCTACCAAGGATGGTGTCCAGGTGCGCCCCTTGCGCCCCGCTAACCTCTGAATTTCAGGATTGCTTTCCGCAGCGCGTACGGGCAATCTGTTTTGCTCTGGCGTCGGGGCGTAGCGTAGCCTGGCTAGCGCGCTTGTTTCGGGTACAAGAGGTCGTGAGTTCGAATCTCACCGCCCCGACCATCTTTCAATTTTTGATTTACGATTGGGAACCCCGCGTGGAAGGTCAAAACAATCTCGTCGTCCAGCTCGCCTCCGTCATCGCCCCGCTCGACGTTGGACAGTTGTTTCCCGCGCCGCACCCGCTGGAGGTCGAGCTGGGCTGTGGAGATGCTTCCTTCCTCGTCGAATATGCCCGGCGGCATCCCGACCGGAATTTCATCGGCGTTGAGCGGCTGCTCGGCCGCCTCCGCAAGCTGGAACGCAAGGGCCGACGCGCCGGGCTGGCCAATTTGCGCGGGGTGCAGATTGAATCCTCGTATTTCCTGAAATATCTGCTGCCAACCCACGCAGCGACCGCATTGCATATTTATTTCCCCGATCCGTGGCCGAAGAAGAAGCATCGCAAACACCGGCTCATCAACGAATCATTTCCGCAACTGGCCCGGGCCGCGCTCACCCCGGATGGCATCGTGTATTTGCGGACCGACGACGCGGATTACTTTGCGCAAATGACCGCCGTGTTTGGCGCGGTAGCAGAATTTCAAGAAATTGAAACGCCACCCGAACTGTCGGAAATGCCCACGGATTTCGAGCGGGAATTTCACGCCCGGGGAATCCCGACGTTGCGCGCGGCTTATCAAGCGCAGGCCTGAGCTTCAAACGTCAATCACCGGACCGTTATCATCATCCGATTTGCGGGATGGCGGCGGGCGGCGTTGGACAACGACGCGCGTGGTGCCGGTCAGGGCGTTCAGGGCCAGGGAAATGATGCTGATGATGGCCGCGCCCGCAAAGGCGTAGCCGAAACTGTCCACGGTGAAAAACGGCAGCAGCTTGGTGATCACGCACAGCAGCAGGGCATTGATGACAAAGGTGAAGAGGCCGAGCGTGAAAACCAGCAGCGGCAGCGCGATAAGCATCAGGATGGGGCGGACAAACGCATTGAGAATGCCCAGCAGGAATGACACCCATAGCAGGTTCACGACTTTGCCGCCGTAACTGATGTGGTTGCGCAAAATGATCACTGCCAGTGCCACCGCGAGGGTGTTGATGGCCCAGTTTCCGAGGAAGCGCAGAAATTTTTTGGTGCCGGGCTGCATGGTTTTTATGCAAAAACAGCGCTTCGCAAAGTGCTTCAATCGCCGGCGGAAAACAAGAAACGTTTTTGGTGTGTTTTTGGTGGACTCTCCACGGCGACCGTCGGAAACTGTCCGCGTTGCCATGATAAAACACCTGTTGCTGCCTGCCATTTTGATCGGCGCGGTCGTTGCCTCGTTGCCGGCCGCGGCAAGCATCATCGCGCCCGGCGCAAAACTCGAGAAGCTGGCCGGAGATTTTCAATTCACCGAAGGGCCGACGTGCGACACTCACGGCAACGTCTTTTTTACCGACCAGCCCAATGACCGCATCCTGGAGTGGAGCGTGACCGGCAAGCTCTCAACATTCCTGCAGCCCGCCGGTCGCGCCAACGGCATGTATTTCGACGCCAAGGGCAACCTGATTGCCTGCGCCGACGGGAAAAATGAGCTTTGGTCCATTGCCCCCGAAAAAACAACAACCGTGCTCGTCAAAGACTATCAGGGCAAATATCTCAACGGCCCAAACGACGTATGGGTCGCGCCGGATGGTGGCCTGTACGTCACTGATCCATTTTACAAACGCAAATGGTGGGACCACGATACCATGGCGCAGGACAGCGAGCAGGTTTACCACCTTTCACCCGACGGCAAAAAGCTGGCGCGGGTCACAAATGATTTCAAGAAACCCAACGGCATCACCGGCACGCCGGACGGCAAGAAACTTTTCGTGGCGGACATTGGCGCGGGATGCACCTACGTCTTTGACATCCGATCTGACGGCTCGCTCACGAATCAGACGCTGTTCTGCGCGCAGGGCTCGGACGGCATGACGATTGACGAAAAAGGCGACCTCTATCTCACCGGCCAGGGCGTGACGGTCTTTGACCGGGCCGGACAGCAAATCGAACACATTGACGTGCCGGAACCCTGGACAGCGAACGTCAGCTTTGGCGGCACGAATCATCAAACCCTCTTCATCACCGCGAGCAAGTCCCTGTATGCGCTTCAATTGAGCGTGAAAGGGGCGAACCCGGCGAAGTAAGGCAGCCGTTGGCAGCCAATTGTTTTTTGACAAGTACCGTCCTGTTTTTGCCCATTCCAACCCGACCAATTCTTCATTCTTTGGGGAAACCGCTCCTTGGCAAATCGGCACGAAAAATGCGTCGCCCTAATCCAACCTGATCGCAAAAAGAATCCATTTAACAGGCAAAGCCGGCGAGGAATTGCCGGGAACGCGGTGTTGAGAACGGAAAAATTATGTCAGAACAAACGGAAACAAAAAATGAGCGGGTCATCCGCATCGGACCGGACCAGGTGACCGTAACGGACCGGGAAGTGGTCATCGAAACCAAGCACGAAATGCCGGAGTGGAAGATCAGCACTTTAAACACGCCGGCCATTTACTTTGAGGACAAGAAATATTTTCTGCTGGAAAAGGGCGAGGCCAAGCCCCCTTACGCGATCCGCTACGTTCTTCAACCTTGGCCGCAAGGCAAGGTTGCGAACCCCAAATTGTTTCACACCTACAGCGCGGAAACCGTGGCGGAACGGGATGCAGACCGGCGGGGCGAAACGATGAATGAAATCATCTGGATATTTCTGCTGCCCTTTTACCCGGTTTTGGGGATGTTCTGGTCCCGAACCCAGCAACGGCTCCACCGGTTTGGTTTCGTGTCCCGGACCATCACGGGGCTTTCCATTTTCACGACCTTTGGCCTGCTGCTGACCGAGGGTTCGATCATCGCCTTATTGCTCCAAGCCAGCGCCCGCAGCGGGAATATGATGATTGGCGGAATGATCCGGGCCATCGTGGGACAGAATTACCTGACACTGGGTCCCGTCAACGTTCCCGTGGGTCTTTTCGACGTGCTGCTGGTGCTGATGCTCCTGGCCGATCTGGGCATTCGCTATTCCTGTTATCTGCGGGAGGACCAGTGGATCGGAGGGTTTCTCGAGTGGCTGGTGCCGAAGTCTGCTCGCAAGCAAGAACCCGGTGAGCGGATTTGACGTTTGTGCGCGTCCATCCTTGCACGCCTTTGGATTTCAGCCCTTAAAAAGATTCCGCAGCGCCAACGCCAGAATGGTCAACACCAGCATCCATCCGCTGGGCATGAACTTCTTCGTCTTGGCCAGCCGGATCGCGAACACCACCAGCAGTGAGGCCAGGAGCACGTTCACCAGAATCAGCGATATGGCCGTCTTAAAAATTCCGGTCTGGGTCAGGACCAGCAGCGCCGCAAAGACCGCTGACGAAATGAGCGACACCTTGCTCTTCGCCTTGAAAAAGCCGATCAGCCCGCCGACGAGCAGCAGGACGATGTAAACCCAGAGCACCGTGTTCGTGAAATTGTGCATCCCGCGAAGGCTGCCTCAATTCCCCGCCACGTCCAAGCTCAGAATTTCACCCGGTTCACACTCGGCCACCACTTCGAAGGGGCGGCAGCAAATTTCGCAGTCCGTCGTGAACCTTTGGCTGGATACACTCGTGTCCACCACCAGATCGAAGGCCTGCCCGCAAAACGGGCATTGGATTTTCTCCGAAACTTCCATCCGCCAATCTAGCCCGGTGGCGGAAAATGGCAAAAAATGTTTTCCGGACGGAGGCTAAAACCGTTTCGTGAGCGTGAGCGTAACGGCATTGCCCTGCGCCCGGGAGTCGGCCGTGAATTCGTAATTGTAACGGAGCGAAATAAACAACATCGGTTTCGGGAACATGACGCTGGCTTCCGGGCCCACTGCCGCCACCCGGCTGCGGCTGCCGTACGATGTGCCGCCGTTGGGGTTCACCTGTTGCTGATAATAACCCACCACCCCGAGGTCAGCTTCCTTGCACACACTCTTGCTGATGCCCCATTCGAGTGTGTAAGTCTGTCCGGGAATGACATCCGTATCACGCTGTTCCGTGTTGAATTCATACCGGTTCAACGCCGACACCGCCCAGGTCTTGTCCTGGTCGATATACCAGGTAATGCCGGCGGTCTGCATGAATGTCCAAAAGCCTGCCCCAACCCGCGTGGTGGGCGGCCTGCCTGAATCGCCCGTGGGCGCCCACACACCGCTGCCAATGGCAAAATCGAATTGCTTGGGATGCCAGGAGAGCGTGCCCTCGCCAAAAAAATCTCCAACGCCGAAAGTGGTGTTGTCAAATCCACCGGCCTTCACGTGTTGATCGACCAGCGGCAGCAAGGCATCCACCCCGACGAATCCACCGAGGAACTTCGTGTCGGTGATCCAAATCACGCGGGGGATGTTGGCATAGGTGAAGACATCAAAGTTGGGTGGACCGGCACTCTTGCCGGACGAGTCGTTCAGCTGGCCAGCCCAGTAGAAGTAATTGTAGTCGCGGGCATAGATTCCCGGCGGTGGCAGGGACGCGCCCTTGATGCCTTCCGATCCCGGCACATAATGGGCCGAGGGTTGGGCCTGTAAAATGCCCGGCAGCGCCGCAAATGACGCTGCCAGCACGAGGAATTGAATTCGGGTTTTCATGGTTTTTCTTTCTGAGGATTAAAGCGGGAAATCAAACATCCTGCATCTTGCCGGTGTGATAGGTTTCGTAGGCGCTCAGGTCGAGGAGGCCGTGACCGGAGAGATTGAACAGAAGCACGCGCTTCTTCCCTGCCTCGCGGGCTCTTACAGCCTCGTCCACCACCGCGGCGATCGCGTGTGCGGATTCCGGCGCCGGCACTATGCCCTCCGTCTGCGCAAAAAGCATCCCGGCCTCGAACACTTTCGTCTGGTGATAGGCCTGGGCTTCAATCAACCCCAGCTTGAGCGCATGACTGACCATCGGCGACATGCCGTGATAACGCAGTCCGCCCGCATGAATCGATGGCGGCATGAATTTGTGCCCGAGCGTGTACATCATCAGCAACGGCGTCGTTTCCGCTGTGTCGCCGAAGTCGTAGCGCAGTTCCCCTTTCGTCAAAGACGGGCAGGCGGACGGTTCCACGCCGATGATGCGATACTTCTTTTTCTCCGTGATTTTTTTGTGGATGAACGGAAAGGCGATGCCGGCAAAATTGCTGCCGCCGCCGCAACAACCAAAGATGACGTCCGGCTCCTCGCCGGCCATTTCCATCTGCTTGATGGATTCTTGGCCGATGACCGTCTGGTGCAGGCAGACGTGATTCAACACGCTGCCCAGCGAGTATTTCGTGTTCGGATGCGTGGCGGTGTCCTCGATCGCCTCGCTGATGGCGATGCCGAGGCTGCCGGGGCAATGCGGGTCTTCGGCCAGCAGCTTGCGGCCATATTCAGTCAGGTTGCTGGGGCTCGGGTGCACCGTCGCGCCCCAGGTGTGCATGAGCATCCGGCGGTACGGCTTATGGTCATAACTGACCTTGACCATGTAAATGTTACATTCCAGTCCAAAAAGCTTGCACGCAAACGCAAGTGACGAACCCCACTGGCCCGCCCCGGTCTCGGTGGCCAGGCGTTTGGTGCCGGCGACCTTGTTGAAGTACGCCTGCGGGACCGACGTGTTGACCTTGTGACTGCCCGCCGGGCTGACGCCCTCGTATTTGTAGTAAATGTGCGCCGGTGTTTGCAGCGCCTTTTCCAATCGCACCGCCCGCAATAACGGCGTCGGCCGCCAGAGCGTGTAGATGTCGCGGACCTCTTCGGGAATCGGCACCCAGCGATCCGGGCACATCTCCTGTTTCACCAGATTTTCCGGGAAGATGGCGAGCAACGCTTCCGGTGGGACGGGCTGTTTGGTGCCTGGGTGCAGCGGCGGCGGCAAAGGTTCGGGAAAATCCGCCAGCAGATTGTACCATTGGGTGGGAATGTCCTGCTCGCGCAGGGCGAAATTGATTTTCGTGCTCATGATGCCAAAAGGATGTTGGATACAAGTACCCTCTGCCAAACCACTTGTCACGCAACAATTAGTAAATTGAAGAAATAATTATCAGAAAAACAAGATAAAATCATTTAACAGCTGCAAACGATTCACGCGGTCCAGGCTGCGGGGACCAACCCGGCGAACCCGGTTGTCTTTTCCCGCATGGTCCAGATGTTTGCCTGTGAGCATCTCATTTTTTCTGCAGGGCCAAACGTGCCGCCCAAGAACCCCAAAGGGATTCCGCCTCAAAGCCCAGGGTCGCGAGGAACGAGCCACCCTGGGCTAATAGTCGGGAGAAAATAGCAACCCCAACGGGGTTGCGTTCTTGGGCGTAGCTTTCCCAAGGCAGTTCGTTCCTCGCAACCTTGGGCTGAAGGACACAATCCCGTTGGGATTGGGCAACCAAGCCATTGCTTAAGAACTGAGATGCTCACTGTTTGCCTCCATGTTGATTTGATTATCTTTGAATAGCATTGGTTATGTGCTACATTAACGCGTTAAAGGTTGTTCGCGTAGCTTTTGAAGCCGATCCAGGAGCTGCACCGAACAAGGGAAATGAATGCTGTCTGAAAGATTCCGGTAGGAAAGAGTTTGCGTATGGTCAGGATGTTGCAAGTGCTGGTGGTGGAGGATTCCGAAAACGATACGGAACTGTTGTTGGAGGAAATATGCCACTACAAGTATGAACCGTTTCATCAACGGGTCCAAACCGCCTCGGATTTCATGTCCGCCCTGGGCCGCCGGGTTTGGGACGTGATCATTTCGGATTATCACATGCCCGAGTTCAACGGCCTGGCCGCGCTCAAAATATTGCGGGAGACCGGTTTCGACATTCCCTTCATCGTCGTTTCCGGCACCTACGGGGAAGACGCCGCCGTGGACATGATGAAGGCCGGCGCCAGCGATTTTATCGTCAAGGAAAACCTGTCCCGCCTCGTTCCGGCAATTGAACGCGAAATGGGAGCCGCCCGGACCCGGCGGGAACGCAATCGCGCGGAAAGCGCCATGCATTTCCTCGCCGCCATCGTCGAATCCAGCGAAGATGCCATTTACGGCAAGACGCCGGACGGAACCATCGTCAGTTGGAACCGCGGCGCCGAGCGCGTTTTCGGCTATCGCGCCGATGAAATCATCGGCCGTTCCATTGCCCTCCTCTATCCGGCCGGCCAACAGGATGAGTTGATTGAAACGATGGAACAAATCCGTCACGGCGAGGGCGTCGGACGTTTTGATACCGTGCGCCGGCACAAAGATGGCCATGACGTCCCGGTCTTTGTGACCGCTTCACCCATCAAAAATGGCCTGGGAGAAATTATTGGCGCCTCGGTCATCGCCCGCGACATCTCTGATCGCAAACAGGATGACGAGGAGCGTGACAAATTGATTGCGGAACTCACCGAGGCCATGGACCGGGTGAAAAGCCTTTCCGGGATGTTGCCCATCTGTAATTCCTGCAAACGTGTCCAGGACGACGAGGGTTGCTGGCAGGAGGTGGAAACCTACGTCGCCACGCACTCCGACACCCAGTTCATGCACCGGGTCTGTCCTGATTGTGCGAAACAGGTCGCATCGGAACCCAAGGCCAAGGCTTGATCCCCTGGGTCCGGATGTTTAACGTCACGGAAAATTGAAACCGTGATGAAAATCATATCCGGCATTCTGACCATCCTTTTGCTGGCGGCCGCGGCGGGCCTGGTGATGCAACAGCAGGCCCGCGTCAAGCTGCAACAGGAAAACGATTCGTTGCGGCAGCAGTTGGACCAACTGGCCCGGTTGCAGGCGGACAACGAACAGCTTTCCAACCGCCTCGCCCAGGCCAATGCAGCCGCGGAAAACCAGATCACGGAATTGTTGAAACTGCGCAATGAGGTGGGAATGCTGCGCAAGCAGACCGTTCAGATTGCCGACCTGCAAAAGAAGAACCAGCAACTGGGCGATGCATTGACCGCCAGCCGCGCTGCGCAGCTGGCCAAACCACCACCGACCACAACTCCACAAATCACTCCTCCCGCCAACGCAGCGACGGACCCTGCCGCCGGACCGGATCTGGGGGCGATCCAGCTTGTCAATCAGATGCCCAAGCAGTTTGACCTGGGCGGCGGCAAGGTATGCACGCTCACCCCGACCATTGACGCTGACGGCAACTACGACATCAAGGTGGTTTTTGACTCCAAAAAGTCCAATGGCCAGACCGAGCAATTGACGGGAGAGATTGTCACCAGCCCCGGCCGCGCAGTGCGCCTGAGTGTCGGCGACAGCAGCATTGGTTTTGCCCCAACGGTGAACCCTGCCCCGTAACCAGCCGGATATTGCCGCGAAGTGATTCAACAGCAGGGCGGGTTCTCCGCAGTCCGCCGGGTTGGGCGTTCAGAAAATGCGCCTGCTCCATCAGCGCCATCGGCGCGACATATCTACAGAATCCAGCCATCAAACATCCAATCTCCATAGGAGCGGCATATTGGGGTTTGAGTCGCTCCTACAGAGCTTTATATCGAATGGGAGATAAAACCACAAAGATGTTGCGCCTACGGCGCCAAGCAACCGGCGGTGTTTCAATGAATCGGCTCTGGACAATGTGGCAGGCCGGAAATAATTTCACCATACCTTGACAGTGCAGTTCTCAAGATTTGTATGTTTAACAACGACGTCAGCGTCTGGCACATGGTTGTATATTGGGCTACGGTGACCGTGGTTTTTGGAACTTCTTTGCTCCTGACGCTTAAATTGGCCCAAATTGAATTAGAGCGTGCTGAAAAGTTGGTCATTATCGTCGCCTCGTCTCTGGTCATGCTGATTCCAGCCATCGGTCCATACTTGGCTTTCATCGTTGCCATTTTTCTCATTTACAAATGGTCTGACGCAGAACTCGGAATGATTATCGGGGTTGTTGTGGTAACCCGATATACGGCCATATTAGTGGCGATAGGACTCCTCAAAGCATTGGCCGCCATTGGGATTCTGAATGAGTAAACGGGCGTCGTATTTGTAAATTGATCCTGTTGCGTGCTCCGCTACCGTGCCCCGTTTTGGGATTTGCCAGTTCTCTCGGATTCAGGGATATTGTCCGCCGTATTTTCACGGGAATTTTATGAAACCCCAGGTCGAAATCTATGATACGACCCTGCGCGACGGTTCGCAGGGCGAAGGCATCAATTTCTCGGTCGCGGACAAGCTCCGCATTGCCGAGAAGCTCGATTCTTTCGGGGTGCATTACATTGAAGGCGGCTGGCCCGGCA
>CAZKTW010000136.1:0-10082 GCA_964555775.1 uncultured Bifidobacteriaceae bacterium | reverse complement strand
ATGTCAGGCAGAGGCTGGAAACGTAATCCATCGGGTTTTCCATCACCGACACCGAACGCCAAAAGTAGCCGCTGACGGGCAGTTCGCCGAAGTGGATCCCGCATTCCTTCATGCGCCGGAGGTAAAGGCGGGTATGTTCCTGCTCGTCCTTGAGCGTTTGCAGTACGCCCTTGCGGAAGGCGGCGGGTGCTTCGGGAAAACGCAACAACACCAGCGCCATCAACTCGGTGGCGAGCAGTTCATGGTTGGCGAAAAAGTGGAGCAACCGGCCGCGCTCGCGTTCCTGCTCAAGATGTTTGGTGCCGGGAAATTCGCCGCGGGCCGTGCCGGTTGGTTTGAAGCGCAATTCCGCCGGCCGGCCGGGTACGGCGGGGGTGGCGAGCGGTGCGCCGGGCTGTTCGTCGGTGATATCCGCCGGACACCGGAGTTTTTCCTCCAGTGTGGTCGCGAACAAAACCTGTTCGGCAAAATCACGCAGTTCCATTGAACACCAACCTGCGTACCACCAGCGCGGCCGGATGGCCAGCCGATCTTGGTTTAAAATCCGGAAAATCCCGCCCGCATCGCCCTTACCGCACTGCAAAACTTTGTAACATATGTTACAAAGTTTTGTCATGATAACAGGGTGCGAGCTATTTCTGGCCTGGGTGCCGGAATGGCTTTACGATGCGGGATATGAGCGCCAACATCCTTTGCCTGGGAACAACGCCGTGTGCGCAGCGGGTGATGCTGTTCCACCGGCTGGTGCTGGATGCGGTGAATCGCGCCGGGACAACGCTGGACGTCGCGTCCGGCAAGTCCATCAACGTGGCCAAAGTGCTCAAGACGCTGGGCGAGGAGCCGGTGGCCACCGGCTTCATAGGTGGAGATCGCGGGGAGTTCGTCCGGGTGGCGATGACCCGGTTGGGAATTGATTATGATTTTGTGACGGTGACAGCGCAGACGCGACAATGCATCACCGTGATTGACGAATCGGCCGGCACGCACACGGAACTGGTGGAAGAGAGCCGGGCGGTTGAGCCGGTGGATGGCGACAAGCTCATGGACATCCTCCGGCGGCGCATTCCGGGGTGCCGGGTGGTGGTGATGTCGGGAACGATTGCCCCGGGCGCGCCGGCGGATTTGTATTTCCAATGCACACGGCTGGCGGAAGCAGCCGGGGCGCTTTCCGTGGTGGATGCCCAAAGGGTGCCCTTGTTGGAGGCATTGAAAGCCGGGCCGGGCTTGGCAAAACCGAACGGGCCGGAACTGGCGGCGACTTTCGGGCGCGAACTCAAGGATGATGTGGCCGTGATGGCGGCGATGCGCGAACTGGGCGAGCGCGGGGCCAGGCGGGTGATTGTGACGGCGGGCAAAGACCCGGCACTGGCGTTTGATGGCCGGGATTTCTGGCGAATCATTGCGCCCCGAATCAAGGCCGTGAACCCGACCGGCTCGGGTGACGCCTTCACCGCGGGGCTGGTGTGGCGGTTGTTGCGCGGCGATGACCTGGGTGAATCCTGTCGCTGGGGCGCTGCCGCCGGGGCGGCGAACGCGCTCACGGCGCCGGTTGGTGAAGTGGACCGCGCGGACGTGGACCGGCTGGCGCGGGAGGTTGAAGTCCGGCGGATTTGACTCATTGGCGCCGCGCTGGAAGGGTAAAGTGATTGTCTGTTTGAGCGGCTGAGACCGGTCCCGGGTCATTTCCGGCGGGCCCATTGCGGCCGGTCAATGGACGGTTCCTGAATAGCGCGGTGGGATCGTACTTTCCTCCACTCAAGCTGGCCGAGGTATTTGAGGACGGCTCCATTTGGTCAACCGGCTTTCCGTCCGGATGGCAAAGAAGTTGCCCGCGGCCATTTCCTGCGGCAAGCTTTACAGACATGACGGGAGTCGGCGCACCAACAGGTTCTTTGCGGCTCAGCGGCCCTGAAATGCGGCGGCTGGGTCTGGTGCTGGCGTTGTCGCTGGCGCTGCATTTGATGGGGTGGGGCGGTTATGAGGCCGGCAAGGAACTGGGCTGGTGGCAGCAATGGCATTGGCCCAATTGGTTGCCCCACCCGGTGGTCATGAAAATCAAACCGCCCCCGCCTGAAAACAAGGATGAACAACTGGCGTTCGTGGAAGTGACCCAGCCGAGCACCGAAGCTCCCAAGGAGGCGAAGTATTATTCCAGCCAGAATTCCCGCGCGGCGGACCCGACAATGGGGAACAAGGACGTCCCAAAACTGAATGGCAAACAAACCGAGGTTGTAAAAACCGAAAACGTGCCGCGACCGGTGGCCAGCAAACTTCAACCGTCGCCTCCCACACCGCAGCAAAAGCCATCGCCCCTCATGCCGCAGCCGAAACCGTTGCCGGTGACCCGACCAGGTGATTTGACGCTCGGCAAGCCGGACAATTCGCCGCCGCAGGAACAACCGCGTCCACGCACCGTCAAGCAGGCGAACGAGCAGCAATCGAATCGTTTGCCCGGTCCGCAAATGAAGCAGGAGGGTGGGATGCGGCATCATTTGGAAATTGCCTCGCTGGATGCGAAGGCAACGTCGTTTGGCGCCTACGACGCCGCCTTGATCGATGCCGTTTCACAATCCTGGTATAGTTTGCTGGATCGAACCCGGTACGCGTCGGACAGCCGGGGCAAAGTGGTCATAGAATTCAATTTGCATCGGGATGGAAGTGTTACTGACTTGAAAATAGCGGGAGATTCGGCGGATGATGTGCCGGGGGGGATATGGGCGATCGTCTGTCAGTCGGCCATCGACAATGCGGCACCATTTGCCCGATGGCCGAGTGACATGTTTCACGAAATCGGTACGGACATACGCCCGGTTAGATTTACGTTTTATTACTGACCGCCCCATTGCACAATCGATAGCAGAATTATATGATGGAGATACTGGTTTACCTGATGCTGGGAATGACCTCGGTCGTTGGACTGGCGTTCATCGTGGAACGGGCGCTGACGTTGCGTTGGGCCAAGGTCGTGCCGCCCGACATCACCGACACGCTGGCGGCCTGCAAAACCCGCGACGACGTGAAAGCGCTCCGGCGCGTCTGCGGGCAAAAACCGTCGCCGCTTGGGCGCCTGTTGATGCTGGCCGCCGACCGCCTCGACTGGCCGAAGGACGACAATGTGGACGCCCTGCAAACCGCCGCGCGCCATGAAATCGTCCGGCTCGAACGCGGCCTGGTCGTGCTCGAAATCATTGTCGGCATTGCCCCGTTGCTCGGCCTGGTGGGGACGATTGTGGGCATGATCACCGTGTTCGGCAACCTCGGCCAGACGGGCCTGAACGACGCCACCAAACTGGCCCAAGGCATCGCGCTGATTTTATGGGCAACGTTGATCGGATTGCTCATTGCCATCCCCTCGCTCATCGCCTGGAGCTATTTCAACAAGAAAGTGGAGGTGTTGGCCGTGGAAATGGAAGCGCTCTGCGATGACTTCCTCCGCCGCCAATACCGCGAACCCGTTCCGGCTTCCGTAGCATCCAACATCGCGGACCCCAAATCGCTGCCGCCCATCATCAAGAAATAATGCGTTTCCGCGTCCATAAACGTCGCAACACGCCCACGGTCATCATCGTCGCGCTGGTGGATGTGCTGATCGTGCTGCTGATTTTTCTGACGGTGACGACCACATTCAAACAGCAGTCGGCCTTGAAGCTCAAGCTGCCCGAATCATCGCAGGCCCAAAAACCTGGCGCGAATGAAACCCTGCCGCTGGTTGTAAATATTGATACGAATGGAATTTATTCTTTCAAAGACAATGTGCCGAAGACGTTTGAGCAATTGAAAAGCGAGCTGGTCTCCCAGGCGGCAAAGAATCCACAGCTCATCCTGGCCATCAATGCCGATGAAAAAGCGCCTTGGGGCAAGGTGGTAAAAATTCGCGATGCCGCCGCCGAGGCCAAAATCAAGTCCCTCGTCGCCTACACCAAGGAAGCGGCCAAACCTTGATTTCGCCGACTGGGATTTCAATAGCCCCGTTCTGGCCAGCAGTGGCACAGCTTGATATTTTTGGGAAAAGCGGCGGAGGGCCACCGCAGTCCAAGACGCTGCGCGCAATACGATGATTTCTGAAATACGCAAAGCATCCTGGTCTGCACCAATCCCCTGGTGCTGTGCAAGAGAAAGAAAGCTCTGCGGAACTTGTTCAGGGCCTACAGGGTTTCGGCGGCGCTCAGTTGCTTCACCAGTTCGGCGGTAACCGACGCCGGCCGGCGCCGGGACCAGCCGTAGATCAGCACACAACCCGCCAGGGTGGCCAGCGAGATGGTCGAGCCGAGATAAAATCGCCGGTCCTCATAAGCGAGTTTCACGCGATGTGCGCCGGCCGGAATTTCAAACGCCTGGAAGGCATAATTCGCCGGCCATAGCCGCACCGGCTGTCCATCCACGTAGGCCCGCCACGCAGGATAATATATTTGCGCCACCACCAGCAGGGCCGGAGTGGTGGTCTCGGCATCGGCTTCAATCAGCCCGGCGGAGAATTTCGGCGACAAAATGTTTACCACGGTGTGGTTGCACGCCGTGATGAAGGGTTTTGCCGCCACGGGCAGGCTGATGTCCCGGCGCGGATTGAAATTTGCATTGGTGAACATTTGCACGGCGGTCAGGTCATCGATGAACACGGGTTTTTGGCCGCCAGTCAGCAGCGGCATGCCGGTGGAGCGCGGCACCCATTCGCAGCGATTGGTCCCCGCGGTGAGGATTTGCGACACGCCCATGAAATCGAGCAACGGGTCGGGAGTATCGTTGTTGTAAAAGCTGTAGAACATCGCGGCATACCGGCTCAGACAAAGTGGGAAGAAACCGTCGCAATTGGGAAGCCCGTCGAGCAGGTTGCAATCGCTGGAGAGGGCAAACCGCCTTACGAGGTAGTCCTTGGTGACGTCAGCAAGAAACTGGTGGCCGAACCGGTAGTTCGTATCGAAGGGCACGAATACCCGGGCCACGCCAAAACGCGGCGCGGGAACTGGCTGCACCAGGCCGGGTTGAAAAATCGTCCGGTTGACGGTTTGCGGCTGGGGCGCCTGCAGATACAAGTCCAGCCACACCAGCAAGAGGAGCAGCAGTTGCCATGGCCGGCGGGATCCCAGGGCGGGGATTTTTGCCGCAAGCCACCATCCCCCGGCAATGGCCATGAAGAAACCTGCGCGGAACAAGCCGTTCCACCACACGGCGGTGCGGTCATCGCCCGCCGGCTGGGATCGCCAATTCCACCAGAGAATACCCAGGATCAACGCGGTCGCGGCAAACCCCGTCAGACCCCGGAGCGCGCCCTGCCGGGCGGTGTTCATTCCGGTAACCGGTTGTATTTCCGCCAGGCCATAGGCGGCCAACAGTGGCAGGATGAACACCGGCAGGATTACAAACTTGATTGGAAAACGCATCAGGCTGATGAAACTGAATTGGCGTGACAACCAGCCATAGACTGGAGTGGCGTCGCCCAGTGCCAGGATGAGGCACGACCCGGCCAGGGCGGCCAACAGCCACGCGCGTCCCTGCCGTCTCCGCCACAATGATCCCAGCGCCCACACGATCGTGGCCACACCCACGTAATAGGAATTGATCCAGGACTGGTTGTCCTGCATGAAAACGCCTTGAAAGGAATGGCAGCGAAACAGGGGCACGAAAAAATTCGCCCAGCCGGTCAGCGGCATGGGCCAGAGTGTCGCGGAAAGGTGCTCCTGGCGCCGTGAGTAATCCAGCAGATCAAAAAAGGGAAGCAGTTGCGCGGCCGAGAGGCCGCTGATCAGCACAATGATCAGGCCGGTCCGCCACAATATTTTTCCTGGTGGACCATTGCCGCGGATGAATTCAAACAGGCCTGACGCGCCCAGCAAAATCCATGTCAACAGGACCGCTTCCGCGACGCCGGAGAGCATTTGCATCGCACCGGCCACCGCCGCCAGGACGAGGGTCCGGCCGCCTTCGCGCCACGCGCGTTCGGTGAGCCATGCCACCCACGGCATCCAGGCCAGGCCGGCGATGGTTGCCGGCCAGACCAGGCTGTTGAGCATGAGTCCATTGAAGGCGAAAATGATTCCGGCAAAGGCGGCGGCCAGGCGGTTTTGCGTCCGGTGGTGCGCGAGATAAAACATTCCCAGGCCGCCCCAGAACAGGTGCAACAGGCAGAACACCCCCAGCGACCAGGAGAGAGGAAAGAGCAGATAAAACAAGGCCGGCGGATAAAGCACCTGGGTGTTCCATTGCGCCAGAAACGGCGCGCCGCAGTTGTTCAGCGGGTTCCACAGCGGCAGTTCACCCTGCCAGAAACTTTCACGGAAATGATACGCCAGCGGGTAGGAAAAGAGGCCGAAATCCCGGTAAACAAACGTTTGGAGCCCGAGGAAAATCTGGGGATAAGACGCCAGCGTCAGCAACGCCAGCAACACGATGAATCGGCGCGGCGTCAACCAATCGGCGTGATTCGCGACCGTTGCGTTTGCCGCCGGTTTGCTGGGTAACGGCATTGGCAACACTATGCGGGAACGGATTTCCAGCCCAAGCAAAAAACGTAACCGCCTCAAAACGCCGTGAAACGGTTCGGAGGGGTGAGCGCTGCGAGCCCCAAACTGACCGTGCCGGAAATCAGGGCGTCGTGACCACGATTCCCGAGGCAAATTACTTGTTTTGGGCAGCCAACCCGTGGCGGGTTTGGGAAGCCAAACTCCGCCCTCCGAAAGGTTTTTGAATCAGCAATTCTTCCGCGATTTGGATGGCATTAGGTATGGCCAAAGATCAAACTTGGTAACCGCACACTCAGGCAACCGGCGAGTCATTAAAAAATGGATCGCTTGACAATGACTTCATTAAATGATTTAATTTGAAATATCCATTAGATGCTGATGAAAAACTTCAGAATTCTGCTGGTGGTTTTGACTGCTTCATCGATAGCCAGTTTCGTTGCGGCCCAGACTTGGACGCAGACCAGCGCCCCGGGTACGAACTGGACTTGTGTGGCTTGTTCCGCGGACGGAGTCAGGTTGGCGGCGACAACGGCTCCGGGCGGCATCTACGTTTCCACCAACTCGGGTGGCACCTGGACTCTATGCACCAACGCCCCGGTCACGTTGAGCGTCTCCCCGTTCACTCCGTATCAATGGTCGTCCATCGCCGGCTCGGCCGATGGCAGTCAACTGGTGGCCACATCCGACAGTTTCATGCCTGTGGCGGCATTTCCCGGCTGGGTGTATATCTCCACCAACTTGGGCGGCAACTGGACCCAAAGCAGTGCTCCAGGCGGACATATGAATTGGATTTCATCAGGTGCCGCTGCCAGTGGTGCCACCATGATCGTCGCGGATTCCTTTGGGGGTATCTACACATCAACCGACCATGGTGCAAACTGGTCCTCTAATAACGCTCCCACGGTGGCCTGGACCCGGTTGGCGGTTTCGGCCGACTGTACCAGATGGGCGGGGGTTGTTTACGGCGGCGCCATCTACACCTCAACCGATTCCGGCGCCACTTGGGTGACCAACAATGTCGCAAACCGAAATTGGCGGTGTATTGCATCGTCCGGTGACGGAATGAAGCTGGTTGCGGCGGTTTACGGCGGTGGTGTCTATATTTCCACCAACGCCGGCGGCGTTTGGACCCAGACCATCGCACCTTCAAAAAACTGGCAGGCGGTGGCTTCGTCAACGGATGGCAGCCGGCTGGCGGCAGGCGCGAACAACGGCGGCATTTATTTTTCCACCAACTCGGGCGCTACCTGGATCCAAACGGGCGCCCCCACCACGAACTGGACATCCATCGTCGTCTCCGCCGATGGCAGTCGATGGGTCGCCGCCTCCTCCAAAGCCGGAATCTACACCTGTTACGTTCCGAACGCGCCTCTCCTGAACCTGGCATCCGGGAATAATCGCATGACCCTGTCGTGGATAGTCCCGGCAACGAACCTGGTTTTACAGCGAACCACCAATTTCACGAAGTGGTCGAGCCTCACGAATGCCCCGGCGCTCAATCTTACCAACCTGCAAAGGGAAATGTGGTTGATACCGTCCAACCGGAACGAATTCTTCCGGCTCAAAACGCCGTGAGGAAGAGCGCCAAGTACCAACTTCCAAGCTCCAGAGAAATTCCAAATCAAAAAAGCTCCAAACCTCAGCCCGATCCGGTTTAAAGTTTGGAGCTTGAAGCTTCTTTGGATGTTGGAGCTTGGAATTTGGTGCTTTTTTTCAGCAACTCTTTCACGATTTATGGCGCGGGCGCAATTTCACGCCAAACGCCCATGAAAACAACGATTTTTGCCATGGGGTGTGCACGCAGACGCACAGTTGTCGGCCCTGAAATCGGCTGTAGAATCCGATTGTTATGAACAACCTCAAAATCCTGCTGTGCATCCCGGCGGTTTTATTGGTAGCTGATTTTGCGATCGCCCAGACCTGGACGGTGACTCGCGCGCCGATGAATCTATGGTATTCTGTGGCTTCGTCGGCGGATGGAAACAAGTTAGTGGCCGTGATCGGCGGGCCATCTTGGACGGGGCAGATTTACACTTCGACGAACGGGGGTCTGGATTGGAATTCGAAGACGGCACCAGTTCTGCATTGGACTTCAGTCGCTTCTTCCGCGGATGGCAGCAGACTGGCGACTGTAGCCGATCCGGGCAGCATCTATACCTCAACCGATTCGGGAGCGACCTGGTCAACGAACAATGTTCCGGCGAACAGTTGGCGTTCCATGGCCTCCTCCGCCGATGGTTTAAAACTGGCCGCCGTATTTTTCTCCAACCGGATTTATCTTTCCGCCGATGGAGGAACGACGTGGACTTCTAACACGACGCCGGTGGCTGATTTGCACAGTGTGGCTTGTTCCGCGGATGGAAGCAATCTGGTGGCGGGCAATAATGTCGGACGGATTATCATTTCGACCAATTCCGGAGCCACCTGGACACAATCCAATTTCACCTTGAGCGGAGACGTGATCTCTCTCGCCTCCTCAGCAAATGGAGCCAAGTTGACAGCAGTAACTCCGGCGACCGGCATTTACATTTCCACAAACGGGGGAAATACCTGGGCGTTGTGCAATTTACCTTCCAACATCATCAGCTGGAGCAGTGCCGCCTCGTCGGCTGACGGGATCAGACTGGTGGCGGTTTCCGGGAAAAACGGGATTTACTCTTCAATGAATTCTGGAATGACGTGGGTTTCGAATAGTGCACCCGCTTCAGTCTGGCAGGCGGTTGCCTCGTCGGCCGATGGCAGCAAACTGGTTGCGGTCGCGTGGAATGGCGGGATTTGGATTTCACAAACCACACCGACACCACAGTTGAACATCGTGCCCGCCAATCCTGATCTCAAATTTTCCTGGGTTGTGCCGTCAACGAATTTTGCGTTGCAACAAAGTTCGGATTTGGGCAGTTGGACGGATGTGACGAACACGCCGGTGTTGAACCTCACCAATTTACAGAACGAAATCACGCTGTCGCCCACCAACCGCAGCGGCTTCTACCGGCTCAAAACGCCGTGAATACGTAGGCAGGCGTCTCGCCGGCCCCACCGAGAATCTTTCTAATCTTCTTGCTCGCGCTGGCGCGCTCGCTGGGCAGGCGAGACGCCTGCCCTACTTTATCAACTCCTCCGCGATCAGCACGGCGTTGAGCGCGGCGCCCCGCAGTAACTGATCGCCGCTCACCCAGAAACACAGCCCGTTGTCCAACGCGCAATCCAGCCGGATGCGGCCGACTTCACAGTTGTATTTCTCCGAGGTGAACAGCGGCATGGGATATTTCTTGTTCTCCGGCTCGTCCACGAGATCCAGCCCGGGCGCCTTTTTCAGGACGGCCCGCGCGGCTTCCACGGTTACCGGTTTGTCAAATTCCGCGCTCACGGCAATCGAATGGGAACGATAGACCGGCACGCGCACGCAGGTCACGCTGGCGCGGAACGCCGGGTGATGCATGATCTTGCGGCCTTCGTTTTCCATCTTCATCTCTTCCTTGGTGTAACCGGTCGGCAGGAATGAATCCACCTGCGGCAGCACGTTGAAGGCGATCTGGTGCGGATAAACCTCCTTGGTCACCGGTTTGCCAGCGACAATTTCACCGACCTGCCGCTTCAATTCTTCGATTGCCTTGGCGCCGGTGC
>CAZKTW010000135.1:0-10093 GCA_964555775.1 uncultured Bifidobacteriaceae bacterium | reverse complement strand
TGCCATCCTCGGAGACGGCGTGACCGGGATCAATGTTGCCGACGTGCAGGTTGACAGGATCGCTCCAGGGGCCGTGGATGTCGTCGGCGTAAACCACCATGTTCTCCACGCCTTTGGCCGTGAGTGCCGGAAGATAGATGTAGTAACGTCCGTGATACTTGGTGAGGTCCGGCGCCCAGATCGTGCCGACATGTTTCCGCAGTGCCGGCCCAACGGGCTCCCAGTTTACCAAATCGCGCGAATGCCAGATCAGCAGGCCGGGAGTGTAATCAAAACAGGAATGCACCATGTAGTAATCCTTGCCATCCTTCAGAACCGAGGGGTCGGGCTGGTCGCCCGAAAGGATCGGATTCAAATAACGGCCGTCGCCCAGGTCGGCCTTGCGCTGTCCTTCGATCCCCCGGGCCCACGTGGTTGCTCCGGCACTCTTCGCGGGCTCAAGCGGTGCAGGAGTGGCCGGCGACTGCCCGAGTGCGGGAATGACTGCCAATGAAAGACAAAATAAACAGGTTAGTTTCATGGTAAAATTGATTTGGATGACGCGCTTGCGTTTTCGCGAACAGCTTCCGGCGCGAACACCGCATAGCTGTGCGGCGGCAGATGCGCGCTGAACGAGACGCGGTCCTCGAGGTTTTCATTCCGCCGGTTCCAGCCGTGAGGCGGCGGCAATGTGCCTTCAAGCGTTTCGCCGGTGACGAGATTTTTCAATTTGGTTGAATTTCCCAGCGTGGAAATTTTCACGTCCGCCGCCGTGGCCGAAAAATTTTGCGCAATGAACGCGCTGTTGTCATATGCGAAGAGCGCCACCTGCGCCGGGCCGTCCAGCCGCACGGGAAATCCGCGCATGACGAAATTCCTTATCGCGCCGGTCACTTCCGGCGGCAAAACGTAAAGGGCGTTGAAATTATCCGGTATCGTCCAGACGTAAAGGATGCCGCGCGAATAACGGTTCATCAACAACAGCGGGAAGCCGTTGCCGTTGGCCTCGGCGCGCACGAGCGACCAAGAATCATTCGTAAGAAAATCAATTTGCGGGAACAGCACGTCGGCGTTCGTCCCGCCGGCGAGCGCGGAAAAGTTCCCCGCGCCGAAACCGCCGGCGTAGGTGTGCGCCGAAAATTTCCGGTCCGTCCAGCGGACTTCCGCGATGTCCTCGATACCCCTGCCCTGCAACGCGCGCAGCAGTCCGGACGTGATGACAACGGATTTGCCCGCGCGCAACTGGCCTTTGATTTTTGCCACGAGGTTGGAATCAAATTTGGCGCACTCGGTCAGCAAAATGAGGCTGGCGTTCGTCGGAAATTCCGGACGCAGGTCAATGGGAATGCCGCTCAAGCCGAGATAATTGTGCAGAAAATCCTCGCCGCCGGATTGATACGGCTTGTAGCTGGCGATGCCGACAGGATTGCCGAGTCGTCCGAGGAATTTATCCGCCTGTTCCAACGAATAGCCGGCGGCGCGCGCCCACGTCGGCGCGGAAACGCCGTTGGTCATCTCGGCAACATTAAAGCTGGTTGGCAGATTTTCCCACGCGGCGCGGTCGCCGGTTTCAAATGGCCGTGTCATCGCCGACCACTCGAAGAGCATCATCTCCTGTGCCTTGGCGAACATCGTGTCCCATAACTGTTCGGCATAACGGTCGATATAATTGAGGCTGTAAGTGTCCACCCAGCCGCCGCCAATGCGGCCCGGGGAGATGTTCTCGAAGTAACGGATGATTTCGTAGCTTTCGTATTGCTGCAAATGCTGGTCGGTCATGACCGGATCACGCGTTTCGGTACCGGCGTAAATGCCGTCAAAAATTTTCGGCTCGCGTTCAAGGTCGAAACCGGAACCTTGGAAATGCTCGTACCAGTTCGGGAACTTGATGACCATTTTCACCTTTGGATTCACGGCTTTTGCCGGCTTGACGATCAAGTTTTCCGCTGCGTCGTCCATCAATTCCAGACGGAATTGCGTCCAGGTTTTGTTACCTTTCGCGGCAATGTCGGAATCCTTTTTCGTGGAAACGAAAAAGAAATCATCCTGGATCACCTCATCGAAATGCCGAGCGGCAAACTCCACGGCGCTTTTGACGAACGCGCGGTCCTGCGGGTCGGTGTAGCAAAACGATTGGAATTGTCCGCCGATATTTCCCTCCGACAACGCCATGCCGCCAGCCACCTGTACGCCGTGGTCGAGGAAAAACTTCTTCGCGCGCTCGGCCTGTTCGTCGGTGAGCAACCGCCGGTCGCGCTGTACTTCGATATAGACTTTGTCCACTTTCAACTGGCGGCGGATGCAGTCCCAGTCCGCCTGGAGTTTTTGCGGCTGGTCGAAGCTCTCGACCACGCTGACCGGGATGTAAACCGCGACGGTGAAGTTGGTGTATTGACCTGCTGCGCAGGCGCAGGCGAAAAGGAGGAAAAACATCCAACATCCAGCATCCAAAATCCAACATCCAAAGAACGGCCTGCGTCGCCGCACTGGTGGTTCGATGTTGGATGCTGGATGTTGGATGTTCCCCATTTTCATTCAATTAAGGTTGCGAGGATTCTTTGATTGTCCATTTCACTTTTCCAGCCAACGGATCGGCATCCAGTTTGAAATTCTTGCCGGACTTGGCCAGTGTGAGTTCATGGGCTTCCGTTTCGCCGGGCAGGAAAATCAATCCTTTTGCCGTGGTCGCGTCCTTGGCGAAAACTTTCAGCTCAATTTTCGACCAGTCCATTTGCGCGGTGGATTGCGCCAGCGCGATGTGCGGAATGACCGAGCCGTCGCGCACGAGGATGATTTCCGGGATTTCGCCGGCTTCAATTTTCTGCCAGCCGCCGGGATACGCCTTGCCGTTTTGGTAATCAATCCACGCGCCCGGCGGCAGATAGACGTTTCGGCTGGTTTCGCCCGCGCGCAGCAGCGGAGCGACGAGCATTTGCGAACCGTAGAGATATTCGTCGTCCACGTTCCACGAGCCGGGGTCGTTGGGGAATTCCACGAACAGCGCGCGCACCATTGGCAGGCCGTGATCGGAAGAATCCTTCGCCTGCGCATAAACGTAGGGCATGAGCTTGTATTTGAGTTCGTCAATCGCGCGGAACTTGTCCATGAACTCCTGGCCATAGAGCCACGGTTCCTTCGGGGCGATGCCGTGACAGCGGCTGTGCGAACTCAACATGCCGAAGGCCAGCCAGCGCGCGAACAAATCCTTGTCCATGTTGTCCACCGCCGTGGCCGTGAAACCGCCGACGTCGTGGCTCCAGAACGAAAAGCCGCTCAAGCCAAAGGAAAGGCCGCCGCGCAGTTCGGCCGCCATGCCGTCGTCGGTACTCTCGGCGTCGCCGCCCCAGTGGATGGGATAACGCTGGCTGCCGGCCCACGCGCTGCGCGCCCAGATGATGTTGTCGCCGTTGACTTTCTTGGTGATGTCGGCGACGGCCTTGTTGTAGCGCAGCGGAAATAAATTATGCTCGTAAAATCCGGTGCGGCCATTGGCCCAAATTCCATCGTTCGGCGCGGCTTCCCCGAAATCCACCTTGATGGCGCTGACGCCTTCGTTCAACAGGTTGGCGAGTTTGCCTTGATACCACTCGACGGTTTTGGGATTGGAAAAATCCAGCACGGCGTCTTCGTAGGGCAAATTTCCCTTCGCATCGCGGACGACGAGGTTTTGTTCCACCAGTTCGGGGAACAGTTTGTTTTTCGGCACAAAATACGGCAGTTGCCAGCAGGAAATGCGGAAGCCGTCGGCCTTCAAATCCGCGAGCATTTTCTTGGGATCGGTGAAGCGCGTCGTGGAAAATTCGTAGTCGCACTGCCAGTCGGTTTCAAACCAGCCGGTGTCCAGGTGCAGCACGTCGCAGGGAATTTTGTTCACGCGCAGCTTGCCCGCGATGTCACGCACCTGTTGCTCCGCGTTGTAGGTGCAGCGGCTCATCCACAGGCCGAACGACCAAAGCGGCGGCAGCGGCGATTTGCCGGTGACCTGGGTGTATTCGTCCAGGATTTCCTTGGGTGTGCCGAGGAAGACAAATAAATCCAGCTCGTCGTCGCCGACCATCATTGAATTCACGCCGCTGAAATCGTGACCGAAATCCAGCGTGATCGGCGTCGTCGTGTGGAGGAACATGCCGTAACCGCGGTTGCTCATAAAAAACGGAATCGGTTTGTATTCGCCTTGATTTTGAATGCCGTTGGCGTCGTCCGTCCAGAGCACGATTTTCTGACCTCGCTTGTCGAGGCTGGTGAACGATTCGCCGCAGCCAAAGATTTTTTCGCCGGGCGCCAGCGTGAACGCGGCATTGTAGCTGCGCGAAAAATCCGCCCCGCGGCGGACGTAGCCAAATGGCAGGATGGGCGTGAACGACGTGGTGTTGTCGCTGGCGTGGTCGGTTTCCGTCAACAACCTGCCGCTGGCGTCACGAATTTCGATGTGAAAAGGATGTTCTTGAATGGTCACGGAGCCATACGCGCTGGTGTAACGCCAGCCGCCGGCGACCTTCCCATATTTCCACGAGTCATCGCGCGGCACGGGACCGGCGAGCATGAGTTCCGGCTGCGGCGGATGCACCTGCGGTCCGCTGGTCAGCTTGAGGCGCAACGCGCGGGGCGAGATGAACTCCACGGAAAACGGCTGTTCGGGATTGGTGGCGTATTGGTTGGCGGGAAATTCGTTCGGCTTGGCGGACGCGACGACGGCCAGGTCGTTGTCAAAGGCGTGGCTCACGGAAAATTGCGACCGCTGGTAAACAATTTTCCCGGCATGGGTCGCGGGATCAAATTCGGAAACCCTGTCGGCGAGATAATAAAAATTTTCCAGCGCGCGAAAATCGCCGCTCACGTCCACAGGTTCGTTGAGCAGAGTGAACGGCGATGTGGCGGCGATGGCGGCGGCCGCCGCAAGGCAGATCAGACCGGCAGTGGCGGTTTTCTTCAAGACGATCATGTCAGTATAAATGTGGTTTTGGCGGCAGTGGTATCGATCAGTGTGGCCGAAGCGGGTTTTCCGTCTTGTCGGTAAAAGGTATGAGCCCAAGGTCTTTTGTTTTGTGAGCGTGAGTTGTTGGAGTTCATGCTTTAGCATGTTTTCGGCCCAAAACAGCCTAAAGGCTGAACACCAACAGGTTCCCCTGACAAAACAAAAGACCCTGGACGTGGTCGGCGAGCGGTGAGATATGACGTGACGAATGCCCAGGTTTTGATAGAGTGCTTTCCTAGCCAACAAACCCAGGTCGCTTGTCTGCTGATGAACTTATTGATTATAGAAGTTCGACCAATCGAGACGTCAATTCTATGAAACCAAGACCCCTCATCTGCATCGTGCGAACGCCACTGTCAGTTTTCGCGCTGACGCTGCTGCTTGGGGCGGCGCAAATCCATGCAACCCAGACCGTGCGCGAGCTTTGGGACAGCTTCGTCCCCGGGGACACCCCGCTCGGACAACTCACCGGCAGTAAAACTGCCGTCGGCTTCGAGCCGAACGTCAAATGGATTGTCAACTCGAATTCCCCAATTTTCAGTGTTAACAATAATGGCGCCGTCCACGCGCCGGGCCTCCCTCCCGACCTGGGAGGAGGCGTCGGTAACATCTGGAGCGATGTCTATGCAGGCACGCCGCCTCCGGGAGGCCTGCAGGATTATCAGGATCCGCGTTCCTGGGCAGTCCGACAACTGAGCACCAATGCACAAATCCATTTCAACGCCAACGGCACTTATTACTTCAGCGTTCAGATTGAGCATGGCAATGACGGCATCCAAGGCATTGGTTTCGCCAACGGCACAAACGACTCGGCCCGCTTTGTCGGCGCGGGCATCACGCGTGCCAGTTATTCCAGTTCGCGCTTCCCGGTGGATTTGGGCAACACGCTGTATGCTTCATCAGGCGCGCTGGGGCAGGTCGGCGATCCGGGCGATGGCACTTATCATGGGACGTATCCAGTTGAGGGTCCGGCAATGGTGATGGCTTACGCCACTAACGCCGTCGGCAGTATCGCTCCCGATGTCAGCGGATTGCTGGTTGGAAAGCTGACCACGACGGCGGGAGGCAATGCGACCCTTCAAGTTTCGTGGTTCGCCTCCGGCACCATGCCTACAGATCCGAACACTGTGATCTGGGACACCACATATAACTTCTCGGAAACGACCACTATGACGCATGTGCTGATTTGGATCACCGCCTCCCAATGGAACAATTACGTTGATGGGATTCGCGTGGCCGACACCTGGGGTGAGGTCGTGGGAATCGAATCTATAATCTCTGTCAGCCCCACGAACACGTTTTTTCCGGGGCAGACCGTCGTGTTCAGCAGTCACGCAAATTCCGTTGGGGGAACCCCAACCCTTCAATGGTTGTCGAACAGCGTGCCGATCCTCAACGAGACGAACGCAAATTACACCAATGCTTATCTCACGGCCATCGCGGCTTACACGCTGGTTGTCAGCAACGCCTATGGGCTGTCCACCAACAACCCCTCGATTCTATTGGATGTTCCATGCCCAACATGCATTGTTCCTCCCCAAATTCCTCCAGCGGAATCCCGTTATGCCGGAGGTTATCTTACCCTTACACCACAGGTCACCGTCACTCCACCAGTTACCAACACTTGGACGAAGAATGGAACATTTTATCAGACGAATTTGATTCTGACGTTCACCAATATTCAATTGACCGACGCCGGCACCTATATCCTCCATATTTCCAATGCGTATGGAGAGGTTTACGCCACTAACATTTTGACCGTAATTGCTCCTGGAAGTTATGTCGCTGCCATAATGGCCCAGCAACCCTATGCGCACTACGACTTGAGCGAAATCACACCAGGACCCAATACACCCTTGCTGGACCTCGCTGGCGGCCATGATGGCATGGCCAAAGATACGAACGTGGTGCTCGGTGTTCCGGGACCCGCTCTCACTGGTTTCGGATCAATGCATTCAGGCATTGGCTCCGCGCGCAATGCACCAAACATCAGTCGTATTGACATTCCGATCACCAGCTATACCAGCAATATGACTGTCTGCGCCTGGGTGCGCGGGCAAGCCATGGGTAATGGCCTCGTGCTTGGCAACCAGGCAGGAGCTTATGGGATGGACCCCGTCACCGGCGACGGATTTGGGTATTTTGGATTATACTTCCCGTCGGCCAACACACTTGCATCCCGGTGGGGTGGGCCAGCTACCGCGATTAACTCCGGATTGGTGGTGCCCGATTATGATTGGACCTTTGTCGCCCTGGTAATCACCCCAACGGACACCACGATCTACATGGGTCATCCTCCGGAAGCCCTCAACGTTGTGGAACAGTCCGGCGCGAACGGTGGTAACACCGTCGCGATCGACCAGAACGAAGGAACCGCCATCGGTCGAATTGATTACGGGTGGGCTCAACCGGGCAACGCCTGGTCTGGATGTTATGCCGACTTCAGTTCCGTGTCTGTGTTCTACAACTCGCTCTCTGGAACGGCCATCACCAACATTTACGCAGCTGCTGGCGCGCCGGTCACAACCGTTTTGAACGCCGGGGTGGATAATGCTGGAAACGTTACTCTGACTTGGCCAACCGGTGCGACACTGGAACAGGCAAGTGATTTGTCATCATCATGGATCCCTGTGGCCAGCCCGGATCCACGCTATATTGTTCCGATATCGCCTTATACCATCGCGGCAACCAACGCCCAGGCAACGGGCCAACAGTGCTTTCGCACTTCTCAATAACTGTTTAGGAATTTTTCAGCGCGCGAAAATCGCCGCTCATGTCCACGGTATCGTTGTGCGGCGGCGGCAAGGCAAAGCCGACCGGCGGAGGCGATTTTGTTCAAGACGATCGTGTCAGTATAAATGCAAATGTGGTTTTGGCGGCGGTGGTGTCGATCAGTGAGGCCGAAGCGGGTTTTCCGTCTTGTCGGTAAAAGGCATGAGCCGCAGAAAGCCCGAATTAGCTTGCGACTTTTGACGCGCAGCGGGCAAAATAAGGCGATGTTCCCTCGCGGCGCCGAAAAAAAAGATCTTTGCCGGTTCGCGCTGGTCTTCGCAATGATCGCCTCCGCTGCTTTTTCCGCGGCGGCCGCTCCGAATTATTTCACGCGTAACTGGCAGGTGGAACAAGGGATGCCGCAAAACAAGGTCGCGGCCGTGGTGCAAACGCGTGACGGGTATTTGTGGGTCGGCACTTACAATGGATTGGCACGGTTTGACGGCGTCCGCTTCACGGTTTTCGACGACAACAACACGCCGGAGCTCCACAGCCGCCGCATCACGAGCCTGTTTGAAACCACCAATGGGACGCTGTGGATCGGCACGGAAGGCGGCGACGTTTCGCAATACAAGGACGGGCATTTCGCCGCCGTGCCGCTGCGTGCGAATTGGAGCGGTGGAAGAATTTACGACATCTCATCAGACGAAGCGGGAGATGTCTGGTTGATGAATGAAACTGGCGAACTGGCGCGCGTGCGGGACGGTCAGGTGCTGATCCCAACGGCAGGGATCATCGCCAGGGTGGTCGCCCTGACGCGGTCGGCGAGCGGTCAGATTTGGGTGAATCGCGAGGGACGGGTGTCGCTGCTCAAGCAAGGCCGGTTGCTGCCCGTGGAATTTCCAGTGCCTGCCCTCGAAACCAATCTGTATGTCCAGGGAATTGCCGCCAGCCGCGATGGCGGGCTTTGGGTGGCCTGCGATGGCAGCATAAAAAAGTGGGGGGACGGTCAATGGGTCGCCGACTTGGGGGCGGCCCCGTGGGGGGAACAGGCCCTTACCCGGCTGATGGAAGCCCAAAATGGAACCCTGGTGGGAGGTAGTTCCGGTGATGGCATCTTCCTGGTGTTTCCCGGCCAGACCAACACCGCTTTTCTGCACTTTGACCGCGCGAACGGCCTGCCTTCGAACTGGGTGATTTCGTTGTGGGAAGACCGCGAAAACAATCTTTGGTGCGGCACCGGCGCGGGACTTGTGGTGATCCGCCCGAACAATCTTGAAACCATTTCGCCCCCGGACAACTGGAAAAGCTGTCCCGTGCTCTCCGTGCTGCCGACGCCGGACGGTGCGTTGTGGGTCGGCACGGAAGGGGCGGGCGTGTATCGCCTGCAAAACGGCGGTTGGACGAATTTCAATTCGGCGCAGGGCCTGCTCAATCCCTTCGTTTGGTCGCTGGCCGCGGACTCCGCGGGAAAAATCTGGGCGGCCACCTGGGGCGGTGGCTTGTTCGCACAAAAGGATGGTGCGTTTGAGATTGCACCGGGGCTTGAGAATCTTCACCGGCCCATACCGGCGCTGCTATTCCTGTCCGACGGACTTTGGATCGGCACCACCGCGGGCCCGTTGCGTTATCAAAACGGAAGACTGGAGCAGTTCGGCGAAATTGCCGGCGAACCGTTTGGGGAAGTACGGGCCATAGCGCAGGACAAATCAGACTCGCGGTGGTTCGGCACCGCGGGTGGCGGCCTGGTGCGTTTGCTGGATGGAAATTTTCGCCGGTTCAAGAAATCCGACGGATTATCGTCCGATTTCATCGAGTGCCTGCACTTTGCGGACGACGGCGCACTGTGGATTGGCACGTTCGGCGGCGGCCTGAACCGCTTCAAGGACGGAAAATTCTCCGTCATCAATCATGAACAGGGTTTGCCCAATGGTGTCATCGGCCACGTCGAATCGGACGGACGCGGAAATTTCTGGATGAGTTCCTATGGCGGCATTCTGCGCGCGAACGAAACGGATTTAAATCGTTGCGCCGACGGGAAGCTGGCCGGGGTGTCGTTTCTGACTTACGGCATCAACGACGGCTTGCCGACGCTTGAATGTTCGGAAGGCTTGCAATCAGCAGGAGGCAAAACGGCGGACGGACGGCTGTGGTTTCCCACGGCGAAGGGGCTCGTCGTGGTGGACCCGGCCGGCGCCAGCCTCAATCCGCTGCCGCCGCCGGTGCGGATTGAGGAAATGCGCCTGGACGACAAGAAATTCGCGGACGGCAACGGCGCCGGGCCGCTGAAAATTCCGCCGGGCCGGCATCGCATTGAATTTGAATACACCGGTTTGAGCTTTGTCGCACCGGAAAAAGTGCGGTTCAAATGCCGGCTGAACAATTTTGAGACCGAATGGGCGGACGCCGGCACCAAGCGGGTGGCCT
>CAZKTW010000134.1:0-10119 GCA_964555775.1 uncultured Bifidobacteriaceae bacterium | reverse complement strand
ATTTGATCAAGCTGGTGTTGAACAGCTACGGCGGCCGGGCGACGGCGGACCAGATCCAGCAGGCGCTCGTGCCGGACGTCATTCGCGACGATTGGAAGAAGTGGTGGGAAACCGCGCGGCGCGAGATGAAAAAAGACGGCCATTTCATTGTGCCGCTGAAAAAAACCGAGCCGGTCGTTTTTCAGGCGCAGGAAACGTCGCTGCAAAACCGGCTGATGACCAATTTCCGCGCGGCCAAAGGTTTGAAGGCGCGGGTGGTGGTGGTCGGCGAACTGTCAAAGAACGCGGCGGATCTGTCCGACAAACAAGGCGCCGCCGGGGAAGTCGTCACGGCGTTGAACGCCGACATCGTGTCGCACCAGCGCACGCAGCCGTCCGTGGCGCTGGAAGCCATTTTTGCGCGCGACGAATTACGCGAAATTGCCGGGCTCCCGCCGGCGCCCGATGAAATCACCGCTGCGCAAATCTGGGCGCAAGACATCAAGTTCGGCCCGGTGATGGAACAGATTCCCGCCGCGAAACATCATCATGCCCTGCAATCATTCAAGACCGCGAATCCGGAGCGCTGGGCTGAAGTGCTGCGCGGTTCATTGAATTTCGTTTCCGCAAAACTGTGCCGCGAATTTGCGAATCTGCTGATTGCGGAAGGCAAGATGGATTTGCTCAAGGAATCGCTCGCCCGGCTGGTCAACCAGCACACGGCCGGCAGCGAACTGTTGCTCTGGCTCGGCCGCGAACGCAGCGACGCCTTTGCCGACATTCTTGGCCCGGAGGTTTTTCGCGCCATGCTCACGGCGATGGAGCGCGACCAGTTCAACGAAAAACGTTCGAACCGCCTGCGGGAATTCATCCTCGACGACCATGAATTGCTGACGGAGTTGACCGCGTTCGCCGACATCGACGTGGTCAAGGATCTCACCCGCGCGTTGCAACTGTCGCCGGTGTTCGACGACATGGACAAGCGTTCACTTCTCGCGCGGCTGGTTAAAAGCCATCCCGCCGTCCAATCGCTCATCAGCGGCGAACAGACCAAGCAGGAAGCCGCGACGCTGGTTTCCTGGGAAAGTCTCGAACGCCGCAAAACCGAGTATCAGGAGCTGGTGCAGAAGAAAATCCCCGCCAACTCCAGGGAAATCGCCACCGCCCGCAGTTATGGCGACCTCAGCGAAAATCACGAATTCAAGGCGGCGAAGGAAATGCAGAAAATCCTCATGCGGCGCAAGGAGGAGCTCGAAACCCAGCTCACCCGGGCCCGCGGCACGGATTTTGCCAACGCCCGTACCGACATCGTCAGCATTGGCACGGTGGTGCAGGCGGTGGATCTGGGGGCGAACCAGACGGAGACGTTCACGATTCTTGGCGCCTGGGATTCCGATCCGGAAAAAGGCGTTATCAGCTATCTTTCGCCGGTAGCGCAGTCATTGCTCAACAACAAGGTCGGCGACGAGGTGGAATTCGAGTTACACGGCGCCAAACGCCGGCACCGCATCGAGCGCATCGAGGCCGTCAAGCCGGCCCCCGCCCCGGCGCCGGCGAGCGAAACCACCCCGGCCGTTTCGAGCTCCTGAAGTCCAAGAAATGTCATCAGGCCTTGCCGCCAAAGCTCACGAAATCGTCCAAATCCAGCACGTCAAACCACGTGCTGATATCCGTGCGTTTGGGCCCGGCCGCCTTGTGCAGCTCGTTGAAATGTTCGCGCGAGCCGGGATTGTCCGGGGCATTCTGTTCCTGCCATGCCGACCACGCGGCGATTTCCGGCGCGGTGTGCGGGTGTTTGGCGTTGGCATTGATCCATTCCAGAACTTCGCCGTCGCTCTTGCCCAGCTGTTTCTTTAATTCTTCGGGGTCGATGCCGGCGAATTCCAGGAAGTCCTGGTCCAGCGGGCAGGCGTAGTGATATTCACCGTTTTTGCCGGCGAGCGTCGCGCGGCCCTTGTCCAGACAACGCGGCAGGATCGCGTAGCCGCCCAGCCGCACGCGCGGACTGCGCGGGGGTTGTTTCGTCAAATCAGGAGTATGCAATGACATAATCGTTTTGATTGGTTGGTTTTGATTTCAGTTGGTTGTATTCCATTTTTGCCGTCGCGCTCAAATTGCCCCCAAAATGCCGAATTGCAAGTGACGCGGAAAATTTTTACCTTGGTGGTGTGAAACACTCGGGAAAAGCCGCCTTGGCGGCGTTGCGTCTCATCGGGTTCGCCGGTGCGGGGGTGCTCGCCTTGCTGGCGGGTTCCTTGGTGGCCAAGTACATCGGGTCGTTTGTGCTGGAATATCTGACCTGGGCGCTGGTCGGGCTTTGGGTGTTGTTCACCCTCTTCACCTTTTATTTCTTCCGCGATCCCGACCCGATGGTGCCCACCGGCCCCAACCTCGTCGTTGCGCCCGGGCATGGCAAGGTGGACGTGATTGGCACCACGACCGAGGCGGATTTCATGGGCGGCGAATGCCAGCGCGTTTCCATTTTTCTTTCCGTGATTGATATCCACGTGCAATACGCACCGGTGACCGGCCGCGTCGGTCATTTCAAACACACGCCCGGGCAATACGTCAACGCGATGCGGGCCGACTCCGCGCAGTTCAACGAGAACGTGCTCATCGGCTTTGACGTGACCGAACCGCCCGGCGAAAAAATGGGCATCCGTCTCATCGCCGGCCTTATCGCACGCCGCATCGTGCCGTGGGTTGACCAGGGGGATGCCGTCCAGCGCGGGGAACGCATCAGCCTGATTCAATTCGGATCGCGGGTGGACGTTTATCTTCCGCGCCGCGCCCAAATCAAGGTGAATCTGGGCGACAAGGTGATCGGCGGTGAAACCGTGATTGCCTCATTGGATTGAATTATGAGCGAATCCGTTGCTCCCCAACCCGCACCCGACGACTCGGACGAGGGCCGGCTGAAGATTTATTTTCTGCCGAACCTGCTCACGGCCGGCAACTTGTTCTGCGGCTTCGTGGCGCTGACCAAAATTGTCGAGGCCGATCCGATGAGCGACGCCTATTTCAGCCAGATCAAGCTCGCGCTGGCGTACATTTTGCTCGCCTGCATTTTCGATTTGCTGGACGGGCGCGCGGCGCGGCTGGGCGGCGCGGAAAGCCCGTTCGGACGCGAATTCGATTCGCTGGCGGACCTGATTTCGTTTGGCGTCGCGCCGGCGTTTCTCGTGCAGCGCGTTGTGCTGGCAGATGTATTCGGTGAATATCGCCAGATCAGCTGGCTCATCGCGTCCATTTATCTGCTCTGCGGGGCGTTCCGGCTGGCGCGGTTCAACTGCTTGTCCGCCATGGCCGGCAGCGGTGGCAGCAAGGACTTTCTGGGCTTTCCAATTCCTTCCGCGGCAGGCCTGGTGGCCTCGCTCACCTTGCTCATCATTCATTTTCATGAAAAGGAAAAAACGCTGGGGGCCTGGAATTATCTGCTGGCGATCGTGCTCGTGTTTTTATCGGCCATGATGGTGAGCACAGTGCGCTATCCGAGCTTCAAATCACTGGGATTGCGTTCCAAGAGCACGTTCACGAAAGCCATCGGGACGGCGCTCTTTCTGGGTTGCCTGCTGATTTTGAAGGAAAAGGTCCTGTATTACGTGTTGCCGGCGTTCTTCACGCTGTACCTCGTCTATGGGTTTGTGCGGCCAAGCCTCTCGCGCGCCTGGCGCCGGGAAATTGAAGAGGAAGACGACGACGAACCGGACTCGGCGCACTGAACCATGCCGGAACTGTCGCCCATTTTACTTTCCGCCGGGACGGGCTTTGTCAGCGGTTTGTTGCTGTCGATGCCCGTGGGTCCGGTGAATCTCACCATTATCAACGAGGGGGCGCGGCGCGGCTTCGTCTGGGCGGTGGTCATTGGTCTCGGTGCGGCCACGATGGATTTGATTTACTGCACGATTGCTTTCACCGGGTTTTCGTCGTTCTTCGGCAGTCCCATTGTCAAAACCTCGATGGAGGTATTCAGTTTCGTTTTTATGCTGTTTCTCGGCATGAAATTCCTCACGGCTAAAACGGTGATCGCCCCCACGCAACTCGGCACCGCTGCCAGCCGGATCGAAAAACGCATTGACGAAAAATTGCGTCCGCACTCAGCCTTCATGATCGGTTTTACGCGTGTGTTGGGCAACGTGGGCGTGTTGCTGTTCTGGATCGTGGCCGCCGCGTATTTTATGTCGCACGATTCCTGGTTCACCGACTACGAGTGGGTGGAGGATTCCATCACCGCCAAGGCTGCATTTGTCAGCGGCGTGGCGCTGGGCGCAAATTTGTGGTTCTTAACGCTCAGTTACGGAGTGTCCCGTGGTCGCGGACGGTTCAGCGAACTCACCCTGCTGCGCCTGGAGCGATGTTCTGGCTTTTTCCTGCTCGGCTTGGGAATATACGGCGGCATGCACATTGCCTGGCAGTTGGTACGACACGCCGCCCCCCATTTTCCTCATAATTTCCACCATCATTAAATCATTTTAAATTCATGTTGAAAGCTGGAATCGTCGGTCTGCCCAACGTCGGGAAATCCACCCTGTTCAATGCCCTCACCCGCACCCGCAAGGCCGAGGCGGCCAATTATCCCTTTTGCACCATTGACCCGAACGTCGGCGTCGTCACCGTGCCGGACGCCCGGCTCGAACCGCTCGCCAAAATCGCCAAAACCCAGGTCATCATCCCGGCGGCGATCGAATTTGTCGATATCGCCGGCCTGGTCAAAGGCGCCTCCCAGGGCGAAGGCCTCGGCAACAAATTTCTCACCCACATCCGGGAGGTCGATGCCATCGTCCAGGTCGTGCGCTGTTTTGAGGACACGGACATCCATCATGTGACCGGCTCGGTGGATCCCGTGCGCGATATTGAAACCATCACGACGGAACTGGTGCTGGCCGATCTGGAGGCGGTACAGAAACGGCTCGCCAGCGTGGCCAAGGACGCCAAGCGTGGCGACAAGGAGGCATTGGCGCAGGAAGCCGTGCTGAAGAAGATCGAACCGCACCTCAACGCCGGCAAACCCGCGCTCACGCTGGAACTCGCGCCGGAGGAAAAGGCCGTCTCCCGCCTGTTCTGGCTGATGACCGACAAACCCACGATTTTCGCCTGCAACGTCAAGGAGTCCGACCTGGCCACGGCTGATAAAAACCCGTTCATCCAGAAGGTGGGTGATTATGCCCAGCATCATTTTGCATGCGAAGCCGTCGTCATCAGCGCGCAAATTGAGAGTGATCTGATCGATTTGTCGGCGGACGAGGCCAGACAATTTCTTAAGGAACTGGGCGTCGAGGAATCCGGGGTTGGCGCGCTGATCCACGCCACGTATCATCTGCTCGGGCTGCGGACATATTTCACCGCGGGGGAAAAAGAGGTGCGCGCGTGGACGATTCATGCCGGCGACACCGCGCCCAAGGCCGCGGGCGTCATCCATTCCGACTTCGAGCGCGGATTTATCAAGGCGGAGACCGTCGCCTACGACGATTTGCTCAAGTGCGGTTCCGTCGCGGCGGCCCGCGAAAAGGGCCTCTACCGCATGGAAGGCAAGGAATACGTTGTGAAAGACGGCGACGTGCTGTTGTTCAAGTTCAATGTTTAACTCTGTTCGGAGCGCGGAGCATTGCTCCGCGAGGTTTTGCAGTTTCAGTCACTTGCGGACCAATGCTCCGCGCTCCAATCGGGACACCACCAGATCACAACATTCTTGACTGCCCGGCCCAAGCTGCTATCTTTGTCTCGTGAACAGCACGCAAGTAAACAACGCAGCCAGCAGCCAATATTTCTTTTATTGGTTTAGCATGAGTGCGCACTTGCGGCTGCGATAATACTTTAACCAAACCAATCGCCGCAGGTCGCCAAACGCCTGCGGCGTTTTCGTTTTTGCGACCTTCGGCCAACCCATAAAAAACCATGATCATCGTGCTCAAACCCCGGATTTCAAAAAAAGAGGAACAGGCCGTCCTCAAGGAAATCCGCAAGCTCGGCTACATCCCCCACGTCATGCGTGGCGTGGCGCGCACCGTCATCGGCGCCATCGGCGACGAACTCACCCACGCCAACCTCGAAACGCTGATTTCCCAGTTCCCGCGGGCGGTGGAAAGCGTCCTGCCCATCCAGAAGCGGTACAAACTCGTCAGCCGCGAGGCGCACCCGGCCAATTCCACCATCCGTGTCCGCGAACACGTCATCGGCGGCAAGCAACTCCACGTCATGGCCGGACCGTGTTCGGTCGAAAGCGACAAGCAATTGCTGGCCACCGCCGAGGCGGTGAAGGCCGCCGGGGCGACGATCCTGCGCGGCGGCGCATTCAAGCCACGCACGTCACCCTACGAATTCCAGGGGCTCGGTGAGAAAGGTTTGAAACTGCTCGACAAGGCGCGGCGCGCCACCGGGCTGGCTGTCATCACGGAATTGCTGTCTGAAAACCACGCCGAAATGGTGGCCGAATACACAGACATCATCCAGATCGGCGCACGCAACTCGCAGAACTTCCAGCTCCTCATCGCCGCCGCCCGGACCGGCAAACCCGTCCTGCTCAAACGCGGACTTTCCATGAAAATCGAGGAATGGCTGCTCGCGGGCGAATATGTGCTCGCCAACGAGAATCCGAACCTCCTGTTCTGCGAACGCGGCATCCGCACCTTCGAGACCTACACGCGCAACACGCTCGACCTCTCGACCATCCCCATCATCAAGCGCGAAACGCACTGTCCGATCGTGATTGACCCGAGCCAGGGCGCCGGGCGCGCGGACCTGGTGGCGGCGATGTGCAAGGGCGCGGTGGCGATGGGCGCGGACGCGTTGTTGATCGAGGTGCATCCCAACCCGGCGGAGGCCTGGAGCGACGGCGCGCAACAGTTGTCACTCGACGGCTTCGCGAAGCTGATGCAAGCATTGAAGCCGTTCATCGCCGCCGCCGGACGCGAATAAATTCTCTGCCGCAAAAAAGCACAAAAGGCACAAAATTTTAACCACGGATGAACACAGATGGACACGGATTCGCTGGCTAACGGACGACAATTCTCCCTCTCCTGGAGGAGAGGGCCGGGGTGAGGACGGACGCTAAACCTAATTCCTTTCGCGCCTGACAGGCTGGCCTATTTTTGTCCACTGCTCCGTCTCACGCAGCCGCAGCCGGTTTGAGATTTTCTGGACAAACTTTTTTGACGGACGCAAAGTCAAAACCGTGAAACTAAAACACCAAATGCCGACCTTGTGCGCAAAACTAGCGACGACTCCCTCGAAATAGATATGGACGAACTCTTTTTCAACAAGTCGTTCGAAAATGCTACCGTCTTCGAGTTTGGCTATATTGCCGAACCACAACAGTTTGAGGTCGGTCAGATTCGTTTCCACATTGCACCTCTGACAGGAGGAGGTGAGTTTGAAGCTGCGACGTTTGTTAAGCGTGGAGAAAGAAAAGAGAAGACGGTCACGTTGAACCAGTTAGTAGTCATACAAGGGTGGGGGCATCCAAAACTCGACATAAACACAACACACACCGCTGATGGTAAGGCGAAGTTCCCCGCTTTCTCAAATGAGTGGAATGTTCTTTTGAATCAGTACTTGGTGGCTTTGGAGCCAGATCTCCAATTGATCGTCGATGGAAGGAAAAGACCACAGTTGACGCACGAGCCAAAGCGCGGGTTCCCGTCCGCAAAATCTTTGACTCGATCCAGCAACACGCCCGAGATGGACAGAAGAGCCAAAACTAAATTGCATAGAGACGAAGCTGCCCGCCTCAAGGAGAAATGGGGTGTCGACGCCGTCCAAGTTCGCTATAGAGAAACTGGCGATTGGTATGGCCCACTCACACGCTTTCCTGCCGCTCTATTTGACCTTCACGGTTACATTCTGTTTCCGACCGAAGAGGCATTTCGGACACCTTCGCCATACATCCACATTTATCCCGGCGAACAAATCGGCTTTCCCGAGAGAAAGGGGATTTCGGCAATGCCCGGTTATGTGCGATTCCCGATTGGTGAAATGGGAGATAGCACGCTAATTGCAGACATCAAAAAAATCGAATCCAACAAGACGACCGACCCAACGACTGTGCAAGCACTCGTAAACGCTCGTATTGGTCAGGGCAAATTTGGGTCAGATGTTCGAGAAATCTGGAATCACCGCTGTTCTGTTACAGGTTCGTCTACGCAGGCCGCCCTTGAAGCTTCACACATAAAACCGTGGGCGGATTCAAACGATATTCAACGACTTGATCCAAATAACGGCCTCCTTCTGACGGCCAACCTACACAAACTATTCGATGCACGTTTAATTTCATTCGACGATTCTGGAAAGATGCTTGTTTCGTCAAAACTTTCTCAATCGGAACAAGAAATTTTTGGAGTCGTTGGGAAGAAGCTTTCCAAAAAACCATCTACTGAAACGGCTATCTATCTATCGTATCACAGAGCTAAATTTTTGGAATAGACCCTGCATCACCGCCTCGATGCGGCGGCCACATATCATTGCCCGAAAAATATCTGAATTTCGTGCATGACTTCCACAAACCGGTCCACTTCAGCTTGGGTGTTGTAGAAATAGAAACTGGCGCGGGCGGTGGATTCCACGCCAAGTTTGTGCATGAGCGGCTGGGTGCAATGATGTCCGCCGCGCAATGCCACGCCGGCCTGGTCGGCCAGCGTCACCACGTCGTGCGCGTGGACATCCTTCAGCAAAAAACTCACCAACCCGGCGCGACCGATCTTCGGGCCGAACAGACGGATGCCTTTCAGCGCTGCCAGCTTTTCGTAAGCGTAGTTGGCGAGTTCCTGGTCATGTTTCCAGATATTTTCACGGCCGATGGCGTCGAGGTAGTCCATCGCCGCGTGCAATCCTATCGGGCCGGAAATGTCCGGCGTGCCGGCTTCGAACCGGTGTGGGGCGTGTTTGAATTCGGTCTTTTGATATTCCACGGATAAAATCATTTCGCCGCCGCCTTGGTACGGCGGCATGGCGTCGAGCAGTTCCTGTCGGCCCCACAGCACGCCGATGCCGGTCGGTCCGCAAATCTTGTGGCCGGAGAACGCGAGGAAATCGCAGCCGATCTGTTGCACGTCCACGGGACAGTGCCCGGCGCTTTGCGCGGCGTCCACCAGGGTGATGATGCCCAGTTTGCGCGCGCGGGCGCAAAGGTCAGTGACGGGATTGACCGTACCCATCGAGTTCGAGATGTGGACCATCGAGAACAGCTTCACCTGCTTGGTCAGCAGTGAATCAAGTTTGCCCAGATCGAGCAGGCCTTCATCGCCGGTGACCGGCACGTAGGCGATCTTTGCGCCGGTGCGCTGGGCGAGCAACTGCCACGGCACTAGGTTGCTGTGATGCTCCATTTCCGTGAGCAGGATCACGTCGCCGGACTTGAGGTTTTTTGCGCCCCAGGAACTGGCAACCAGGTTGATGCCTTCGGTCGTGCCGCGCGTGAATATGATTTCCTCGGCGCTGCGGGCGTTGATGAATTTGGCGGCGCGTGTCCGGGCGGCCTCGTACCCGGCGGTGGCGCGATTGCTCAGTTCGTGGATGCCGCGATGGACATTGGCATTGTCATGCTCGTAATAATGCACCAATGCGTCAATCACCGCGCGCGGCTTTTGCGAGGTGGCGGCGTTGTCGAAATAAATCAGCGGCTTGCCGTGGACCTGCTGGTCGAGGATGGGGAAATCCTTTCGCAGCTTTGTCCAATCAATGTTTTTTGAGTCGGTCATTCTAAAATTTTAACCACGAATAAACACGGATGGACACAGATTTTTTTTGGTAGGGCGGCCAGTCCTTTGCCCGCCGTTCATTCAGATGCCGGCGGCACGCACGGAGTGTGGCAAAGAATTGGCCGCGAGAGAACGCAAGGAACACAAAGAAAAGAAGTTTTGTCTCTGCGTTCTTTGCGTTCTTTTGCGGCTTTCATCTGTGGTTGCGGCGCAAGCCGCGTTGGGATAATTCGTGTCCATCCGTGGTTTGATCACATCAGTCCCAGTTGCAGTTTGGCGGCCTCGGTCATCATGCTTTGGTTCCAGGGCGGATCCCAGACCAGCTCGACGTTCGCCTCATCGATCGGCTCGAGGTTCAGCAATTTGTTCTGCACGTCCTGTGCCAGGGTCGGCCCCATGCCGCAACCGGGAGCGGTCAAAGTCATTTTCACATCGGCTTTGTAGCTGT
>CAZKTW010000133.1:0-10203 GCA_964555775.1 uncultured Bifidobacteriaceae bacterium | reverse complement strand
TGCCGTTCAACAAACTGCCGAGCAACATCGAAATCGAGGAACTCAAGGACTTCAATTTCAACATCGGCCCGGTGTGCGCGCGGGCGATGCGCGCCAATCACCCGGGCCTTTGCGTCGGGTACCGGTTGCTTTCGCCCGACAGCCTGATCGCCTTTTTTCCCGACACCGAACCGCGCGCGGGCGGCAAGGACCGGGACATGATTGAATTCCTGCGCGATGTGGATTTGTTGATCCTCGATTCACAATACGATTCCCGGGAATACCGGAAGCACGTCGGTTGGGGACACGGTTGCGTCGATGATTCGGTCGCGCTCGCCCTGCAGGCCGGAGTCAAACACCTCTCCCTGTTTCATCACGATCCGGACCACGACGACAAACAGATTGACGGCCTGGTCGAGCAGGCGCGCCGGCTGGTGGCCAAACGGAGGGCAAAATTGCACGTGGATGCCGCGCGCGAGGGCACGACGATCAAGCTGACTGCAAAATCCGGGCACTGATTTCAGGCCGCCAGATTATTTCGGTTTCTCGCCGTAGTTGATGGCCATCGCGCCGCCCAGCAAATTGATGACGCGCACGTTTACCAGTTTCAGCTCGCGCATTTTTTCCGCCACGGCCAGTTGCGCGGGATAATGTTTCAAGGATTCCAGAATATAGGCGTAGGCATCCGCGTTGCCGCAAAACAACCAGCCGATGAGCGGCACGGAGCAGCGCAAATGGCCGAAATAAATTTTGCGCCAGAGGGCGTTGGCGGGTTTGCCAAAATCCAGGACGATCAGCCGGCCGCCGGGCTTGGCCACGCGCTGCATTTCCGCCAGGCCCGTTTCCCAGCTGGTCAAATTGCGCAGACCATAACCGATGGTGACCGCGTCAAACGTCGCGTCGGAAAACGGAATTTGCTGCGCGTCGCCCTGGATGAAGATTGGTTGTGCCTGAAGTTTTGAGTTTTTAAGCCGGCGGGTTTCGGCCACGGCCAGCATTTTCTGGCTGAAATCGAGCCCGGTGACTTCGGCGCCGCGGCGCGCGAGGGCGAAGGCGATGTCGCCGGTGCCACAGCACAAATCCAGCGCCCGGCTCCCGGAAGCAACGCCGGCGAGTCTGGCGACCCGACCTTTCCAGCGCCGGTGCAATCCGAAACTTTGCAGGTCGTTGAGCAAATCGTAGCGCTGCGCGATGGCGGCAAAAAGGTCATTGACCTTGAGGGCGCGTTGTTCGCCGGGAGTATAGAAGACATTGCTCACGCGGCCAGTCTAGCACACCGGCTGGCGCAGAAGTAAGGTCATAAAATAGCTTTCCGCTTGAAGCAACGTCTGTTAGGTTGGCATACAATTGGCTGTCAAACAGTGTTAACTGTTGATAAACCATGATAATATGAGCACCGAATCCGCTCCAGCGAGCCCCAAGAAAGTCTTGGTGGTGGATGACAATGAAGTCATCCTCAAGACGATTTCCCTGAAATTACAGGGCGCTGGTTTTAAAATCATCACCGCCCTGGATGGTTCCGAGGCGGTGGCGGCCGCGCGCAAGGAGATGCCCGATTTGATTTTATTGGACATCAATTTTCCGCCGGAAGTGGACGGCGTGCCTTGGGACGGCTTTCGCATCATGGATTGGTTTCATCGCCTGGACCCGGCAAAGAAAATTCCCATCATCATCATCACCGGCCTGGAGGATCTAAAAAGCAAGGAACGCGCGACTTCCAGTGGTGCGGTGGCATTTTTCCACAAGCCCATCAACCACGACGACCTGCTCAAGGTGATCAGCGCAACGCTGAACGATTCCAGCAAAACGGACGATTCCAAAAAGCCGGCTTGAAATCGGGCTTGCAAATCCGGTCAGTTTGCCTAACCTGTCCCTCTGTCTTCAGGAAGCGAGCGTAGCTCAGCCTGGTAGAGCATCACGTTGCCAACGTGAGTGTCGAGGGTTCGAATCCCTTCGCTCGCTCCATTTTTTTCACAAATTCCCTGCCTCTGCGGAAAACCGGTCTTTGGCTGCCGCCGCCGGGGCAACGCGTGCGCGTGGTGCGGGAGAACACGAACCTTTTTCCCGCATGTCGCGCAATTGGCCCGTCTGGACCGCACTTGTGCCTCTTTCCATGAGCGCTTGAGCCGGCGCGAAGGTTCTTTGTGTCTTTGGGCCTTCGTGTTAAATTCCACGGGTCGAAATGAGCGTTATCGCCCAGCCTGAACCAACTACCCGGCAAAATTCACCGCCGGCCATCCGGATGCTGCCGGAGTTGCTCGCGCCCGCCGGAGATTGGGATTGTGCCCGCGCCGCCGTCGAAAATGGCGCGGACGCAATCTATTTCGGTCTCGACAAGTTCAATGCCCGGATGCGGGCGCACAACTTCACCGGGGCCGATTTGCCAAAGCTGATGGAATTTCTCCACCGCCGCGGCGTGCGTGGCTACGTGACGCTTAACACGCTGGTCTTCGAGAATGAACTTGCCGACGCCGAAAAATATTTGCGTTCGATGATTAGTGCCGGCGTGGACGCAGTGATCGTGCAGGACGTGGGCATTTGCCGGCTGATCCGGCAGCTCTCCCCCGATTTTCCGATTCATGCCTCTACCCAGATGACCGTCACCAGCACCGCGGGCGTGGAATTCGCCCGCGACCTGGGCTGCCATCTCGTCGTGCTCGCCCGCGAGTGTTCGATCCAGGAAATCGAGAAGATCGGTCAACCCTTGACCCTGCCTTTGGAGGTTTTTGTCCACGGCGCACTGTGTGTCGCCTATTCGGGCCAGTGCCTCACCAGCGAGGCCCTCGGCGGCCGCTCCGCCAATCGTGGCGAATGTGCCCAGGCGTGCCGGATGCCTTATGATTTGATTTCCGACGGCAAACCGGTATTGCTCGGCGACCGGAAATATCTGTTGAGCCCGCAGGATCTGGCCGGGCTGGAGGTCTTGCCGGCGTTGGCCCGCGCCGGGGTCGCCTCGCTGAAAATCGAAGGCCGCCTCAAATCCCCGGAATACGTCGCCAATATCACCCGTGTGTACCGCAAGGCTCTGGATGAATTGCGATTTACGATTGGCGATTTACGCGGGGAAGGCGATTTGTCTCGCAAATCCGGGTCCAGGCCGGACCCGGAAACGCGCTATGACATCGAAATGGCCTTCAGCCGCGGCCTGTACACCGGCTGGTTCGGCGGCACCAACAATCAGGAACTGGTCCATGCCCGCTTCGGAAAGAAGCGCGGCGTGTACCTCGGTGAAATCGCGCGGGTGTTGCGCGATGGCGTGACCCTCCGGCTCGAGGGCCCGCTGAAACCGGGCGACGGCATCGTGTTCGATGCCGGCAAACCGGAGGAAAATGAGGAAGGCGGGAGGGTGTATGAAATCCGCAATTCGAAACCCGAAACCCAAAATGCCCAATCCGTCGAACTGTATTTCGGCCATGGCGACATTGACTTCTCGCGCGTCCACGCCGGCGATAAGCTGTGGAAGACCAGCGATCCCGAGCTGGACCGGCGATTGCGCCAAAGTTTCGCCGGTCAGGCGCCAAAGTTCCAGAGGCCCATTGAAATCGAGGTGCATGGTGTCGAGGGCAAACCCCTCACGCTCTTGGCGCATGATGACTTGGGCAACGCGGCCAAAGTGGAATCCGCCATGCCGCTGGAAAAAGCCGGGAGGCAGCCGCTCACCACCGAACGGTTGCGCGAGCAACTGGGCCGGCTGGGAGGCACACCGTTCAAACTTGGCGAACTGAAGAATCATCTGGCGGGCGACGTTTTGTTGCCGGTGAGCGAACTGAACCGCCTGCGCCGTGAAATTGCCAGAGAGCTGGAGCGGCAGCGCTTGCAGCCGAAGCGGTGGACGCTAAATGGCAATGTGGCTGCCGACGTGAGTCGGCAGCTGACTTCCTCTAAAACCGACGATTGGGATGTGAATAATTCAAGCCGCGCACTCACGAGCGCAGCCACGGAGCTCATCGTTTTGGTCCGCAACCTGCCCCAGCTCGAAGCCGCGTTGAAGTGCGGAGCAACGACCGTCTATTGTGAATTTGAAGATCCCAAAAAATACCGCGAAGCCGTAACGCTATTTCACATCGCCTTTGCTTGCAATGGTAGGGCGGGCAGTCCTCTGCCCGCCGCCGGTTCGCAAACAGATGGCGGCGCGCACGGCTTGTCCTGGCGTAGCCTTGCGAAGACGGAAGTGACGCGCCCTACCATTTGGGTTGCGCCTCCTAGAATTTTCAAACCGGGCGAGGAATGGACGCTGGAGCAGGTGCGTGCCTGCAACGCAGACGGGTTTCTGGTCCGCAATTACGATCACCTGAAGTTCTTCACAAACGCCCGCCGCATCGGCGATTATTCACTCAACATCGCCAATCGGTTGGCGGCCGAGCATTTCAAAAACCAGTTCAGCCTGGAGCGGCTGGCGCCGAGTTACGATTTGAATTTCCTGCAACTCGAAGCCCTGTTGACCGCCGCCCCGCCGGAGTGGTTCGAGGTCACGATTCACCAGCACATGCCGATGTTTCACATGGAGCACTGCGTGTTTTGCGCGTTTCTTTCCACGGGAACGGATTTTCGGAACTGCGGCCGGCCGTGCGACGTGCATGACGTGAAGCTGCGTGATCGCGTGGGCGCCGAACACCCGGTGAAAGCCGACGTGGGTTGCCGCAACACCGTCTTCAACGCGCTGGCCCAGACCGGGGCGGAATACGTGACGCGGATGATCGAACTGGGGGTGCGGCATTTCCGCGTGGAATTCCTCAACGAAACGCCGGAACAGGTGACCCGGACCATTTCAAGGTATCGCCAGCTTTTGCGGGGCGAAATCACCGGAACCCAGCTCTGGCGCGAATTGAAGCTGATGAATCAACTGGGCGTCACCCGTGGTCAAATTGGCAGGTAATCCGGCGCAATTCACTCCGGCATTTCCAGCTTAATCTTGTCCGCCACCTGGGACACGTCCTTGTCGCCGCGACCGCTCAAATTCACGATGATGAGCTTGTTCCGGCTCATTTTAGGCGCGCGTTTCATGACTTCGGCGACCGCGTGGGCGCTTTCCAGCGCGGGAATGATGCCTTCCAGCCGCGCCAGTTTCATGAAGGCTTCGAGCGCCTGGTCGTCGGTCGCGTAGGTGTATTCCACGCGTTTCTCGTCGTGCAACCAGGCGTGTTCCGGTCCAACAGCGGCGTAATCCAGTCCGGCGCTGACGCTGTGGGTGAGTTGGATCTGCCCATTTTTATCCTGCAAAATATAACTGCGCGTGCCTTGCAACACGCCGAGCGAGCCGCCATGAAACCGCGCCGCGTGCTGCCCCGGTTTGATGCCGCGGCCGCCGGCCTCCACACCAACCATCTTCACGAATTGGTCATTGAGGAACGGATAAAACAGTCCGATGGCGTTGGAACCGCCGCCGACACAGGCGACGAGCAGGTCGGGCAGGCGTTCCTCCTGCTCCATTATCTGCCGGCGCGCTTCGTCGCCGATGACGCGTTGGAAGTTCCGCACCATCATCGGATACGGATGCGCCCCGTAAGCCGTGCCGAGAATGTAATGCGTGCTGCGAAGGTTCGACACCCAGTCGCGCATCGCCTCGTTCACCGCTTCCTTGAGCGTCTTCTGGCCGGCATGAACGGGCACCACCTCCGCGCCGAGCATTTTCATCCGATAGACATTCAGTTCCTGCCGTTGGCAATCCACCGCGCCCATGTAAATGACGCATTTCAATCCGAACATCGCGGCGACGGTGGCGGTGGCGACGCCGTGCTGGCCGGCGCCAGTCTCGGCGATGACGCGGGTCTTGCCCATGCGTCGGGCGAGCAGAACCTGGCCGATGGCGTTGTTGATCTTGTGCGCGCCGGTGTGGTTCAAATCCTCCCGCTTGAGATAAATTTTCGCGCCGCCGAGTTCCTTGGTCAGTCGTTCGGCAAAATAAAGCGGGGTGGGCCGGCCGCAAAATTCCCGAAGATAATATTCAAATTCGCGCTTGAAGGCCGGATCCTTCTGCGCGCGAAGGTATTCGTTCTCCAATTCCTGCAACGGATGCACCAACGTTTCGGGCACGAACCGGCCTCCGTAGGGACCGAAATGGCCCTGGGCATCCGGAATTTTGGCGCTGGAATTTCTGCTCATAAATCGGCTGTTAATCTCGCGCAAAGCGCAGGTTGGTGCAAAGAGAATTATTTCAACCGCGGATTCACACGGATGGAGACAGATAAGGGGAGAATTGTCAGTTGGTAGGGCGCGTCACTCCGTGCGCGCCGCCGTCGTGATGCGCAGAAGCAGCGGGCAGAGGACTCCGATATATCGCGAGCCGGACGCCCGCCCCACCATAGTTTTTTTATCCGTGTTCATCCGTGTCCTTCCGTGGTTAAAAGCTTTGGATACTACTTGATCCACTTCACTTCCTGCGGCGGCTGGAAGGTTTCCAGGCGCTGCAGGAGCTTTTCGGCATCTTCCTCCACCATGACCAACTCGCGATGTTTGGGACGGATGAAGCCTTCGCGCGTGGCGTGGTCGAAGAATTCCAGGAAACTGCGGTAAAAACCCGCCACGTCGAGCAACCCGAATGGTTTTTGGTGCCAGCCAAGCTGGCTCCACGCCAGCACCTCGCAAAATTCCTCGTAGGTGCCGTAGCCGCCCGGCAGGGCAATGAAACCTTCGGCCAGCTCGGCCATCAACGCCTTGCGCTCATGCATGGTTTTCACCACGCGCAGGTCCGGCAGTTTTTCATGCACCACTTCCTTGATGACAAGTTTCTCCGGGATCACCCCGATGACGTGACCGCCGTTTTTCAACGCGGCGTCCGCCAAAACGCCCATCAATCCCACACAACCGCCGCCATAGACCAGCTCAATCCCTCGTCGGGCCAGCTGCGAACCCAGATTTTCCGCCGCCTCGGCATAGGCCGGGCGGGCGCCCTTGTTCGAACCACAATAGACGGCGATGCGTTTCATGTCATTCAGGAAAGCTGCTGGTGCCGGAAACAGGTCACGAGATGGTCGTTAACCATGCCGGTCGCTTGCATGTGCGCGTAACAAATGGTTGATCCCACAAATTTGAAGCCGCGCTGCTGCAAATCCTTGCTCATGGCATCGGAAACCGGTGTTCGCGCCGGCACTTCCTTCATTGTCCGCCAGCGATTGATCTTCGGGCGGCCATCCACGAAACGCCAGACATAGGTGTCGAAACTGCCGAATTCCGCCTGCACTTTGAGAAAGGCCTTCGCATTTTGGACGGCAGCGTGGATTTTTAACCGGTTCCGGATAATGCCGGCTTTGCCGAGCAGCTTCGCGATTTTGCCCGCGTTGTAGCGCGCCACCTTCTCCGGATCGAACTGGTCGAAGGCCGCGCGGTAATTTTCGCGTTTTTTCAGGACTGTGTGCCAGCTCAACCCCGCCTGCGCGCCTTCCAGGATCAAAAACTCGAAGAGATCGCGGTCGTCATGCAGAGGCACGCCCCATTCCGCGTCGTGGTAACGGACGTACAATTCGTCAGTTGGCCACGGACAACGCGTTTCGGCTGGTGCCTTTTTCATTCGGCAGACCGGACGGCGGCGATGAAATCCTTGATTTTCTGGTGGTCCTTTTTCCCGGGCGCATTTTCCACGCCGCTCGCCACGTCCACCCCAAACGGGCGCACTTTGCGAACCGCCTCGGCCACGTTTTCCGGCGTCAAGCCGCCGGCCAGAAAAATGGGTTTGCCCAGCTTTTGGGCTTCAAACGCCAGGTTCCAGTTGAATTTTTCGCCCGTGCCGCCACGGGCCTCCGGTGAATAAGCGTCCAGCAACCAGGCGTCGGTCTGGTATTTCGGCAGCTCGGATAGCGATGCGGCGTCCCGGATACGGAAGGCCTTCATGCTCATCAGGCCGAATTGCGCGCAAAATTCCGGCGGCTCGTCCCCGTGGAATTGCAGAAAGCTCAGGCCGCAGTCGGCAATGGCACGCAACACCAGGGCCTCCGGCGCGTTTACGAAGACGCCAACGCGCATGACAAAGGGGGGCAGTTGTTTGGAAATTCCGGCGGCGGCGTCAACGGTCAAAAATCGCGGGCTCTGTTCGTAAAAATTGAGACCCAGCGCGTCCGCGCCCGCCTCGATGGCGGCCCGCGCATCGGCCAGATTTGTGATCCCGCAAATTTTAACCCGCGTGCTCATTCTTTGATTTACGATATTCGATTTACGATTGACGCGACCAGCGCCTTCGACCGCGTCAATCGTAAATCGTAAATCGTATATTGCAACTTGCGCCTTTGAACTCCGCTGCTTTTTTGTCTCGTCGGCCTGCAACTAAATCCCGCAAAATAGCCCGATGCCGCGGACGATTTACTTTGACTACAACGCCACAACGCCGCTGGACCCGGCGGTGCGCGACGCCATGCAGCCGTTCCTCGGCGAGGTTTGGGGCAACCCTTCCAGTGTGCATCATGTCGGCCAGCGCGCCCGGGCGGCGCTCGATGACGCCCGCGATCGCGCGGCCTGTTTCCTGGGGGCGAAACCAAGCGAAATCATTTTTACCAGTGGCGGCACGGAGAGCAACAACCTGGCGATTTTTGGCGCGGCGCGTTTGCTCAAACCCAAGGGCCGGCATTTGATCACGTCCGCCATCGAGCATCACGCGGTGTTGCACTCCTTCGATTACCTTGAAAAGAAAGAAGGTTTTGCGGTCACGCGATTGCCGGTCGATGCCGACGGGGTGGTTTCGCCCGAGGATCTAAAAAAGGCCATCCGTCCGGAAACGGTTTTGGTGTCCATCATGGCGGCCAACAACGAGATTGGCGCACTCCAACCGGCAGGTGAACTCGGCGCGGTTTGCCGGGAACGCGGAGTGATGTTTCACACCGACGCCGTGCAATGGTTTGGCAAGGAAACATTTACTGACCTTGGTCAGTTCCATGCGGACCTGGTTTCGGTTTGTGCCCACAAGTTTCATGGACCCAAGGGGTCCGGCCTGCTCTACATCCGGTCGCCGTTGCATCCCGATCCGATTGCTTTTGGCGGAGGGCATGAAAATGAGCGCCGGGCGGGAACGGAAAATCTGGCCGGGATTGTTGGTTTGGTTGAAGCCATGGAACGGTTTGTGAAAACACCGGTTTTTGACCGGTCAAAGCTGGAACCGTTCTCCGAGAAGCTGTCAGGGGTGGCACAGAAAATCAAAGGGGTGGAGCTGGTTGGCTCACGCCAGCGCTGTCTGGCCAACACAGTTTCTTTCGTGGTTCGCGGCGCAGACAGCATTGCGCTCCTTGCCGGTTTGGACATGGAAGGCATCTGTGCCTCAAGCGGATCGGCCTGTACCTCAGGTTCGCTCGAACCGTCGCATGTGATCGTGGCCTTGGGCCGGCGCGAACAGGCAAATTCACTGGTTCGTTTTTCCCTGGGCCGGAATTCATCTGCTGCCGAAGTGGAACTGGTCAGCTTGAAACTTCCGGAGATTGTCCGGCGCGCACAACTCGGAAATAAACCGGGGAACTCCTGTGAATGAATTGGGAATTCTGTGAAGAACTCCGACCTGACGGACATTGTCGTCCGGAGTTTTTCAAATTTCGTTTTTCTTTCCTTTACAAAACCCAGTGCCTGCCTTGACATTTGAAGTTGTTTGCCCTATTCACAGCCCTTAATAATAAGAGTTTTATAAAAGAAAAGAATACTATTAACCGCGCATGAACCTCACCATCGCCAAGGACCAGATTCTCATCGGCCTGCAAGCTGTCCAGAATGTCGTCAGCACGCGCACGACGCTGCCCATCCTCTCCAACGTGTTGTTGCGCGCCGAGGGCGATCGTGTGGAATTCACGGCAACGGACCTCGATGTGACCGTGGCGTGCAAGGTGGAGGCCAAGGTGAAAAAAGGCGGCAGCACCACGGTCCCGGTGAAAAAGCTTTTCGGCATCGTGCGGGAACTGGGTGGCAATGAAATTGACATCGAGACGGACGACAAAAACATCACCAGCATCCGATGCAATTCCTCGTTTTATAAAATCCACGGGCTTGGGGCGGATGAATTTCCGCCGTTGCCCAATTTCAAGGACGATAAAAAGGTGAACCTGACGCAGGAAACCGTTAAGGCAATGATGCGCAAGACTTCCTTTGCCGTTTCCACCGACGAATCGCGCTACGTGCTGAATGGCATTTTCATCAGCCTCAAGGACCACAAGATGACCATGGTTGCCACCGACGGACGCCGGCTGGCGCTGGTGGACGAGGAAGTGGACATCGCCGAGAAGAGCAGCGGCGAATTCATTGTGCCGGCCAAGGCGG
>CAZKTW010000132.1:0-10224 GCA_964555775.1 uncultured Bifidobacteriaceae bacterium | reverse complement strand
GTGACGGTTTCCACCGCGGATTTCTTGTTGGTGAACGAAGTTTCAAACTGCATGACGACGTAATGGCCGTCCGGCGCGCCCGGCAATGAGGACATTTCCTGCGCCGAGATGACTTTCCGGGAAATCAGGGAGCCCAACGGTCGGCGAACCTGCTGCACTGCATCCACCCATTTTTCCGAAGTGATTGCTTGTTGAAAAAGTGCGGCCGCATTGGTCCAGCTCGGCGCATAATTGCCGGCGTCAATATCCCTCAACCAGGCTTGTGCCGGCTCAATCGCCATGCTGTTGGTATTGCTGCGCGGAACGATGGTATAACCCGCCGCCCGCCACTGGCCGTTCGTTTCCAGGGCAAACGTGACCGTCTCGGTGGCGGCCTTCAATTCCTCGAATGAACTGTCGAATTTCGCGACGAAATAGGGACCGTTGGGCTCCGTTTTTTCCACTTTGCGAAACAGCAATTTGCCCAGCGGTTTGCGAATGCTTTCGGATTTGTCCACCCAGTCGTCCTGCGTGACCAGAGCGCGAAAACCTTCCGATGCCTGCTGCCAGCTCCCGGCGTATTTTCCATCGTCCATCAGTCCCAGCCAGGCCTGGATGGCCGGCAAGGCGGCCGCTTCGGCACTATTTTTCTCATCGGCGGCAATCGCGTTGGTCGAAGGCAGAGGATTGGCAGTCTTCTCAAGAGCGTCTCCATTTTGCACCAGCTTCTCCTGTTTCTGCTCCTTGACCACATTGCGTACTTCCACGTCGGTGCGGTGGCCTGGCAGCAGTGAGATGTCATGGAATTCCTTCCACTCATACCGCCTTACCGCAAACCTGAATTCCTTGATGTCAGACACTTTTACGCCATCAAAGCGCGCTTCAGTGGTCGTAAGCTCATCGTCTGCAGTTCCGGAAGAAGCTGCTTCGTGGATATTTCCGTCGCTATCCACAGCGGTGATGTAAGCATTCCAACCTGGCAGCGGGCTGGAGGAATATGTCAGAGAAATGAAATCCTTTCCTTCGACAGGGCTGGTTGACATCAGATGAAACCTTGTTCCATCTGGCAAACTTGTGTCCTCGCCTGATCCGCCCTGTGTCCCGCGCGTTGAAATCACCGTGCCCGCGCCGCTGGCCACGCCGATTTGAAACGTAAATTGCCTGAGTGTATTCGTGGCATTGGGTTTGGGAATTTTGATGAATAGTATATCGCAGCCCGGAAGTTGTTTGCCGCTGGAGCGTACTTCCGATGACTGTCCACTCGTGGAGCAGCCTGCCGAAGCGACCCGGTAAAAAATCGCGGTGTGGTTTGGAAACCCCCGCCTTTCAAATACGAGCCGTGCAATCGAGTCGCTGGCTGGCGAATGGTTCCAATCTGCCTCAAAAGACTGTGAACTGATTGACCCATCTGGCCGCCACCAAGTGGAGTTGGAGGAAGCAAACCACGAAACTCCCAGCAGCCTGATTTGGCCCTGCAAAAATTGAGCCGTAACAGCCTTAGACTCCAAATCGCCACCTGATTGCGCCAGTTGCGGAGCGGCCTGGTGGGTCTGTGCGATCCAGGTGGCTTTGCTTTCTTCCAATGCTTCGGCTTGGGTCCCGAAATACAGGTTGGCAAATACCTTGCCATCGGCGTACATGGCCACGTGCGGAAGGCCGGAAACCAGGTGGGAATGAACCAGTTCAAAATCGCCACGGCCTTTGGAGATTTGCATCCGATTTTTGGAGTCCTCCGGAACGCGTATGTCCGTTGAAGTGGTGATATGGAGTGCCAGCAGTGCCTGATCATGGCTGACGAGGTTATAATGGCCTTTGACGACCATCCGGTTGGTGGACCGCTCCACAGAGGCGATTTCGATGGAATCGCCCTTGGGAAACCAGGACTGGCCGATATAGTCTGACTTGAACGTATGAATCTGGCGGAGGATGATCGCTATGGCAACCAGTGATGTCACGACGGCCACAACTGCAACGACCGACCAGACATGAGCGCGGTTTGCCTGGCCGCGATGGCTTCGATAAACAAGCTCGATGAAAACCGCCAGGCCGATGAGGCCAAAAAAGCCAGCGAAACCGAACATCCATTTCAAACCGGGAATGAAGCTCAAGGCAGCCAGGCAACCCAGAACCCATCCGGTACGCGCAACGTTGAGCGCGATCCGGGAGGTGAAGGTTAACCCCAAAGAAGGAGGAAACAGTGGGGTGCCGGTGTCGGTTTTATCTGTTGCGATTACCGCCCTTTGCGGAGTTAACGTTCCCGCAACGGTTTCCACCTGCGTCTTGAACACGCCGGCCTGCTGATAGCGCCGTTCCGGTTTTTTCTCCAGCGCTCGCAAAACGATTTCATCCAGACGCACGTCCACCTCCACCTTGCGCGATGGTGGTTCGATTTTTTTGCCAGGCAGCTCGCCGGTGAGCATCTGGTAAAACACCACGCCTAGCGCGTAAATGTCCGCGCGATGGTCCACTTCGTCGGGGTGTTCCTTCTGCTCCGGCGCCATGTAATTGGGCGTGCCCATGACTTTGCCGGCAGCGGTCAGTGAATGGAGCGCGGGCGTCCAACCCGCAGCACTCCCGCCCGCGATTGGAGTCTCGGACTTTCCGGTCGTGCCACTTTCATCCTGGTTGCTGCGGCTGGGACAGCCGCGCTCCGTCCCGACAATTTTGGCCAATCCAAAATCCGCCACTTTCACGCGCCCCCGACGATCCAACAGGATGTTCTCCGGTTTGATGTCGCGATGGACGATGCCCTGGTCGTGGGCGTATTGGAGCGCGTCGCAGATTTGCGGGACAATGGCCAGCGCCTCCCGCGGCGCGATGCGCCCGGCATGGAGCAATTGCCGCAGGTTCACGCCGTCCACGAATTCCATGAGGAAGTAGTAAAGCTTCGTAGCGTCGGGCGTCCCGCCTGACGTAGAGGGCGGCATCTTGCCGCCCGGAGCGGTGCCCGAATTTGCCACGCGTTCCGAACCCACCACGACATTTCCGCCGGGCAGGATGCCCGGCTCCACGGCAGGCGGGACGCCTGCCGCCACACCAATTTCATACAGGGTGACAATTCCGGGATGATTCAACTTCGCGAGCGCCTTGGCCTCGCGCGCGAAGCGTCCGGCGAAGGCGGGATCGTCGCCGATGCCGGGCGGAAGAATTTTCAGCGCGACGATGCGGTCCAGTTCCTTTTGTCGCGCCTTATAGACCGCGCCCATGCCGCCCTTGCCGACGAGTTCCAGGATTTCAAGCTGTGGAAATTTCGGAGCCAGTTCGGCAACGGACGGCGGATGGAATGGCCGCGACTGCCCGCCGGTGGCGGTTTCGTCGGCCGCGCCCTGTTTCAGCAGGCAGGCGGGGCAAAGCCCGGCGAGCGCGCCGGCCGGCATCGGAGTGCCGCATTGCGGGCATTTGTTTCCTTCAGGCATGGGTTGATTTGATTCTACCGTGTCCATGCCTACTTCAGAAGCAAAACCAGTCAGATGTTACCGAAATGATAAGAAAACTCTCAACATTCAACACTCAACATCGAACGGTCCCACGCTAATCCCTCTTGGACGTTGGGAGTTGAATGTTGAGCGTTGAATGTTTCCCGACTTCCTCTCACCGCAGCTTGAACCCGCCCTGAAACACAACTTCCGCCACCGTCACAATCAAAAAAACCGCGCTGACGAGTGCGTTGAGCCGGAAGAACGCGAGATTGATCCAGTTCAGACTGCGACGGCGGGCAATCCAATGTTCCAGCACCAGACAGCCGACGATGAGGAACCACCCGACGAGATAGGCGAGGCGAAACCCGCACAAGAACCCGAACGCCAGCAGCAATCCGCACATGATCATGTGGGCGAGAAATGCCGCAGCCAGTGCGTTCTTCGGTCCCCATGCCACGACCAGCGAGTGCAATCCGTGCGCTTTGTCGAACTCGTAATCCTGCAACGCGTAAATGATGTCAAAGCCGACCAGCCAGAGCACCACGGCGAGGGCGAGCGTGGTCATCTGCAATATTTCCAGGACGGAAACCCCCGCACCCTTCACTGCCAGCCAGGCTCCGACCGGGGCGAGCGCGAGCGCGAGGCCAAGAAAAACGTGCGTATAATCCGTAAACCGTTTCGTCAGCGAATAAAAACAGATCACCACCAGTGCGACCGGCGACAAACCAAAGCACAACGGATTCAGGAGCCGGCTGACCACGATCAGGCCGGCTGCCGACAAAACACAAAGTGCAACGGCACTCACCAGTGAAATCTGTCCGGCGGGCAGATGGCGGCCGGCGGTGCGAGGATTCAGCGCGTCGAATTTACGGTCCACAATGCGGTTGAACGCCATGGCGCAGCTGCGCGCACAGACCATCGCCGCGAGAATCAGTCCGAACGTGCGCCAACCGGGCCAGCCGCGGTGGTCCCGCGCCGCCACGACCATGGCCGCCAGCGCGAACGGCAGGGCGAAGACCGTGTGCGAAAAGCGCACGAACCCTCCCCATTTGTTAATGAAGAAAAACATTCAACATTTAACATTCAACGCCCAACATCGAAGTTTCAGTGGGCTTTGTCGGGCGAATTACGTGATTCCGCCCGTGCATTGCGTTTCGCCGTCTGAATGCTTGAATGAAAAATGCGGATTAATTCTTCACACTCTCCCAATACAAACAAAAGAGTGGCATCATTTTTTGTCCATGCTTTTCGTTTGATCAGACGTGCCCAGCGCCTCGATTCCCGAAGTTCCTTCAAGCAAATCTTCAGCTTGTGAATGAAATCGTCACGGGATTCCGCCGCCTCGGCTTCTCCGTGGTTGGGGTACGGCGATGTGCCGGAGCGCAAGATTTGTCCGGCAACGTGGTTGCCCGCGCGGGTATCAGGCAGGCTTTCCGACAAATCTATGACTGCCGAGGCAAATTCCAGCAACCGATCTTCGAGATCAAATTTTCGGTTTCCGCCCGCGCCCTCGTTGAATTCCAAAACCGCCCACTCCGAATCCTTGGGCGTTGAATGTTGAATGCCCGCTCGCGATTTATCGGAGTTGAATGTTGAATGTTTCCTCTTCTTCATTTCACTCCTTTTCTTCAGACCACCGCGGCGCGAGTTGGTTCGCCACCCCCATGTGGTCCAGCACGCGGGCGACCACGGTGTCCACCACCTCCGGGATTGTTTTCGGGCCGGCGTAAAAACTTGGATTCGCCGGCAGAATCACCGCCCCGGCTTGCAACAGCAGTTCCATGTTTTTGACATGAAGGAGGCTCAGCGGCGTTTCGCGCGGGACGAGGATGAGCTTTTTCCGTTCTTTCAACACGACGTCGGCAGCGCGGAGCAGGACGTCTTCGCTGTAACCATGCGCGATGCGGCCCATCGTGCCCATCGTGCAAGGAATGATCACCATCACGTCAGGCGGGTTTGAACCGCTGGCGAACGGCGCGTTCATGCTTTTGAGGTTGTGCGTCTTGACGCCGTCCGGCAATTGCAGGCCACCGGGCAGTTCCTCGGCGATGACCTGTTGCGCGTAATTGCTGAGCACCACGTGGATTTCGTGGGTGCGCGGGTCGAGGTTGTCGAGCAGCCGCTGGGCGTAAAGCGCGCCGCTGGCGCCGGTGATGGCAACGAGAATTTTCACGCATGCAAATGATGACGGCGCAATTCACCTGCGGCAAGCACAACAAAAGTGCGCCTGGTGATTTGCGGTTTGAGACGCCTGAAAACTGACCATTGGCCGTAACGGCGTCTCGGCAGAGCGCCGCAAACTCCATAAACTTGAAAAGTGCGGCTTTCTGCCGAAAGCCGCTACGCCTGTTTTGCAGAGGTCTCGCTTTACGCGCAATCCGGCGCAAAGCGCGCCGATTGTAAATCCCATATTGTAAATGAGGAAACAACTTGAGTCCCGTTTCCGCATCCGCACAATGACAGGGTGTTCAAACCAGCAGTCATCGTTATCACCGCGGCGGTTCTTCTGACGGGGTGTTCCTCCACACCCACCATGCCGGACGAAACCATTTCGTCGCCGCCGGTTATGGGCGATGAGACGTCTCCTTTGAACTGGGCGGAGACCAACGGGACCAGACAATTTCCCAAGCCACAGTCAATACAGCCGGTGGCCCGGAACGCCCGGCCCAATCCGCCGTCCACGGCGCCCCTGACGACATGGACTTCACTGGATGGCTGGGCGGCCGCTAACAAGATCAGCGCGCCGCGTTTGATATCCCGCGTCCCGGTGGCCGCATACGCCATTGGGACGGCGAAAGGCACCATGGTTTTGGACATCGGCAGCCGTGAGGCAAGCTGGAATGGCACGTCGATTCACCTCGGATTTGCCCCGGAATTCATTGACGACCAGGTTTTCGTCCACGGCGCCGATTTGCAGAGAAATATTGAGCCGCTGCTGTTCGGGCAGCCGTTGGAATTTGGCAATCGCGTCATTGTGATTGATCCCGGACACGGAGGCAAAGAGGCAGGCGCAAAAAGCGTTTTGAACAACCACTATGAAAAGGAATACACCCTGGACCTGGCGTTGCGACTTGCGCCGCTGCTGGCGACGAACGGATGGCAGGTTTTTCTGACCCGCTCCGGCGACGTGGACATCGCCTTGTCCAATCGGGTGACGCTTGCCGAATCGCATCACGCGGACCTGTTCATCAGCCTGCATTTTAATTCCGTCGCACCGGATGAAACTGCGGTGGGCCTCGAAACCTATTGCCTGACGCCGCCGGGAATGCCATCCACGTTGACACGCGGTTTTCCCGATATTTGGTCGCAGGTTTTCCCCAACAACGCCTTCAATGCGCAAAGCCTGGGAGTGGCCATCCGGCTGCAATCTGTGGTGGCGCATGAAACCGGCCTGGAAGACCGCGGCGTGTGCCGGGCGCGGTTCATCGGGGTGTTGCGCGGCCAACGCCGGCCCGCCGTGCTGTTGGAAGCCGGTTATTTGTCAAACCCGCACGAGGCCAGGCAGATTGAAAATCCGGGATTCCGCCAAAAACTTGCCCAAGCCATTGCGGACGCCTTGAAATAAGAATGGAACGTTGCATCAGCAAATTCAAATGGGGAGGTGGCCTAGCGGCTGCTCGGCAGAGAGCCGCATTCCCGAAGTGTTTGACATTTGCGGTGCTCTGCCGAGACGCCGCTACGGTCCATCGGCTGTTTCACCCGCGCAGCACATGAAACATATCCTCGTTACCGGCGGCGCCGGCTTCATCGGTTCCCACCTCGTGGAACGTTTGCTGGCCGATGGCAAAACCGTGGTCGTCATTGACGATCTTTCCACCGGCAGCCTGGATAATTTGCGCACGGTCAAATCGCATCCGCGATTACGCGTGATCCAATCCAAAATTTCCGCATGTCGCGAACTCCTCAGGCTGACCGCGAACGCGGAATTCATTTTTCATCTCGCCGCAACTGTCGGCGTTGATCTGGTGGTAAAATCGGCGTTGCATGTACTTGAATCGAGTTTTCATGAGACCCAAATCCTGTTGCGGGCCGCCGCGGTCAAGCGCACGCCGTTGCTGCTGACTTCCACCTCGGAAGTTTATGGCAAAAGCCAGAAGCCCGCCTTTGATGAGGACGACGATCTGCTCATCGGGCCGCCCGGCCAATCGCGCTGGAGTTACGCCTGTTCGAAACTCACGGATGAATTCCTGGCGCTGGCTTACGCGCGGGAAAAGGCGTTGCCGGTCATCATTGCGCGGCTGTTCAATACCGTTGGGCCGCGCCAGACCGGCCGCTATGGCATGGTGCTTCCCCGATTCATCGGTGCGGCAAAAATGGACGAACCATTGAAAATTTTCGGTGATGGCGCGCAGACCCGGTGTTTTTGTCACGTGGGTGATGCGGTGGAAGCGCTGGTACGGTTGCAAACGCGTGGTGGCGACGCCCTCGTCGCAATACGGAGAGGCGACGAGGCGTCGCCGCCACCTCCCTTCGGTGAAGTTTTCAACGTGGGCGGTACGGAAGAAACCAGCATCCTGAAACTTGCGCGCCTGGTGGTCAAAACGCTTGGCTCAACATCAAAAATCGAACTGGTGCCGTATGCCAAAGCGTACGCGCCGGGTTTTGACGATATGCGCCGCCGCAAACCGCTGGTGAAAAAGCTGGAGCGCTTCGTGAAATTCAAACCGCGGACCACACTTCGCGACATCATCCGGCTGACGGCAAGTTGATGCCTTCGCGCGCGAGCAGATTGCGTTTCCAATCCAATCCGCCGGAGAAGCCGCCGGTTTTTCCATTGGCGGCCAGCACGCGATGGCACGGGACCAGGACCGGGACCGGATTTGCGCCGCACGCGCCGCCGACGGCCCGGACCGCCTTCGGTTTGCCGATGGCGCGGGCGATTTCGCCGTAGCTTTTGGTTTTGCCGAGGGAAATTTTCCGCAGCGCGTTCCAGACGCTTTTCTGGAATTCCGTTCCTGCCAGGTCCAGCGGCGGAAACCGTTTTGGCGAACGCCCGGCGAGAATTTCTTTGAGCGCGATTTCAGCCGCCTGATGCCAACGGGATACTTTGGCGGGGACATGTCCGCCTTCACTTCGCTTCGGCGCGACCGGCGCTTTGCGGCCGGGGAAATTCAATTCCGCCAGGCCTCTTTCCGAATAGCGGGCGAAAAACCGGCCGGCGCTCGTGGCAATCGGCAGTTTTAGGAAATGTTTTTTCACGTCAATGGTGGTACACCAAAAATATGCCCAACAGGATGGCAAGCAACACGATGGCGAACAGGATGAAGCGGTTGCGGGCGACCCGCTTTTCGTAGCGCATCGGACGCAGGCCATGCACGCCCCCGGCAGCCAGATAGGCAACAAGCCGCGGATTATTCGTGGTCGGCCGGCGGAAATGGTTCCGGATGCGGTGGAAGAGCCCCGGCAGATCGTATTTGCGCACGCCGAGTTCGTTGAACTGGTCGGGGGCGGCAATTTCATTGATGTCGCGCAAGGGTTTGATCGTTTCAAAAACCGGTTCGTGTGCTGGCGGCGGGGGGAGGGGCGGAGCCGGCTCGTGGGTGCGCGCAACGGTGGCGCCGTGCGGAATGGCGGTGGACCGCAGGCGGGGTGCGGGCGCGTGCTGAAGTTGCGAATCGAGCTTCTTGATTTCAGCTTCGAGCGCGGCGATTTGTTCGCTGAGGGCGCGGGACCGGTCGGAAATCGGGTCAACTTTTTTTTTCGCGGGCCCCATACGACAGATTTTAGTGGCGCCCCGGCATCGTCATCCAGATCGCCACCAGCACGCCCATGGCGCCCAGGATCACCAGCACCAGCGGCCAGGTCATGGCCAGGCCAAATTTGCACAGCTCGCCAAAGCTGGCCTGGGCGAACGGCGACGCGGCGGGCGCCGGGACCGCTTCCGTTTTGGGTTCTTCCTTCATCTCGCCGGACAAGGCGGCAAATTTTAGCCGGGCGGAGTTCCATTCCATCCGCGCGTTTTCAATGGTGGTGAGCCCGCGGGTCAATTCGATGCTGAAGTTTTCCTTCGTCCAGGCTTCGTCGTGGATGGCCTGGATTTTGTCGAGGGCGTCCCGGAAATCAGTGATGGTTTTGACCATTTGTTCGGCATCGCGCCGGGCATTGAACTCGGTTTCTTCGAGCAGGCCGAGGCCGCGGGTGAGATGATGGATCATTTCCTGCCGGCCGGTTTGAAATTCCGCCTGGCGCCGGCGCAACTCCTCGAGCGCGGCGCGTTCGCGCTCCAGATCATCCTGCGCGCGTTTCAGCTCGGCGAGTTTTTGCTGCGCCTCGACGACCTTGCGGTCCACCTCGTCGCGCGTGGGGGCGCGGAGCGGATCGCTGGGGGCGGGCGTGCCGTAGGGCGATTTGTGCGCCTGGAAATCCGTGTCCACAAACTCCGTTGCATCGTAATCAGAAGCCATATGGCGACTTTAGTCTCCGGAAGCGAAAGTGTAAAGTGGTGTTTACGCTTGTCACCGTCCCCGACCGGGCCTAAAGTAGCTTCGTCACTATGCGGTGAAATTTTGACATGATTGAGTTGATTCAGTTTCCGTGGAGTCCGTTTTGCATTGTGCAACGGCGCATTTTGGAATTTGCCGGAGTCCGCTTCAAAATCACCAACATCCCCCCCCAGGAGCGTTCGCTGGTCTGGAAACTGACCCGCCAGCGCTATTACGGGGTTCCCATCATCAAGGACGGCAAAAACGTGGTTTTTGAAATCAACGATGATTCGCAGGTCATCGCCAAGTACCTGGACGAGGAGCTCGAACTGGGTTTGTTCCCCTCCCAGTGGCGCGGCGTCCAATCCGTGCTCTGGCGGTTCATTGAAAATGAAATCGAGGGC
>CAZKTW010000131.1:0-10330 GCA_964555775.1 uncultured Bifidobacteriaceae bacterium | reverse complement strand
CGTCAGACGGGCTGAACGGAGGAGCCCAACAGATCATTGCCGTGTCGAAGCCGTCACCGCGCCTGTTGGTGGCGGGCACAACGGGTGTGTACGAACTATCCCTCTCGCCGCCAATGCTTCGTCTCGATCGGGTGGGCAATCAGATCGTCCTGAGCTGGACCAATGCCGCCTACGCTTTGCAGTCGGGCCCCGTCGTCACCGGCCCCTTCTTTACCATACTCGGCGCCAGCAGCCCCTACACCAACGCCGTTTCCGGTTCCCAGCGATTCTATCGCCTGGCGAAGTAAGGAAGAATGGGTTGAAAAAAAAGGCTGAAGGCTCCCGGCCTTCGCTGGAGCTACGGCGCGGCAAGAAAGGCTCCAGCCGTCGCTTCCATCCTTCGCCTGGCTTCCAACTTCGCTAAAGCTCCGATGGACAGGTCGGAGGACAAGCACCAGCTATGGCCGGCAAGAAAGACTGAAATAAATCCTGAAATCCGGTTCGTGTGTTTCGTGGTTTGGAATCCATGACGTGAAGAAGCCATTCGGGACAAACCTCCCCTTTTAGTTCAAAGGCGGTTGGATGTTCCATTGTCCCAACGCCCATTTATAGCAATTCACAAACTCGTCCTTGTCATTCCGCTGGCTCACGTCCACCTGGACCTTGGTCAGTAGAAAATATTTCAGCGCCTTCGCTGGGTCTCCCGCCAGCGCCGCCAACGGACCCTGTTCAATGGTCACGGCAATGTCCGCACGGCTTCGATGCGGTAATAACGTACGGGGGCGATTGCATCCACGAAGCTTCGCACCGTGGCAGCCCCCCCATCCGGGGCAATGATTCCCAGACCACTCTCGGTCCAGATGATGGTCGGATTGAGGAATAAGGTTTCCTGGATATAGTAATTGCGGGTCAACACGCTCGTCCAGGTGAGCGTCGCGGTGGTGCCTCCCGGGCCAAAGCTTGCGCTGGTAATGTGCAGGTAGTCGCTGGCGATGTTCGGGTCGGTGCCAGCCAGGTATTCCTGCAGGTTGGACTGGCCGTCGTGATCCGGATCCGCGTTCGGGTCAATGCCGGTGACGCCGAAGTTGGCCATTTCCCACGCGATCGGCAGCCCGTTGGCATCAAGCGGCCCGGGCAGGATATGGTCCGTCTGCACGTAGGCGAAGGCGTTGCTGAGGCTGATCCAGCCGCAGTTGGCGCTCCAGACATAACCGCTGAACCGGCCGTCCTTGATGTTGATTTTGGGTGCGCCGGTGTTCTCGAAATTGATCCAGCCGATGTTGGCGCCCCAGGCGTAACCGCGCAGGTTGCCCAACCCGTCGTTGTTCACGCCGAAATCGGTGGCGGAATTGTTTTGATACCGGATCTGGTTGGCGGGGGAACCGCTGCCGAGATTGATCCAGCCGACGTTGGCGGCATAAATGTAGCCCGAACAGGTGTAGTCGTTGACGACGGCGCCGTTGGCCCCGTCTGCGGCTGCATTCAGCCAGCCGATGTTGGCGCCATAGGCGAATTTGTTGACCGGGTCAATGGTGGTGGCGGCCCAACTGGAGACCAGGCAGCCGATGAGCAGGGTTGAAGTGAATAGTTTTTTCATAGTTCGTTTTGGGTTCATAAATCGCTCACGGCATGTTGTATTTGTAAGTGGCGCTGGTAGTCCCCTGATAATTGATGCAACCGGTCGCCATGGTGGTTTGCAGAGCTGTGCCCGCACCGTAATTTTGTGAAACACAGTAGGTGGCGTTGTAGGCATGAATCCCCACGCCGCTGGCGGTTTGGCACAGTCCATAGCAACCCAGAGCATTGTAAGAGGCGTAGAGCCCGAAGCCGCTGCCATAACTGTCGCCTTCGCAGTTTTGAGCGGTCGAAGTGTTGATGCCGTATCCGTTGCCGGCGGTGGAACCAAAACAGTTGATCGTCGTCTTGAAGGCGAAAATACCGGAATAACCGCTGCCGTGACTGATCCCGGTGCAGTTTTCCGCGTTGTCGGCATCCAAGCCATCATTGCTGGCGCTCTCGCCGCGCGAGTTCAAAGCCAGGCTGGTGGTCATCCCTATGTTGGCGGCGCTGTAGCCATAACAATTCTGCGCGGTGTAATATGCCAACATGCCGGACCCAATGACCGAGGACACGCCCTGGCTGTCAAAAACCTGAAGCGCGACAATGGCCGCATCCCCGCAATCCAATGCAGAGGAATTCCTGACGGTGGCGGCAATGATTCCGGCTGAACCGACCGTCTGGACCTGGCATGATTCCACCTCGGTGGAGTATTGGGTGGTGGCAAAGTAACCACCCACCCAAATGCCATAGTAGAGACAACCCGATACACTGACATTCCTGACGTGAATGTTTTTCGCGCCACCCGTGATGCCAGACCCAAAGCCGGCTCCGAAATAACCAAAGGCGCTGTGGGTGACTCCGCTTTGAATGTGCCCGTTCTGGATCGTCACGTCGGTCATGGCATCGCTCAGCAAAATCGCCGTCCCGCCGTACTGCGCCAGTGCGGCTGAGGAATAAATGGTGAAACCATTCAAGTCCAGCGTGACCCCGCTGGCGGCGATCACAATGGCATTGCTGCCACCGGTTGAAAGGTTGCCGGTCAGGTAATAGGAGCCGCCAGTGTTGATGGTGAAGGGTAGCTGGGAGATGGGCGTGCGCGCTTCAATCTGGTCAAGCGACTTCATCGTCGGCGCGGGCGCACCGGGCGGCGTTAGGCTGCCTTGGGCGAAGGAAGTTGATGGTTGAAGGATAAAGGTTGAAAGCAGCGCGTGGGCGGCGATGTTGAGGTTGGTTTTCATGGGGGCGTTCCTTTCAGTTTGATTTTTGGTTGCGGATAATGGTCTCCAGCGCATCAAGTCGCCGCCGCAACTCCGCGTTCTCCACGTCTCTGCGTTTCAATTCCTCGGAGAGTTTCTGGTTCAATCCTTGAATTGCCGCCAGCGCGACGCCGCCTTCGTCGATGGGCGCGATGTGCTTGTCATCCGTGCCGATGTTGAATGCAGAATGAAAATCCTGCGCCACCGGGCCGATGTGCCGTGTGGCCGCGTCCTCCTTGTAACTCCATTCGCTGACGGGCAGTTGCAGGACTGCGTCCAGGATCGCCGATGAACTCACCGGCGCGAAATCTTGCTTGGCGTTGCGATCACTCAAGTTGTTGAACGTGCCATACACTGTCACGCCGGCGAGTGTCGCGTCCAATCTGACTTGGTTCGGCCCGAAACCCACGTCGCCGACCGCCAGCACCAGTTCGCCATAAGTCGCGGTGAGTCGTGATGTGCCACCACCCGGGTTAGTGACGTGAGGCCCGCCGCCGTCGTCCGCATAAAAATTGTAGCCCAGGTGGACGCCGTCGCCGAAATAGGGATACGAACCATAGAGATAACCAGTGGAGTTTCCGCCATTAAGCCCCAGATGATGGTAAGTGTTGGCGCCCCCTTCGATCGCAACATCACCGGCCAGCCGGATTCCGCCGGCGGCGCGGACGGAGAACTGGTTGTTGGCAGTTGAAGCGAAAATGGTTCCAGTTTCATCCGACCAGACAAACGAGCCATCGTGCAAGGCTTGAGCGTCCTCTCCTGCCGCAAAACTCAAGGAACCGCTGGCGATATTGCGAGAGCCACCAGCCACCGTCGCATAAACGCCGCTGGCGGTGTTTTTATCACCACCGCCCACGGTCGCCGAAGTGCCGCTAGCAGTATTTCCAAAGCCGCCGCCCACCGCCGCCCATTCGCCGCTGGCGGTATCGCCGGAGCCGCCACCCACCGTCGCCCATTCGCCGCTAGCGGTGTTGCCAAAGCCACCACTCACCGTTGCAAAGTTAGCCGTGACGCTGTTGGTATAATAGCCACCAAAAAAATTCGCCACACCTCCGCCGGCAATCGTCGCGCCCATTACACCGTTGGAAACGTAATTGCCCGATGAGCCGCCAATCAGATTGGGCGCGCCGTTGGCGTTTTGTTGGACGACCAGGCCGGTCAGGTTGTTGGCGCTGGCTGCAAAGATCGCGTAAGGCGCCGGCGTCAATCGCTGCCGGGGCGATAGCGTGTTGAAGGTGCCGTTGCCGTTGGGGCGCACGGCGATCTCCAGCCAGTTGCTGCCACCCGTGAAGGCACCCGAGCCAAAGTCAACCATTGTCGTAAACAGGCCGTTGCTGATGGCCACCGCATCGTTCGTGACCGGCCCGGCGAAAACGACACCGCCGCTGTTGGTGTTGAACAGCGAGAACTTGAGATCGTAGGCGCCGCTTACCGGATTAGCGTTGTTATTCAACCGACCTTGATAGGTGAAGACGGCGCCTTGAGCATGGGCGGCAAGGCAGAGGACGGTTAGCAGATGGAAGACGGCAAGGAATTTGAGACTGGTCTTCATGATTTGGCTTGTGGTTGGAATTGTTGGATCGGGTTGTTCGCTGCATTCATTGAATGCGGACAATGGTCATCGAGATGCCGGGTGAACCTGAAAGGCGGACGCCTGTGCCGTTCCCGGTAAATTGGAAGGTCAACACGTCGGATGCATTGATGCTCGCAATGAAACTTCTTGAGGCTTGAAAGGATTGATTCGCAGCGGGAACAGTTACATTCGCCTGGCTGCCAGGAATCGCCGTCAGATTCAAGGCTGCTCTCAGTATTGCGTTGGTGCCGGGACCCACGGTTGCCAGTTGGGCGTTGTATTGGATCAGATACAAGCCCGTTTGGGCGTTGGTATATTGGGCGGTGCCGGCGACATGTGCCCAACCGTCAATCTGCGCGTCCGTGTTCATCGGAATATCCTGCAGCGTGTTTGCGGTCGTTACGCTGATGGTTCCGGTGCTGTAGGCAAAGACATAGTTGCCGGACGGCGCCCCAACGGTTCCGTTGGCAACGGCAGTGACACGGCCCTTGGCATCCACGGTGATATTGGCCGCCGAATAAGTGCCGGGCGTGACGGTTGTGCTCGCGAGCGTCGTCGCCACGCTGCCGGCCGTGGAGGTCACGTCACCGGTCAGGCCCGGCATTCGCGCGGCGTCGAGTGTGCCGCTGGTGATGTCGGCGGCGTCGAGATTGGTCAACTGGTTGCGCGTGGCGACGGATTGCCCGTCCAGAGTCATGCCCGAGCCGCCGGTGACGAAGCGCGCACCGCCGACTGCGCGGACGTTGAACTGGTTCGTGGTGGTCGAGGCGAACCCGGAGAAATCCGAGGCATCGGACCACACGAACGATCCGCTGTGATTCGCCCGGGCGTCCGTCCCGGCAGCAAAGCTGTAGTCCGCGACCGCGTAATTTACCGCTCCGCCGGGAACGGTGGCGAAGAGGCCACTGGCGAGATTGAAACTGCCACCGCCGATGAAGGATGCATATCCATTATTCGTGTTATGATCGCCGCCGCCCACCGTGGCGTATTGTGCGCCGTTGTAGTTGTCGTTTCCCCCACCGACGGTGGCCGCGAAGTTGGCCGCAATATTGCCGTTTCCACCGCCGACGGTCGCCTCGCTGCCGCTGCTGGTATTTCCCTGACCGCCGGCGACCACCGCAGCATAAGCACCGGCGACGTTGTTATACCCGCCGGCGACTGTGGAGTCATCGTTGCTGCTGGTGTTGCTGCTGCCCCCTCCGACCGTTGTCAATTGACCCAGGCTTTGATTTCGATAACCGCCCGCAATAGTTGACCAACTGCCTGCGGCAATGTTGTTTTGACCGCCTCCGACCGTTGAGGCGAAGTTGGTGCTGGCATTTCCCGCGCCGCCGGCGACCGTGGAATAATAAACATAAGGTCCGCCCCCTGCGACGTTCGCCTGCCCGCCACCGATGGTGGCCAGCACGGAGTTGCTGATGATGAGGTTTGCCTGGCCGCCCGCGACGGTGGAATCGAACGCGCCGGGAGCGATGAGATTATTGTCGCCGCCGGCAATGGTTGCGCCGCGGCCTGCGGCCTGGTTTTGCAGCCCGCCCCCCACCGTGGCATACCGTGCGCTCGCGAGATCCGCATCATTATCACCGGCAATGTTGCCGAGTCCTCCGCCGACCACTCCATGTGCGTCTGTAACCAGGTTGGTAAGCGATACGCCGGTCGTCACCGAGGAGCCGCCGCCGCCGCCGATCACCGCGCCCACGACCCCCGGAGCCACCGCATTGGCCGGATGTCCCCACACGACATTCGGCCCATTGGTTCCTCCCGGCTCCACGCGGAGCGCGCGCGTGGCGTTGACCTTCAACTCCAACGGTTGATTGTCCGCCGTGCCAAGAAAATTCGCGCCCGCGACCGTGTTGTTGTTGCCATCAGTTTTCCAAAATTGATTCGCGTTGAGGCCGCCGAGCGTCGCGGCGTTCACATTGGTCAAGCCGCCGCCGTTGCCGCCAAATGCTCCGGCGAAATTGTTGTTCGCATTGTTGAACGTCACCGCGTTGCCGTATGTGCCGCTGGCGATCCCGCCGGAAACGACGCTGCCCGCCGTGATGGCATAAGGTGCCGGTGTCAACTTTTGTCGAGGAGCCAGCGTGACGAAGCTGCTCGCGCCGTTCGTGCGGACGGCAATTTCCAGCCAGCGGTTCGCTCCGGGGAACTGATTGGCAAAATCAAGCGTGACGGTGAACAGCCCGTTGCTGACGGCGGTCGCGGCGTTCGTAACCAATACGCCTTGCTGCGTGCCACTACTCAACGAATCGTAAATCGCAAATCGTAAATCGTAAATTCCACTGGCCGGATTTGCGCCGTCATTCAACCGGCCTTGATAGTTGAAGGCCGTGCCTTGGGCCAGGCTCGTTGATAGTTGAAAGGTGAAAACTGCGAACGCTACAAAGGCGAGGACGAGGTGCTTTATTTTCATGTTGTCTCCGGGTTGATTGATTCTCTGCTTGGCATCAAGAATTGCCTGCTTTCTCAAAAGGGCAACGGTTGGATCTCAAAATAGCCATCGGGCGGCTGGAACAATTTCATGTCTTCGTCCGTGAGCTTTTGCGGCGCGACGGATTGCACTTCGAAACGGTATCGCTCCACGCCTTCTTCAAAACGCAGGCTGGCCCGCAAGGGAAACAATTTCTTCGCGGCCAACAATCCCGCCCATTGTTCCTCAATCATGCGCGGACCAAAACGCGGCGACTGGTTGCGCACATAATTTTGAAACGGCAGCAATTGATCCGTCGCCCAAATCTCCATGGTCTCGCCACGCTGCTTGATTTCAAGTTTCTCACAGGCGTAGCCGAGCAGATTGGTTTTCTCGCCGGTGGACTTGAGTTCGATGGCTTCGCCGGGCATGGACATCATGGGCATCGCGGGCATGGCAGGCATTCCTCCAGCGGCGGGGAGATTCGGCATCGCAGGCATCGCAGGAGCCCCGGGCATGGCGGCGGGCTGGGTTTGCGGGCCAACTCCGGGCGGCAATCCTGTGGGAGGCGCGGGCATCGCAGGCAATCCCAGCGCACCGGGCGGTCGCGACTGCGGTCCCATGCCGGGCGGAAGTCCGCCGGGCATGGGTGGAATACCGGGTGGCGACATGGACGCGTTTTCCACCACCGGCTGGAGCCGCACGAAGCTGCGGTTGTGCGGGAAGAGCAACGTGAGTGCCCCCGTCTGGCGATCCAGAATGTCCACCGGATTCGGCCGGTTGGTGGCGGTCAGCTCCACGCGCAAATAATTTGTTCCCACGGTGTACAGCAATGCCTCGCTTTGGTTGCCTTGGGTGGTGGTGGCGTTGATGCGTCCCTCGAAGGCCCGCGCGGAAGCAGGTTGCAGGATCAAGGTTGCCGCCAGCGCAAGAGCGGCGAGCTTCAAGACGTGACCGGATCTACGTATGGTTTTGTTAATCATAAACTCCTCACGGCGGCATGTTGCAAGTGCAGGCGCAGGCATTGTCCGTCGAACCCGGCACCTGATTCGGATTCCAATTGCTGACCACATTCCAGTTGCCGCCGCTGGTGTTGGTTTTGGTGATACTGGTGGCACGGGTGGCACCGCGGCACAAGGTCAGCAGTTGCACGGTGGCGAGGCCGCGGCTGAGAAGTGTCCCGGGTATTTGAATGGCAGCAAGAATCGTCAGGGCGCGGGCGTTCATGGTTCCTTTCTGATGGCAGCGATTCCGTTTTGGCGGAGATCATTGCCCTGAGTGAATCAAGCTCGCCCAGAAACCTTGGCCGGACCCCAAGAATGGCGGGTAAGTCTGACTAACGTAAGGATTACAATGTCGAATGATTATTTCAAGAGAAATTCACATCATTCCCGGCAATGTAACCGACCGGCGTGCAAACTCGGGAAGGAGTCAGTCCCAAACTTTGAACCCTCTTCCGCGTGAAGCTTCCAACTTCGCCGAGGCTTCGATGGACAAGGACGCCACGCGTCAAGCCGCACAAAAATGGCGTCATCGCCCGTCGCGGAAGTCCCGTTTATAGAGTAACTTGGCGAGATTGGCCAGCGGGTGCATAGTGACGGTTGAGAGTAGAATGTTGAGGGTTGGGGGCCAAGAGATCCGTGTTCATTCGTGTCCATCCGTGGTTAAACGCTCTGCGTGCCGTCCAACGCGTCGAATTGAACTCCTTTGCGCGAACGTCCAATCGCCCCGGCCACTTCAGAGCCCAGGCGCCGGGACCAAAGGACGTGACGCCCGACGCAGCCGGCTGATGCAACCAACTATGGTCAACGCGCCAACGGCGGCGATGATGATGCCCGGCAGGGCTGACATGGCTCCGCCCCGTTCCCACGAATGCTTCAGGACCAGCGCAAGTATTGCCAGGTACCAAAGACCCACTCCGATGCCCAATATCAACAACCAACGCGGCGATCCCGGCCCCCAAATACCCATGCTCCAGCCAATCAGATAAGGCAGAATCAACACACCCCACCACATGGAATGTCCGGACTTGCCGCCAATGCCTCCGGCCGTGCTCAATACCCACATAGCCCCAACGCCAATCGCGATCAAAATAAAGACCCAAGCCCGGTAGGCGAGCAGATGACGTTCGCCTTGATTGAAAAAGGTGCCGAGCACAAGGATCAGGCTGCCCAGAAGGATAAAGATCGAACCCTCCAAGGGATCGATGGCTCCCGCCAGCATGCCGATACTGCCAAGAACCATGAGAATCCGTGACCAGAGACTGCGAGAGGTGGAAGTTTTCATATCCCCATCCTGCCACGACCCGCGTTACCGCCAAAATTGATAAATATTTGCATGGGATTGATTCCTTCGATACCCGTTCGCCCGCATTCAAAAGCTTTACCGCCGTGGTTCTCTCTGTTTCTATTCAAGACCAGCAGCCTTGAAAAAACTTTTACCTTCAGCCTTTAGCGATTAGCCTTTCGCGTCATGAACACCCGGTTCTGTATTTTGTACCCATGGTTTTGAAAAGAAAATCAACACCTGGAATTTCCCGGATTGATCAACCGGAAAAGCATAACCATGGCTATTTCGTGCGGCTGTATCGTTGGGGCAAATCCCATTCCGCGTTCTTTGCCGACAAAAAACATGGCGGACAGGCAAATGCACTGGCCGCCGCGCAAATGCATCATCGGAAGTTGCTGGCGAAGTTCGGACGCGTAAAAATGACTTTGCACCGGCGATGGGCCCTTAAATCTGTCGGCGGAAGACAGGCGACCCGGCCAAAAGACAAGGTGCAGCCAGCGATAACCTCTTTACCGGTCTGGGTTCAATGCAAAGGATATCGTTGCCTGGCCTATCAACATCCGAAGGGCAAATGGATGAATTTCTATACTGGCAAGGGGTTGACGGATTTTGTCAAAGTGATTGACTAATCATCGCTCTTGCCGGGCGGCAGCGTAACAAGGCTCCCGCCTGCTCCCGCACTGCGGGGTACGGCGCGGCATGCCCGTTCGCGTATTTCATGGTTTGCTGCCCGGTCGGGCTTTTCTTGCATAAAATTTGCCAATTTGCACGGTGTCCAAGTCCTGGGACGTCGGCTAGCTTTCCCGCATATGCAAGCTGGACCGCGCCCGCAGCTCATCGTGTTCTGTGTATTCCTTGAGGTGCTCTTCGCCGTTGCGAGCCTGCAGGCACAGACCGGCGCCGGCGCAACCAACTCGTTATTGGAAGTGACGCAGCACAAAGCGGACGTGCTGTTGGCGCGCCCGGAACTTTCCCCGTACCGGGGCTGGCTCAAGTTCCTGCGTTTTCAGGCGGAGCGGGAGATCGCTGGCGCCGGCGTGACCAACAGCCTGTCCCGCACGAACGTCATCCGGTTCGCGGATTGGGTCCGGCGCATCGAGACGGACCCGGACGTGCTGGGGACGTTGCGCGGCATTCAAGAATGGGCCTACGAATCGCCGGCCGACGACAGCGGCCAGCCGTTCAAATTGAATATTCCCACTGATTACGATCCGGCGCGGCCTCCAGGCTTGCTGGTCATCCTGCACGCCAACACCGCCAACC
>CAZKTW010000130.1:0-10369 GCA_964555775.1 uncultured Bifidobacteriaceae bacterium | reverse complement strand
GTGTGAACATAATTCGGCGGAGCCTCCAGCATGTTCCAGCAGTTTCCACCGATGTCCGCCAGCTTGCCATCCTTGGGAACCAAACGCTGCCAGTCCATCGTCAGGGTTTCCAGATAATCCAGCACCGTCCGCTCATTGATTTTTTCCGAGAGAAAGGCAAAATCTCCGGTAACCGTGAGGTATCGGTCAATCGAAAGGAAATAGGCATAAGGATTGACCGCATACCAACTACCATCCGGCTTCCCGCTGATGAGACTAAAATGGCTGCAAGTTTTCCAATCAATGGTCAGCCAGTGGCGGAGTTCATTTTTCATGACTTCCGGATTCAACAAGGCATATGGCAATGAAGTCAGGGAATAATCCCAGAACCAGGTCACATCGCCACCCCATTCCGGGTCTTCGCCAACAAAACATTGTTTGAATGCCGGAAAATTATCGCGCTCGGTTTCAAGCAGGCTGACCACGGACAGGTAATACAGTTCCCGCAGCGATTGATCGTCCGTTTCAAGGGTCGGCAAACAGCCGGAATAGATCGAATTGCTCGGGGTGAAAACCGTTTGCCAGCGCTTTTCCCAGTCTGTTTTGGCGGCGGCAAAGGCGGTGCCATAATCCTCGCCCCAACTTCGTGCCTTTTGAAGAGCCTGTTCCGGTGTCTTCTCCAGTGCCAGCGCCAGGGAAATTTCCTGGCCGGCATGAGGCGGCAGCGAAATCTTCCACTGTGCCAAAGTCTGACCATTTGTGGTGGCCACCTGGTTCGGTGCAATGGCAAAGTGGTAAACGCGTGACACGGATCCCGGAATGACCACCGTGTGCGGATCAGGGCAGGTGACGGCTTGCCCGGACTGAAGATTCATTTCCAGAGTGCGCGCAACGGTTTGATCGGATTGATTGGTCAAGGCGAACCGGTTCAGCACGCCGTTGTCTGCGAAGATCATCCGGGTGGTTGACTCGATATGCAGCGGCCCGACTTGAGCGCGGGTGCGCAATTGATAGGGATACCAGCGGCTTTCATCGCAGAAGACGGACTGTCCATCCAGGGAAATCGAATCCAGCACCGCCTCCGCGCCTCCCACTCCGTTGAAATGCAGATACTGGAGGCCGCCGAGTTCCTTGGTGGAGCGGAGCGCGCCATAGAAATTCGCCAGCGACGGGTAGCAAGCGAGGGTGCGGGTGCTGACCCACGGCCCGGCCACGCCGTCCAGTTGAAGCAGTCCGCTCGTTTGGAAGTTGACTTTCTCCTCGACCGGCCACCCTCGTTTTTTTTCACCGTTGGTTGACTGATTAAACGGACTGCACTGCACCGAAACCGCATCAATGAGAACTCCTTGAATACTTGATCGCGTGTCACCTTGCCGGTCGCTCCGAGGCTGGAACTTGAGCACGCGGAAACCCAATGTGTGTTTACCAGGCACCAGTTGGATTTGCGGCAAAGCCACCAACCGCCACTTCATCTGGTCGGTCAACGCGATCTCTTCCGGTTTCCAAAACTCCGACAGACGGATGGTTTTTGTCGTATGTTTATCCAGGACGATTTCAATTTCGCCGTCCACCGCCTTGGAAGCGGCCAGCTTGAATGAGATGAGAACGGAGCTGCCAGCGGCCAGGTCAAATTCTTGCTGAATCGCGGCCGACTCGCTGGCACTGCATGGCAGCAGAAGAGATTGAAATCCCTCGCCGGCAAGTAGGCGCGTGTGGTTGACCAGGCAGACGCTTCCACCTGAAATCTTCCATCCCGGTATGTCCTGTTGATTGAGTTGGAAAGTTTGGGATAAATCATCAGTGACCGGCTGCTCGAAGCTCCCGTTGCGAAGCAGTTCGGCGCTATCCAGCGAAGTCGCGACAAGGAACAGCATGGCGAAAAAAAACGAAATATGCTTTCTCATCGGCTTAACTGTTCTTGAACCAAGTTAAAATTAATGTCTTTTGCGTCATGGGCTGCCTCGAATTGTTTTCGGTTTGAGCCCTTCGCAAAAAACCCCGGGCGGACAAACGCCTTCAACGTGGCGCATTCCTGCCCTTTGGAACGTCCGTTCGGACGGATGGTATAACATCCCACCGAAGCCGGAACGATGAACGTCTCGGCGTAATGAACCACGAAAGGCTCGAAGGCATCCTTCGGGCTTTCCACCAATGCCTCCTCGCCTTCGACAAGATTCAGCACATTGACGCCACCACCGGTGTCATGCGGCACTGTTTTCGTGAACCAATGCCGCCGCGTCTCGATGAACTCGCGCGCGTGCAGCCCGGTGCGCTCCTCCCGCCAGCCGTCTCCGCCGCCCAGCATTTCGACGCGGTTGACCAAATTGTTTTGCGTCCACTCGGTCGTGCGCTCCCACTGGATGTTGGCGAGCCCGTGTTCCAGATGAATTGGACGCGGTTTGCCATCAAGCCCCACCCGGTCCCAATCCCACATCTTGAATGTGAAAATATAAGGTGTGGCGCTGATTTCGAGCACCATGGATTCGGCCCCGCTGCAATGCACGGTGCCCGCCGGAATCAGGAAGTGGTCGTGTTTTTTTGCGGGAAACTGGTTGGCATATTTTTCAGCCGGAAAAATGGCGCTGCCATCCTGAGCCAGCTGCAAATCACGCATCATGGCCGCCTGATCAACGCCGTCTTTGAGCCCCAAATAGACTTTCGCCCGCGGCCGGGCATCAAGCAGATAGTAGCTTTCGTCCTGGGTGTAATGCATGCCAAAATGGTGCTGGATGTATTCCGTAAGCGGATGCACCTGGAAAGAAAGATTGCCGCCGCCAACCGTGTCCAGAAAATCAAAACGGATGGGAAATTCATCGCCGAACCGGGCGTGGACCGCGTCACCGAGCAAGGCGCGCGGCTGGTCAAACACCAGATCCAGCGACGGGATTTCAAAACGCATGTTGCCAAAGCCAAGCATCAGGCTGTTTTCCTCCGGCACGCAATCGAAGCCCCAGCCGAAATTTTTCGCATTGCGATCCAGATCGCACACTTCCTTCATCCATTGGCCGCCCCACGGCGCGGGATCGAAAAATGGAACCACTCGAAATGGTCGCGTGACCGCGTGGCGCAGCCCGCAACGGACCGCATCGCCGTCGGCCAGTTTCGGCTCGCGCGGGTTGTTCGAATCGAGCACAAAATCCCACTTCGCAATCAGCGGGCGTTTCCAGCGGTCGCACACGCGCCAATCCACAAAAAAGGCCCGTTTGTATTTCAGATTTACAGCCAACGCGCTGTTTTCAACGCCCAGACTGCCGGTCTCATTGCGACGGAAGCGAAGTTGTGCTTCCCACCGGGCGAGGTCGGCATAAACGAGAATGTCCGATTCCGCCATCAGGCTCGCACCGCAACCGACGAGCAACACCACGCCTTCCGAAATTCCCGCTATTTGGGCACGAAACTGCCGAAGTTTTTCGTCACTGAAAAACTGCGGGAGCGTGAGACCGCTGAGAAATCCAAAAACGGGATCGTCCCCGCCCAGAAACGGAGCCACCAGCATGTCAATTTCCTCCGGAGCGAGCATGGCCTCCGCTGCACGGAGCGTCAGGACGGGTGCAAGCCGCGATTGAATTTCGCGAAGGATCAACCCCTCGTCCACGCCGGTATAACATTCCACAGCAACCACCGTTTTTTTTGCATGTCGGCGGGCGATGGATTGACGCAAACGCGCGGCAATGTCATCCCACCCCTGGACACAGCTGGTTTCACCGCCGGGAACCTGGACGAATGGAAATTTGTCGTAATTTGGAGTTCTCACGCAATTAATTGTGGAAAAGTTTGCTTGAACAACGCCTCACCCCCAAGCAGGGCCGCATCGTCACCCAACGCCGCAGCAACCACGGGAGTTTGCAGCGGCAGGCCGGGCATGTGTTGACTCAAATGTTGTTCGATCGCAGGTAGGATGACGTCATGGCGACGCAGCACGCCGCCCCCAAGCACGACGATCTCCGGATCGTAGGCAATCACGGCATTTTGCACCACGACTGCCCAAACCTTGAGACTTTGTTGCAGCAATGCTTGGGGACAGGCGTCGCCCAGGGTTGCCAGTGTGAAGATTGACTCGTAATCAGCAGCGAGAGTCATGCAACCTCCCTCTTTACGCCGGGAAAAAGTGTGAATCGAGCGCCAAAAAAGTGGGCTTTATTTAATCCCATCGGATTTCTGACCATGTCGAACACCTTGCGGCTGCGCGGCGAGATCGCTTCATCACGGATTAACTCAAAGCGCTGGGCCAGCGAATTGCGCTGCTCACATCTGATTCGAGTTTTAAGCCGGGCCGAATCAGGCGAATCCGAGCCTGGTAAGGCTAGTGCGGAAAGCCCAATATGACGGCGGAATGTAGCGCCTAAGATCATTTATATATACAATTATACATTTAACTCACGTCGGCTGACGAAGCAACAAAAAAATGAGGCGTCGTGCGGATTCATCATTCATACAGAATGCGGTAAAACTTCATCGAAGCCGTAATAGAAACCGGCACCCCGTTGGTTACACCTGCTGCCGTGACCCACGGACCGTTAAGACTATCCGCCTGCTGTAATGTTCCGGTCAGCGGCCAGGTCAGCGTCAAGCCTGCCGGTGAATACGAATATGCCAGCGGAAACGCCACGTTGGTGGCTGCCAGTGAGCCGAACACCTTCAATTCAGACAGGCCCACATTCAGCCCGGATCCGCCTGTGACTTGGAACTTGACCCAGGCAACCTGCTTCGTTGGAAAAATTACCACGGCCGGACTTCCATCATTGGCTACGAATGAGACGGGAATGTTGCTGCCATCACTGAAATACAATACCCCCCTGTTCACTGCATCTGTGAGATTTGGCCTGTCCAAAAGAACGACCTTGTTTATATTCATGCTGGCTGGCCAACTTAACTGTATCCACGGATTTAGTTCGCCATCTGAAGCCCATTCTCCCCTGTCGGTCATTTTTTCCAGCCCGTCAACCGCCTTATATGCATCATATCCGGGATATGTGGAAGAAACGCTTGGGCTTGATGCAAGAGCGATGTTGCTTACAACAGAATTGGTTGGAATATTGGTTACATTACAGCCACCGTTTAGCATCACTCCGCAGACGGAATTGGAATCCATGTCCAAATCCAGAACGGCTCCAGTGTTCGTCACAGCCATTGAGAATGTTTCATAAACATTGCTTTCGCCATTTGATATGGTTCCCATGTATATGGATCCACTGATGGCCGAGTTGGTAATGCCAATTATGTTGACAGAGACACGTTTTGAAATATCGCTATAATTCGCTAGATAAATTACAGGATTCCCATTCGAATTTACCGCAGCCACTGAATCTATAGAGTAGTCGGTCGTCTGGTTAATCGTATTGCTGCCGCGATTCAGCCCCAGCGTCGTTGCAGCCACCTGGAACGCAGCCGCCTGGGGATAAAGCGCCGGAGGATTTGGTTCGGGGTCGTAGAGTTGATTTAATGCATAATAATCTGCTGATACACCTCGTCTTAGGATCTTAGTCAACGATTTTCCAACAAACCCAATTGCCTGCTGATCCGTATATTCCCCGGTGTCCGGCCACCAGTAGGGATAATTCCATTCGTCGAGAAATATTGGAATATTGGTATTCAGCCCAAGACTTTGCAGGACATTATAGACTGACAAGACGTCAAGTTCTGCGGCATCACCCCAATATTGATGGCAGGAATAATAATTATAGTTGCTGTTTACCCATGGCAGCCCAAATTTTGATATCATCAATTGAAGAGTTGTCCCAGCCGTCAGAAAGTCATTTCCGGAGAATGCAAAACCGCCGATAGGCACTTTGGTTCCTCCTGCGGACCGCACTCCTTGTGCTGTATAATAATACAAATCGGCCTGAAATGATTCAGAATTCGTGTAGGGACTGCCGGTCAGGTCAAGAAAGTATTCGGTTTCATTCCACGGCTCAACCCAACCAATCTCAGTCTTGTATTTTGCGTAAACTTTGTTGCAGATATCCTGCCACACGGCCCAGTCTTTTGGCACGCCGGTCCAATTGTTATTACACGAGAGCCAGGTTGGTGTGTAAGCAAAGACCAAAAGTATTTTGAGTCCATAGTTTGTTGCGTCATCCATCCAATACAGGTCGCCGAAATACCAGTTTGTCGGGTTTTGAATGTTGTTTACGTTGTTTGTATAATCGGCCAGACTTGCGCACAGACTGGTTGGTATGATGTTTTGGATGTTTACGGTGCCTCTTATCCGGGTGATCCCCATGTTTGTGAATTGCGGATTCATCAAGGGCGCCAAATCATGGGGAACGTATTGGTTTCCGCCCATGAAATAGGGCGATGAGATGGCTATTCGGGTCGAAAAATCCACAACTGCACTGCTGTCTTCCACGCCGACATATAGTTCGTATATGCTAATATTCGCACCAAGCGTAGCCCTTGTGCAATTTACCTTTACATATCTGGCTGGTGCGGCATCGAAAGGGTGATTGACCCATCCAGAAGTGTTATTGCCTACCATTGCTGCTTTGGTTGTCCACGTTATTCCGTTTGTCGATAGTTGTATGGTGTAGTCAGCACCGGAGCCTCGCTCCCAATCGATCTGCACTTGTCGCACCAGTTTTATTTGGCCAAGGTCAACTGAAATCCAATGGGTTCCTGCGTTTGCGGCGGACGCCCACCTGGTGCTCGCGTTGCCATCAACGGCCCGATACCCTTCATATCCGACAGAATAGACACTATCGACAGTTACAGGTTTGTTCAGCGCGAGATTGCCGCAAAGGACCCTAAATTCATATATGCTTATATCGGCGCCTTGTGCGGATGTTGTGCAGTTTAACTTGATGTATCGGGCGGATGCGGTGTTGAAACTATGAATTATGAGTCCGGCATTGGTATTTCCTGCCACGGTTACGGCTGTTTGCCAATTAATTCCATCCAAGGATGTTTGAATGGTATAATTCTGACCATAAGCAGCATCCCAATTTACTTGCACTTGATTTACTGATTTCACTTCACCAAGGTCCACCTGCATCCAGTGAGTGCCTGTATTCGGAGCCGATGCCCAACGAGTGCTGTCATCGGCATCCGTGACATTGCTGGCCGCATAGGCGGGGTTATTTTGGTAAACGCTGTCCACCGTTATAGGCGCGGCAAGAGCCATGTCTCCCGAATCATCATATGCGGCCCGGCTTCGAACAGGGCTGAAAATAACTTGAAATAGAATGACAAAACAAACAGACCTGAAAGCAATTCTCATGGAAAATGTTCCGTTGGTTTCCGCCTTCAGCACACTGCTTTTGACGCGTTCCCCGAGATGTAATTTTACCAGTAGATGTAATTTGGATCTGGGGGAGCTTTTGTTGGATTGTCAGGGAATTTGTAATATTCCGAATGGCCGTCCCCGAAGAGCACATTCTCGCGACGTTGCCCTGAGAAGTTGTGCCAGATATTTGCAGACACCATCGTGCTGCGGTTTGTCTGCCAAGGCCAGTCCCCCAAAAGAATCTTGGTCGTCGGTCGCAAGCCCACCCGTGAAGCTTTTATGGGCAGGCTGGGTGCCGCATACTTCCCTTTGCTGCCGGTCACTGCGGCAACCCCAAAGTCATCATAGCACCATTCCACCAGATAGCTGTTACCCCATGCGTTCCAGCAACTGTTCACTCCGAGGTTCAGCGAATCTCCTTTGTCGGACGGGCACTGGAAGACATTGACATTTTGGCTGTATTGATTCAGCGGGCGGTTGGTTTCGTATTCCTGCCCTCCGTATTGTGCCGCAAAGCCGGTAGTCACCGGATTTGCCGGTCGCTGGCCACCCAAGGCAGCCCATCCGTCATGCACCGGGTAGTTTTCGTTATAATCTGAAATGTATAGTTGGAAACAAATGGCCATCTGATGTTCGTTGTTCACACAACAAATTTGCTTGCCTTTTTCCTTGGCCCTGGCGAGCGCGGGCAACAACATCGCTGCCAATATCGCGATGATCGCGATCACCACCAACAGCTCGATCAAGGTAAATCCATTCCTGGCGGGGATTTGACCTGCATGTTTTGAACCACTCATTATTTGTTAGTGAAACGTGAGCCGGGGACCGGTTCCCCGGCTCACAACCTTCACATCGCGAGATTACATTATCAATATAGAATACGATAAAACTGTTGAGCGGCCGTCTTTGGAATCGGCACCCCGTTCGTTACTCCGGTTGCGGTCGTCCACGGACCGTTGATGTTACCCGCCTGCTGCAAAATCGCAGCCGTCGGCCAATACAATGTCAGTCCAGAAGGTGAATTCGAATAACTCAGCGGCACGGTTGTAACAACGGTGCCCAAACGGAATTCATTGCCTCCAATATTGCTGCCATACACAACTGGATTTTGATCCACCTTGATTACAAAATATTGTCCAGTGACAGTCGCCGGCAGAACATAGGCGTGCAAGATTCCTGCATCAATGTCAGGAATGGAAACCACCGCATCCGGGGTTGTCCCAGGATCCGACGCTGCGAACGGCGTGGTTTGGCTGGCCCACACGCTGATTGAAGTAACCTTGTCAATCGTCTGGCCGGATTGGTCGTTTCGTTGCGCATATAAAATGCCATCCACCGGATAAGACTGATCAACTTGAAACGCCAGATAGGCTGGTGCAAACGCGGTTCCATACCCGTCATCCGCCCAGTCCTTCCCCGCCAGATGGGTTCCGAGGGGAACTCCGGTCAGATCCGAATCAAACATATTTATCCCAACATAATTTGGATCAGGATACTGGCTGCTGGCGCTGATGGTGGCATAAATGGCTCCGGAAGACCCAATCGGCAGAACCATATAATTCGGCACGGTCACATTAATGACGGCACTGGTGACGGAATTGACCTGGTTGGTAACGACCACATAATAATTTCCCGTATCACTGACTTTTGCATGGGCGATTGAGAACGAACTGCTGGTTGCCCCGGAAATCGGCGCATTCTGTTTATACCATTGATATGCTGGATTCAATCCGCTCACTTGCACCGAAAGATTGATTGGCTGGCCCTGAAAAATACTCAAGTTTGTTGCTGTTTGGCTGATGATTTGCAACGTCGGAACGATGCCCGTTCCCGCCGCATAAATCGCGTTGATTTCCGAACTGGAAAGTGCCCGATTAAAAAACGCCACATCGTCAATGACGCCATTGAAGGTGCGGGAGGATTCTCCAACGTCAGGATCCAAGCCGATATACATTGGCGCTTCAAATGCCTGGCCTGGCATGGCGAAGTTGTCAACCGCAGACAGCACTATGCCGTTGGTTGTGCCGCAATATAGCGTCGTGAAATTGGGCGTATAAACCAATGCCACCAATGTCCATTGATTCGTTGGTATAACCAGGCCGGAGGCGAAATTATATCTGTTTCCCCCCCATTGATATGCCAACTGGGTGCCATCCCCTGAACAAATAAGACCGGCAGAGGTCTGTCCCGCCCCGCCCCGGCAATATACGATTCCGGTGTAAGGCTGCTGCGGACCTGCCGCGCCATCCTGGTAAATCCAGGCCAAAATAGTCACCGAGTTTGTGTTGCTGATGTTGATTGGCGGCAGGGTTACAGCGGAAGCCACGGTGAAAGCATACGTTTGCACCGCTGTGTTCGTAGCTGCGAAACCCGGGTCAGCTGGCGACTGCGGTCCGTTTGCCCCCACACCGGAAGACGATCCGTAGGTTCCATTAAAGCTCCCCACCAGATCCAATGCAATGGTTGAACTGACCGGTTCATTGAGTTGCCAAAAAGCGATTGGGCCTTTGGAAATCACCGACGTTTCCGCTGCATTGGTCGGTGCGGTTACCACGGCAAGATTGGCCGAGGCTCCGGTGGTGCCGGAGGAATTTGAAATTGTCAGCGAGTAAGTGCCGGCATCTGCCAGAACTGCGTTTGAAATGACCAGGTTGCCGGTGTCAGCGCCTGAAATCCTTCCGCCGTTGCTCAAGGGGCTGATTCCGTGAACCCAACTATAAACCAAAGGAGCCGTGCCCGTGGCAGAGGCACTAAATCTAGCAGTGCCATTCGTATATACGGTCTTATCCGCTGGTGCTTGAACAATAGCCGGCGGTATTCCCAAAACCGCCCCCAGACGAAACTCCGAACCGCCCGGATTGCCACCGACGGAGGTTTGTTGCAATTTGATCAGAAAATATTGTCCAGCTACCGTGTTAGTCATCACGTATTCAGTCCATTGACCGCCGGTTGAATTCGTTATAGCAATGACAGAATTAGGCGGAACTCCTGGATCGGCGGCCGTGAACGGTGTGGATGTGCTTGCCCAAATACTGATTATCCCAATTTTGTCCTGCGCCGGATCAAAACCATTTCTTTGGGCATAGAAAATCGAAGCTACATTCGTGTAGGCTTGGTTTAATTGAAAAGCAACAAAGGCGGTGCTTTGACCGGCGGTGGCAAATTCAC
>CAZKTW010000129.1:0-10377 GCA_964555775.1 uncultured Bifidobacteriaceae bacterium | reverse complement strand
AAACCCATCAGGATGATGCCGATGTTTTCGATGCTGTGATAGGCCAGCAACCGTTTCAGATCATGCTGCATCAGGGCATAGAGCACACCCAGCACGGCGGAAATCGTGCCGATGGCCAGCACGGTCACTCCCCACCACATCGGCGGTGTGCCGAGAAAATAAAAGAACACACGCGTCAGCCCGTAGATGCCAGTCTTGATGAGCACGCCGGACATGAAGGCCGACACATTGCTGGGTGCGACCGGATGAGCTGCCGGCAGCCAGGTGTGCAACGGCACAATGCCCGCCTTGATGCCAAAGCCGGCCAGGAACAGCAGAAAGGCGGCGTTGCGCGAACCGGAGGCCAGCCATTCCGGTTTTGCGCTCAGCGTATGAAAGCCGGCAAAGTCATAGCCGCCGGTGGCCTGGAATAGCAGCAGAAAACCGAGCATGATGCAGCCGGTGCCGATGTGCGACATGACGAAGTAGAGCACGCCGGCGCTGCGAGTCTCCGGTTTCTCATGCTCGAAGCTGACGAGACAGTAAGCCGAGAGCGCCATGATTTCCCAGACCATGAGGAAGAAGAACGCATTGTCCGCCATGACCACCAGCGTCGTTGCCAGCAGCATCACGTTGAAGAACGCGCCCAGGACGCCGACATTTTTGCGTCCATAAAATCCGCGCGCATAACCGAGCGAATACAGCGAAAGCGCGAAAGCCAGCAGCGAAACGATCAGTCCAAAAAAGGCCGACAAGGGATCGAGGCTGATCGTAAACTGGACGTATGGAATCAGGGTCGGCAGCAACTGCAATTGCAAAGGGGCGGTGGTGGTGGCGCTGGATGCCAGGGACACCACGCAGGCGACCGTTCCGCACAAGGCGCCCAGCGTGGCAAATCCGAACGAGAAAAGATTGGCCAGCTTTTCGTGCCGGAGAAACAACAACCCCGCCGCGCACCCTAGGACATAGCCCACCCAGGCCAGAGGTAGCAATGTCGCCGGGGTGAGGTCCATAAGCAGTTGGATTACTCAGATTCGGCGACCCACTCTGAATTCACCGGCAACCGGTTGAGGCAGAAAGAAATCAATGCTTTCATATACACTTGCGACAAAACCCAAGAACTACAAAGAAAATGCTCTCAGTCTGGGTGGATGTTGGAACAACTGGCGCGAAATTCAATTCTTTTCGCCGGGCCATGTCATATCTTGGCTTTGTACCCAAGTAAATGTGCAATTTCGTTTGGAGTTCGGACTGGACCACTTGAATTTGCGTGACAGCAGGTGAACGATGATTATATTAGCGCGCTCGGTTGACCCTATGGTCTAGCGGTTAGGACACATCCCTTTCACGGATGTAGCCCGGGTTCGATTCCCGGTAGGGTCGCCATCTATTCCCCGATGCCCTCAATCTGGCGCAGGACACCTTTTGGGGTGCGCACAGCGGCCAACTGAATCCAGTGCCTTGGGCGAACCAGTTGGACGTGCCGAGGTTGGCATTCTGCTGCAAATTGCGGTTTCACCGCCTGCGTAGTCGCGGGCGGAACGAACGCCGGTGAATTGAGTGGGGAATTGCGTCGCTGGACGCGGCGCGCGCTGCGCAGCGCGCCATCCCTTGCCAAGGACAATGTGTCCAGGTGCGCCGCCGCAGCCAGCTTCAAGTCGAGCAGGAATTGTTGGGGTATTTGGCGCCGGGAGTTGCCAACGGCGTGCCGAGAAAATTACTAACAAACATTGAATAAAAAATTAAAACTGCTAATTTTATTCCAGATGATTTGTGCTGCTTCATTGAAGGCGTGGGATTTCCCCGCGTTCCTCACCTTGCTGGTCATTGTTGCCTTCGGCTCCGCACAATCCTCCGGGGCGAGCAACTTGGTTCACCGTTATCCCTTCAGTGTCGATGCCAGTGATGTGATTGGCGGTGCCAACGGACAACTGGTCGGCGGTGCCACGATCAGCGGTGGGGCGGTGGTGCTTGATGGTTCCAGTGGCTACGTCAATTTGCCGAACAATCTTGTCACCGGTTACACATCGATCACGATTGAAGCCTGGGTCACGGACAATGGAAGCGGCAATTGGGCGCGGATTTGCGATTTTGGCAACAGTTCCGGTGGTGAGGACTTTCCCCTGGGTTCCGGCACGTCCGGCACACAATATATGTATCTGACCTCGCGCAGCGGGGCTGGCACCTTGCGGGGCGCCTATACCACGACCAGCAATTCCGGTGAACAATCGGTCGATTGGCCGGGCACGCCGTTGCCCACCGGCGTGCTTAAACACGTGGCCTGGGTCAGCGACGGGAGTGCTCACACGGCAACGCTTTATGTAGATGGTGCGCTCGCTGCCAGCGTTACCGGGTTCGCGCTCACTCCGGCATCGCTGGGGCCGACCGTGAACAATTGGATCGGCCGTTCGCAATGGAACGACCCGCTTTTTCGTGGCAGCATCAGCGAATTCCGCATTTACGACGGTGCATTGACGGCGACAGAGATCCAGCGCAGTTACACTAACGGACCGGATGTGACGCCTTTTGACGGACCGGTGACCATTGTCACGCATCCGCAAAGCCAGACGGTTACGGAGCCTTCGCCTGTGGTTTTCAGCGTGGTGTATCAAGGCACACCCCCCATCAGCGCACAGTGGTTTCGAAATGGAACGCTCATCGCCGGCGCGACCAATGCCACTTACCGGCTGGCGACTTCGTTGCCGGCGGACAGCGGCTCGGTTTTTTTCGTCACCCTGACCAATGGCGTCACCAACACGATTTTCACCGCACTCAGTTCCAATGCGGTGCTCACGGTGCTTCCCGATACAAATCCGCCGGTGGTCATGCGCATTTTCAATCTGGGCGCCACCAATGTTCAAATCGTCTATTCTAAAACCGTGGAAGCCGCCAGCGCGACGAACATGGCCAATTACGTTTTTACCAACGGCCTGACGGTGGCTGGTGCTGCTCTGAATCCGGACGCCCTGACGGTGGTTTTGACGACGGGGCCCATGGTTTTTGGCAGCAATTATTCGATTATCATCAATGGGGTGCGCGACCGCGCGGCCACTCCCAATCCGATTGCCCCCAACACCCGCGCCAGCTTCGGGGCGTCACCTTACCTCCCGCAGGACATTGGGAATCCGCTGGCCTATTCGTCAATCATAGTCTCAAACAACTCAGTCACCATCACGGCGGCAGGCACGAATTTCGGGGGCGCGTCCGATCAGGGCAATTTTCAATATGCTCTGCGCACGGGCGATTTCGATGTGGCCGTGCGGCTGGCGGGTCTGGGGCTTTCGGACGTCTGGGCCAAGGCGGGATTGATGGCGCGGGAGACGGTGGATCCGGGCGCGCGTTTTGCGGCGGCACTGGCGGCCCCGGCGATGAACGGAGCTGTTTTCGAGTGGCGCGATCCGGCGTCCAGCCAGGCAAGCTCGGCGGGCAATTTTCCGGCCAACTATCCGAACACCTGGCTGCGGTTGAAGCGGACCGGCAACGTGTTCAGCGGCTACGGCAGTTATGACGGGCAGACCTGGTCGCTCCTCGGCAGCGCCACCATCCTGATGCCCAGCCAAATCCCGGTCGGTTTGGCCGTCAGCAGCCGCCAGGCAGCCCAGCCAACGACGGCGCAATTTTACGACTTCAACGAGGTTTCATCGAACGCGGTTGTGGCCGCAGTCGTCAGTCCTCATGAGCCGCTGGGGCCTTCCAGCCGCAGGACGCCGATCGTCATTTCCGAAATCATGTACAAGCCAGCCTCGCGCAGCGACGGCAACAACGTCGAGTTTCTGGAGATATACAATTCCAATCCCTTCTTCCACGACATCAGCGGCTATCAGATCGTTGCCGACAACATGAGTTACACCTTTCCCGCCGGCACACTTATTCCCGGGCAGGCATTTTTTGTCGTCGCGGCTTCGCCTTCCGGCCTCCAGAATGTTTATGGCCTCACCACGAATGTCTTTGGGCCCTATGCCGGCAGCCTCAAGAAAGCCGGAACCATCCAGTTGCTCGATGAGCAGGGATCGCTGCTGTTGAAAGTGCCCTATTCGAATATTTATCCATGGCCGGTGGCCGCCGACGGCACCGGACATTCGATTGTGCTGGCCAACCCGAGCTACGGCGAAGGCGACCCGCGCGCCTGGGACATCAGCGACGTGACCGGCGGCTCACCCGGCGCAATGGAAGCGTTTCGGCCCAGCCCGCTGCGCAGCGTCGTTCTCAACGAGGTGTTGGCGCACTCGGAAAATGCGGGCGTGCCACAGTTCGTCGAACTCTACAACCACAGCAATGCCACAAATGACCTGTCCGGCTGTATTTTGACAGACGATGCGAGCCTCAATAAGTTTGTCATTTCACCCGGAACCCTGATTCCACCGGCCGGTTTTGTTTCGTTCAACCAATCGCAGTTGGGTTTCAGCCTCAACCCGGCGGGCGGAACGGTGTATTTCATCAAACCCGATGGCAGCCGGATCCTTGATGCCGTGCAATTTGAGCCCCAGGCCGACGGCGTCTCGCTCGGCCGGTGGCCTGACGGCGCGGATGCCTTTTATCCCCTGGCAGCGCGCACGCCTGGCACCAATAATGGCGGTGCCCTGTCTCGGGATGTGATCATCAACGAATTGATGTACGACCCGATCAGTGGCAACGACGACGATCAGTACATCGAGCTTTACAATCGCGGGACGAACACGGTGAACCTGGCCGGCTGGCGTTTTGCGGCGGCAGTGAATTTCACGTTTCCGGCCAACACCGTGCTGGCGCCGGACAGTTATCTGGTGGTGGCCCACAACCAGGCCAATTTGTTCGCCCACTACCCGAATCTCAACGAGGCCAACACGGTGGGAAATTACACCGGCTCGCTGGCGCACCACGGCGAACGGGTGGCGTTGGCCATGCCGCAAACCCTGAACGGCACCAGCTCGATTTATGTGGTGGAAGACGAAGTGACCTACGGCATTGGCGGGCGATGGGGCCAATGGTCTCACGGCGGCGGCAGCAGCCTGGAGCTGAGTGATCCGCGCGCAGACAACCGCCTGGCCGCCAATTGGGCGGACAGCGACGAGACGCACAAGTCTTCCTGGGTGAACATCGAAACCACCGGCGTGCTCGATCACGGGATGAACTACGCCAGCACGATTAGCTATGCGCAACTTGGTGTTCTCGACGCAGGTGAGTGCCTGGTGGACAACGTTGAGGTGGATTTCAACGGCGCCAACCTGGTGTCGAATCCGGATTTTGAGAGCGGGCTGGCCAATTGGTCTTTGCAGGGTTGCATGGTCCGCTCGGGAGTGGAAAACGAAGGATACGCCGGCACACATTCGCTGCATGTTCGCTCCTCCGACCGCATCTGGACCGGGGCGAATTCCTGCCAGGTGGCGCTCAACGCCAACTCGATGGCGGCCGGCCAGACGGCAACGCTGCGGTTCAAGGCCCGTTGGCTGCGCGGCTGGCCGGAAGCGATGCTGCGTTTGAACGGCAACTGGCTTGAAGCCGCCGGCGCCCTTGCCATTCCCGCCAATCTGGGCACTCCCGGCCAGCGCAACAGTGCTTACACGACCAACGCCGGGCCGGCCATTTACGAGGTGACGCACGCACCCTCCCTGCCGGCTGCCAGCCAGCCGGTCGTCGTCACTGCGCGGAGGGATGACCCTGACGGAGTGCAAACTCTGACCCTGAACTATCGTGTGGATCCCGTGACCACCTACACGAGCGTTCCCATGAAAGATGATGGCACGGGCGGCGATGAAATTGCCGGTGACGGCCTTTACAGTGCCACCATTCCCGGGCAGGCGGCAGGTGTGGTCGCGGCTTTTACGGTCAACGCCACGGACCCGCGGGGAGCGGGCAATCGTTTTCCAGCCCTGCTCAACAACGGCGGACCCGAACGCGAGTGCGCGGTCATGTTCGGCGATTCCAATCCCGCGAGCAGTTTTGGCGCTTATCATTTGTGGCTCACCCAGACGAACATCAATCGCTGGGTGGCCCTGCCGATTCTGAGCAACGAGACCATGGACGGGACACTGGTTTGCGGCAACCGGATCATTTACAACATAAGCGGCCGCTACGCAGGCAGTCCTTACCATGAAGGGTTCAATTCACCCACCGGCAATCCGTGCCACTACAACTGGGACATGCCCAAGGACGATCTATTTCTTGGTTCATCCTCCTTCAACAAGATTCATTGGATTGGCAACGACATCCAGGATGACACCTCGAGTCTCAACATCAACGACGGAACGTTGCAGCGCGAACAGGCGGCCAACACCTTTCTGCGCGGCCTGGGTATCCCGTGGGTGAACCGCCGTTATGTCGCCGTATATGTCAACGGCCACCGGCGCGGTGAAATGATGGAAGACGCCTTGCGCCCGAGCGTCAGCGTGCCGGACGAATATTTTCCGAATGACAGCGGCGGCCGGCTCTACAAGTTCCAGCCGTGGTTTGAGTTTGCCCCGCTGCCGAGCGGAAATTACCTGCCGTTTATCAACGTCAGTTGGGGTTTCTTCATGCCGGAAAAGACCACGGGCGGGGCCTACAAAACCGCGGCTTACCGCTGGTGGTATGAAATGCGCGACACACCGGATTCCTTGAGCAATTATACCAACCTGTTTGCGTTGATTGACGCCGGGAGCGCTTATACCAATTCGAATTACGTTTCCCTTATGGAAAGCCAGGCGAACATGGAGAACTGGTTGCGCCTGGTCGCCGCCAGCCACGCGGCCGGAAACTGGGATTGCTGGGGCGTTGGGAACGGCCAGAATATTTACGGCTATGTCAGCCCCGAAGTTCCCTGGACGCTCTTCATGTTCGACTTCTCGATCGTGCTCGGCAACCGCATCGGCTGGGGGCCCGGCCAGAATCTGTTCACCACCATGCCCGCCTTCAATGGATTTCCGGCGGACAGCAACTGGGCGGCGATCATGGCCAATCCCACCTTCCTGCGCATGTACGTCCGGGCGCTCAAGGAACTGGTCAATGGTCCGATGCAGCCGGCCAGCATCAACACCTTGCTCGAGGCCAGGTATTCCGCGTTCGCCGCCGACGGCTTGTCGAGCGTGCAATCGCCTTCCGCCGTGGAATCCTGGGTGGCCCAGGCTCGCACCAGCATTGCAAGCCAGATAGCCGCGCTGGACACTTCCAACTTCACGCTCACGGCCACCAACGTCACCGCCTCCGGCAATCAGGCCATGCTCTCCGGTACCGCGCCCGTCCAGGTCGCCACCATTACCATCAACGGCGTGTCCTGGCCGCTGACTTGGACTTCCACCACAGGTTGGACCCTGACCCTGCCGGTCGGCGCCGGCACCTCCACGCTCACCGTGCTGGCCTATGACCGCTTTGGCAACCTCATCGGCGGCACGACCAACGTGGTCACCGTCACCAACGCGGGTACTCCGGAGCCGCCAACGGGCAACCTCGTGATCGGTGAGATCATGATCCACCCGCCCAACCCGGATGCGGCGTTTGTCGAGCTTTACAACCGCGCCACCAACACGACCTTTGATCTCTCTGGCTGGCAGTTCCAGGGCCTTAACTACACCTTCCCCCCCGGCTCCTCCCTCGCGCCACGGAGTTTCCTGGTGCTCACTCCGAGCCGTATCTCATTCGCGGCCGCGTATGGCGCGACGGTTCCGGTCTTCGATCAGCTTGATGGCAGCGCGCAGCTTGATGCCGCAACCCTTTCGCTCATCAAACCGCAAGCGGCGCCCGGAACGAATTTGATCGTTACCCGCGTGAAGTATGAAAGCAACGCTCCGTGGCCGGCGGCGACGAACGGTTCGTCGCTTCAGATCCTTGACCCGGCCCAGGACAACTGGCGCGTTGGCAATTGGGCGGTCAACACCACACCGGGCCTCCGGGTTACGCCGGCCGCGACCAACAGTGTGGCCGCCGCGCTGGTGCCTTTCCCGTCGTTATGGATCAACGAATTGCAGGCCGATAACCTGACCGGCATCACCAATCGCGCCGGCCAGCACACCGCCTGGCTTGAACTCTGCAACCCGTCCAGCAACCTTGTTTCTCTGGCCGGCCTGTACCTGGCCGGCAACTACACCAACCTGACTCAATGGGCATTTCCGACCAATGCGATCATCAATCCCAACCAGTTCCTGGTCGTGTTTGCCGACGGACTGACCAACCTCTCGACCCCGAACGAACTGCACGCCAATTTCGCTCTGCCAGGCAGCGCGGGAGCGCTGGCCTTGAGCCGGCTTGCAACCAATTCCCAGGTGCAGGTGCTGGATTACGTCAATTACACCAACCTCAGCCCGAATTATTCCTACGGCTCATTACCCGACGCCCAAAGTTTTGACCGGCAGAATTTCTATCACGCCACACCAGGCGCGGCCAATGATGGCGTCAACCTGCCGCCGCCCTCGTTCATAGCCTACCCCGCCGCGGGCGTGGTTTACTCACAGACCTTTGACGCTTTACCCAATCCGGGCGCCACTTCGGTCAACTCCGGCAATCCGGTGACGATCAACGGGACAACCTACTCGCTTGCCAATCCCTTTGACTTCGCGTTCCCGGTGTTTGCATCGGGCAGTCTCGGCGGCCTGGGGAGCGCTTCGCTGGCCGGTTGGTATGGTTTGGCGGATCCCGCCGCGAGCGTGGGCACCCGGTTTGGCGCCACCGACGGCGATCAGACCACCGGTGGGATAATCAGCTTTGGTTTGCCGAACAGCCCGAATCGCGCGGTGGGCCTGCTGGCCACGAGCACCACCGGCTACACTGCGTTTGGCGCGAAAATCGTCAACCAGACTGGCGGCACGCTCAAGTATATCAGTGTCGATTTCACGGGCGAAGTGTGGCGTCAGTCCAACCTGCCCAAAACGCTGACCTGCTATTATTTCATTGATCCGACCGCGACGGCTCCGTTCTCGACCGCTGTGACCGCTTATCTGCCGGCGCTGAACGTGAACTTCCCCACCGTGCCGGCGGACAACGGCGGTTTGGCGGTGGACGGTATGGCGGCGATGAACCAGACCAATCTCAGCGTCATCAACCAGGTCATCACCAACTGGCCGCCGGGTGCCGCCCTCTGGGTGGTCTGGGAAATGATTGATCCTGCGGGCAAGTCCCAGGGCTTGGGCATCGACAACCTGAGCTTTGCCGCTTCCAGTCAACCACTCACAGTTTCGGTTTCTCTGAACATCCAACGGTTGGCGACCAATGTCGTTTTCAGCTGGCCAACCCTCGTGGGCCAGAAATATCAGGTGGAATTCAACAACGATCTCGGCACAACCAACTGGGCGCCGCTGGGCGCTCCTGTCACCGGGAACGGAAATCCTCTCGTCGCCACCAACAGCCTGGCTTCACCGCGCCTGTTCTATCGTGTCAGAATCCTGTCGCCCTGAAAGACGCCAAGGGGTCTCGGTGTTCCCGGCTTGGGTTCCAGCTTCCGTTTGAACTGAACCCGAACAGACCAGCCGCGAATAAACCCAGCAGTTGCAGGAAATCGGACTTGATTCCCGTCCTGACTTGGCCGAAAGTCGCGGAGAATTCATGAAACTTCGGACGCATCTCATTGCCACGGCGACTCTTATCGGATTCGCCATCGGGCAATCCGTTGCCCTTGCCGATTATCACCTTGAGCGGGTCAGCCCCGTCCTCAATCAACCCACTTTCCTTACGCAAGCGCCCGGTGATCCGGCCAACATCATTTACTATTCCACGCGCATCAGTTCCACCACGTCCGGTTTCACCCCCAACCCGCCCAATACCATGGGCAAGGTCTGGCGTTACGATTTGAACACCCGCACTTCGATCGCGGTGTTGGACCTCTCCGGCCGCAAGGTCTATAACGACGATGGGCTGCAAACCTTTGCTTTTCATCCCGACTTCAACACTTTTGGCAATCCCGGCTATGGCAAGATGTACGTCAGCAGTGCCGAATACATCGGCCCGACCAATCCACCCAATGGCAACGTGGTTCCCGTCAACCGGGTCGAGGAATATTTTCTCGACCCGACCAATCCTGCGGCCGGGGCCACCATTGTCCGCACCATCCTCCAGTTCACCAATAACGCGCAGAATAATCACACCGTTGGCTGGGTCAGTTTCAATCCCACCGCTTCCGGTCCGGAGCGCAATTATCTCTATATTTCAATCGCCGACACCTCCTTCGGCAACAATTATAATGGAGCGATCTCTCCCACCGGGCGTCCCTCCCAAAACCCGGCGGACGTCCGGGGCAAAATTCTTCGGGTTGATGTTTCCGGCGGCGACGATTATCCGTCCGATCCGCTCAAGAATTTTGTGGTTCCACCCTCGAATCCGGTTCCGACCTACAATACGAACCATCCCGGCACGCCGTTAATGGGGACCAACGCCACGGGTGCCGTCCCGGCGTTGGGTGAGGTGTACGTGACCGGCGTTCGCAATGCTTATCGGGTCAGCTTTGATCGCGCCAAC
>CAZKTW010000128.1:0-10389 GCA_964555775.1 uncultured Bifidobacteriaceae bacterium | reverse complement strand
CCATGCCCCCGCTGGTATGCACGGTGAGCATCTGCACGTCGAGCTGCACGGCGGCAGCCACGGACTTGGCAACGGTGTTCGGGATGTCGTGAAATTTCAAATCCAGAAACACCAATGCGCCCCGTTCGCGAATCCGGCGCACGATATCCGGTCCCGCGCTGGTGAACAATTCACTGCCAATCTTGAAACCGCCGACCGCCGGGGCCAGTTGCTCCGCCAGTTTAAGCGCGACTTCCGGGGCCGGGACATCGAGCGCGACTATGATTGGATTACGCATAACGCAAACAATTTAACCACAGATGAACACAGATGAACACGGATGAAAATAAAAGAATTTTGCAGCTGTAGATCAAAACGGGCTAACGAAATTATTATTCGTAAACCGGTGCGCTTTTATCCGTGTTAATCCGTGTCCATCCGTGGTTCAACGTGCTTTCTTCCGGCCGTTTTTGACTTTGCGTGAAAACTTTCCTACCCTGCTTGCGATGAAAATTGCCCGCCACACCGACGCAAATTTTGCCGCCCGGCTCCGCGAGGTCGCCGCGGCTTCCAGCCTGTTTGACCCGGTCATCGAGGAGCGCACGCACGCCATTGTGGATGCCGTCCAGGCACGCGGCGATGCCGCACTGCTGGAATTCACCGAAAAGTTTGACGGGGCAAAACTCGCCGCCGGCCGGCTGGCGGTCTCGCAGGCGGAATTGTTCAATGCTTCACTGGCCGCCGATGAATCGCTCCGGGCCGCCGTGGCCGCGGCGGAGAAAAACATCGCCGCCTTTGCCAAAAAGTCGCTGCGCAAAAACTGGCAGACGAAGAATTCGCACGGCGCAACGGTCGGAGAAAAGTTCGATCCGTTTCAGCGCGTGGGGGTTTACATCCCTGGCGGCAAAGCGCCGCTGGCTTCAACCGCGTTGATGACCATCACCCTGGCCAGGGCGGCGGGTTGTCCTGAGATTGTCGCCTGCACGCCATGCGACCGGGAGGGCGGGATCAATCCGGCGCTGCTGTACGCCACGCGCGCGGCCGGCGCAACGGAGATTTACCGCGTCGGTGGCGCCCAGGCGATTGCGGCGCTCGCTTGTGGCACGAAGACGATTCGTCGGGTGCAAAAGATTTTTGGCCCCGGCAACGCCTATGTTGTCACCGCCAAACGCCTGCTCGTCGGCCACGTGGCGATTGATCTGCTGCCCGGGCCGAGCGAACTGCTGGTGCTCGCGGACGAGACAGCGAACCCGAAATTTATTGCCGCCGACATGCTGGCCCAGGCTGAGCATGGTTCCGGACACGAACGGGTCTGGCTGGTGACAACCTCGGACAAGATTTTGCAGGCGGTGGAAAAGGAAATCGCGAAGCAGCTGCCAAAACTGGCACGGCGCGACTACGTCAAGCCCGCATTGAACAACAACAGCTGGCTCATCCAGGTGAAATCGCTTGCCGACGGCGTCGCTCTGGCCAACCGGCTCGCGCCGGAGCATTGTGAAGTGATGACCCGCAATCCCCGCCAGGTTTCTGAGGGCATCCTGACCGCGGGCGCGATTTTTCTGGGTCCTTGGTCCCCGACGGTGCTGGGCGATTACGTAGCCGGGCCGAGTCACACGCTGCCGACGGGCGGCGCGGGTGCCTCGTTTGCCGGGCTGACGGTGGACCAGTTCCAGCGCCGCACCAGTGTGGTGGAATACAACCGCGCCTCGCTAAGGAAGGCGCTGCCAACGGTGAAAAAATTTGCAGAACTCGAAGGCCTGGACGCGCACGGGAGGTCGGCGGAGATCAGGAAATAAATCTACGTGGTGATGAATTCCCCGGTTCTCAACCGTTCTTTATTGTTTGTGCTGACGGTTTTGCCCTTCATGGTGGCAGGCTGTCACTCGCCGCGGGCAACCATTCCATCCAGCCGCGACCTCCTGGCGGCGCGGACAAATTATCCCGCCCACTGGTGGGCGCCGGTCGCGACGAACGGTGCGCCGGCATGGGAAATTTTTCCACCGGAAGCTGGACCGGGTGAAGTGATTCTCTCCAAGCGCAACGATCTGGGTTTGCTTTCCAATTTTGCCGCCACGCCCTTCACATTTCGCGGCAGGCATTACGCCAGCCTTGAAGGCTTCTGGCAGATGATGAAATATCCCGAGAACGAGAACGACCCCCGCGCCAGATTTTCCGGGCTGCATTGGGCTTTCACGCGCGAACAGGTCGCGCAAATGACCGCGTTCGAAGCAAAGCACGCCGGCGATCTCGGCTCTGAAAACATGGAACGCATGGGCATTACCTGGGTCACGTTTGAAAGCGAACAAATCGAATACCGCCCCGCCGAGCCGGGCGAACATTATCGTCTCATTGTGGCGGCAACGCGGGAAAAGGTCCGCCAGAACCCCGACGTCAAAAGGGTTCTACTGGCGACCGGTAACTTGGTGCTCAAGCCGGATCATCATCAGGAACCCAACGCTCCGGCAGCCTGGCGCTACTACGAAATCCTCATGCAAATCCGGACGGAACTTCAGGCGGAAAACACTCACCATCCTGCTCGATAATGATGAACTTGCGAACCACTCAAACAGGTGAGGTGGAGATGTTGCATTTTGCGCCAAATATGCTTGGAAAACGACATTTGACATTGATGACTTGATGTTGTAGCATCAGATGTATGAGAACCACTTTGGACATAGAGGATGATGTATTGCAGGCGGCCAAGGAACTGGCGCAACGCAAAGGGGGTACGGCGGGGCAGGTGATTTCCGAACTGGCGAGACGTGGTTTGAATGCGCCGGCGTCAAAGCGGCGTCCAAGCCTGCGCGGCGGAGTCCCGGTGTTGCCTTCCCGCGGCGAGCTTGTCACGCTGGAACATGTGCAAAAGATCCAGGACGAGGAAGGGGTATAATCCATGCGCGCCTTGCTGGATGTGAACGTCGTCATCGCGTTGCTTGATCCAGATCATGCATTCCATGAACGGGCGCATGATTGGTGGGCGACCCAGGCGAAGTCCGGCTGGGCCAGTTGTCCCATTGTGGAAAATGGTGTCGTCCGCATCATGTCCCACACTGGCTACAGCCAGGGGGCGCGGTTCACTCCGGGCGATTTGATTTCACGTCTGCGAACATTCGCCACCCAGACCAATCATGAATTCTGGCCGGATGATGTTTCGTTGCGCGACGAGAAAATTTTCACAGCCGAGCGCCTTCACGGTTCACGGCAACTGACCGATCTTTATTTGCTGGCGCTGGCAGCGGGGCATGGTGGCCGGCTAGCAACGTTCGACCAGGGAATTTCTCTTTCCACCGTGCGGGTTGCCAGGACAGAAAACCTGTGTGTCATTTGAACTGAATCCATGCTCAATTCACATTTAATCCGTCCGCTCGTGCGCAAACTGCACCCTTATATTTATGGGGAGCAACCGAAGATCAAGGGGTTGATCAAGCTCAACACAAATGAGAACCCTTATCCGCCGTCGCCCAGGGTGCTGGCGGCAGTTAAGGCGGCGGTGGACGGGCGGTTGCGACTGTATCCGAACCCGACAGCGCTGGCGCTGCGCGAAAAACTGGCGAAATTGCACGGCTGCCGCGTGGACAACATCATCGTGGGCAACGGTTCGGATGAATTGCTGGCGCTGGCGACGCGGTGTTTCGTGGAGCCTGTAGCGGGGCGCGGGCTTCAGGCCGCTTCTCGGTCGAATGTGCGGCGACGCGGAAGCAGCGTAAACGCCGCGCTCCAGTCTGCAACCGTGCAATACTTTACGCCGAGCTATTCGTTGTACCCGGTGCTGGCTGACATTCATGGCGCGGCGAAAAATGAAGTGCCTTTGAAGCCGGATTTCTGTCTGCCGGGCATGACGGAATTAAAGCGGGACAATTCATGGGACTTCAAGGCGGCACTGACGTTTGTGACCACGCCCAATGCGCCGAGCGGACGTGGTTACGCGACGAAGGACCTCGAAAAGCTTTGCCGGGCCCAAAAAGGTGTCGTGGTGCTGGACGAAGCCTACGTGGCTTTTGCGGAGGAAAATGCCCTGAAGCTGGCGTTGAAAAATCCGCACGTGCTGGTGGCCAGGACTTTTTCCAAGGCGTATTCGCTTTGTTTTCAACGGGTCGGTTATTTTGTCGGGCATGCTGACCTCATCGCCGCGCTGCATAAGATCCGCGACAGTTACAATGTGAACGGGCTGGGCCAGGTGGCGGCAGAGGCGACGCTGGACGATCTGCCTTATTACCGTGCCGGTTTTAAACAAATCATCGCCACGCGCGAGTGGCTGGAGCGCGAACTGACCAGAGCCGGCTTCCGGGTATTGCCCAGCCAGACCAATTTCATCCTCGTCCGCCCGCCATATCTTCCGGCGCGCGAATGGCAGCAAAAATTGCGCGCCCGGAAGATCCTGGTGCGTTGGTTCAGCTTTCCCGAGGTCAAAAATTACCTGCGCATCACCATCGGTACGCCGGCAGAAGCGGAGGCGCTGGCGCGGGCGGTGCGGGAAATTGCATTGGTTTAATGGCGATGGCGCCGTGCGAACCGGTTACGCGCATCTTGGCACCACCCCCATTTTCTCCCTCGCCTCCCCCAAGAGAGGAGAGGGTCGGGGCGGGAGGTACAGGCTTTTCCGGCTTAAATCAGAGGGACAATTGTTTCCGACTCAAATCCCCTCACCCCAACCCTCTCCCCGCCCGGGCGGGGAGAGGGAGACCGGGGGCGACGCGCGAATGCGACCATCTGGTTTTGGGGCAAACCTTTTCCTTTGCCACGCGCCGTTTTTTTGCTAAAAGCCGGTTGTGTATCTCGAATTCTACGGACTGACGCTGCCGCCATTCGACATCACGCCGAATCCGCGCTTTCTTTTTCTCACCGAAAAGCATAGCGAGGCCCTCAATCATCTGCTTTACGGGATTCGCGAGCGCAAGGGCTATGTGCAGCTCACGGGCGAGGTCGGCGCGGGCAAGACCACGGTCTGCCGCGCGATGCTGCGCCAGCTCGACAGCCATTTTTCCACCGCCCTGATCGTCAATCCCGTGCTGAGCGCCACGGAATTGATGCGGGCCATCGCCACGGAATTCGGCCTGGAGGTCAAGGGATTGGACCAGCACGATACGGTCACGGCCATCAACAATTTTCTGGTCCGGCAGGTCCAGCAATGCGGCGACGCGGTGCTGATCATTGATGAAGCGCAAAATCTGTCCGAGGAATTGCTCGAACAGGTGCGGCTGCTGTCGAATCTGGAGATGGAAAATCGCAAGCTGCTGCAAATCATTTTGCTTGGCCAGCCGGAGTTGCGGGACCGGCTCAACAGCCCGCGCCTGCGCCAGCTTCGCCAGCGGATCACGGTGCGCTATCATCTCGGGCCGCTGACGCGGGTCGAAGCGGCTCAATATATCCAACACCGACTCGAAAAGGCCGGCGCCAAAGGCCGGCCGACGTTCACCAAACCCGCCCTCTGGCGGATTTGCAATTACAGCGGCGGCATTCCCCGTCTGGTCAACGCCATCTGCGACAAGGCGTTGCTAGCGGGTTTCGTCGAACACAGCGATTTGATCAACTACCGCATGATTGGCCGCGCCATCCGTGAACTCGAGGGGAAGATCCATCTGTGAGTCCGGTCAACAATCCCTCGAAGCGCGCCAGAGCATCCCTGGGTTGATGATCGGATGTTCCTGCGCAAACCATTTGCCGAGTCTCCGTTGCTTGTCCGGGTCGCGCCATTTGCCATTTTTCTCGCGCTGACCTTCGGCCAGGGCCAGTTCGGCGAAGCGTCGCGCTACTGGTTTTACCTGGCCAAAACGCTGGTCGGCGCCTGGCTGATCTGGGAAATGCGCCCGTTCGTTTCGGAAATGCGCTGGGCGGTGAGCTGGGAGGCGGTGGCGGTGGGGATCGGCGTGTTCGCGGTCTGGGTTGGGCTTTCCGGCGAGTGGACGACGCAAAATTCACTTTGGTTGAAGCTTGGGCTTTCACATCCGCCGGCATCGCCGCCAAGAATGTGGAATCCCAGCGAACAGTTTGGCGCCGGTTCCGCGCTGGCGTGGCTGATGGTGGGAACGCGAATCGTTGGTTCCACTTTGATTGTGCCGCCACTGGAGGAGGTTTTTTACCGCTCGTTTTTGTATCGTTACATTGCCCGGCCGGATTTTTTATCCGTGCCGTTAGACCGGTTTTCCTGGACTCCATTTCTGGCCACCGCCGCGATTTTTGGGTTTTCCCACAACGAATGGCTGGCCGGCATCTTGTGCGGCCTCGCCTATCAGTGGCTGGTGCTGCGCAAGCACCGGCTGGGTGACGCGATGACAGCGCACGCCATCACGAACTTCCTGCTGGGGGTGTGGGTGGTATGGCGCGGGGACTGGCGCTTCTGGTAGAACCTTGCCAAGTCATGTCCGGACGCCGCAGCGCGGCGACTCCGTCTCCTTACTTCACCTCGACATCAATACGATGGCGTTCGAGTGTGCTGCCTTCTTTTTGAGCCAGGTTGGAGAGCGCCTCGTAATAATTGGCCAGGGCGCGAATTTCCTGCGAGCGGGCGGTGGTGAGCGTGTTCTGGAGTTGCAGCACGGTGAAGGTGGTGCTTTTGCCCACGGCGTATTTTTTCTGTTCGGCGTCGAGGGCGGCCTCGGCGTAGGTGCGCGCCTGCCGGGTGGCGCCCACGCTTTCATAGGTGGATTGGGCATTCTTGACGGCGTTGTCGATGTCCACCATGACGTTCTGCTCAAATTGTTTCATTTTAAGCAGAAGCTGCTGCAACGTCACTTTAGCGGCCTTGTAAGAATTGCGCGCACCGGCATTGCTCAATGGCATCGACAGTTGCGCCCCATAGGAATAAAAGGTGCGGTCCTGATTGCCAACTTGGGTGAACACATCGTTGTATTGCGCACCTTGACCGTTGTACCCGTAACTACCGATCAAATCCACCTCTGGAAAAAGCTGGTTGCGATTGAACTTCAACGTAATGCCCTGTGCCTCCACTTGCAGCCGGGTTTGCAGCAGGTCGGGCCGCTCGGCCATCCCCTTGCTCCAGCTGTCCTGCAAATCGAATAACTGCAGCGGGGCATTCGTGATTGTATCCGTGGGTTGAATGTCCGTGTCATGCCATTGCCGATACTGGTCGGTGAGCAGGTTTTTCAAAGTGTTTTGATTGTTGGCCAGCGTATATTGTGCCCCAATCAAGGCCGCCTTGCTTGTGGCCACCTGCGCTTCGTCCTGCTGCACGTCCAATTGTGCCAGGGTGCCGATCTGGACACGCTGCCGGTCCTGGTCAAGCTGCGTCTGGGCGAGAATCAGCGCCTCCTGCTGCACCCTCACATTTTCCTGCGCAAAGATGAGTTCGTAATAGGCGTTTTCGACAGCGGTGACCGACGTGATGAGCTGCAGCCGCAATCCCTGTTCGTCTGATTTGAGCTGATTTTTGGCCAGCTTGATTGTCAACCGTGTATTATCAATCCAGAAATTTTTCAACAACGGCTGCGTGAGAGTCACGCCCACCGACCCGCTGGCGTTTTGAGCGGTTCGATTAGTGAACGTGGTGAGGTTCGTATTGACCGCAAAGTCGATATTTTTGCCGTCCGTGACATTGCCGCTCAAATTGTAGATGGTGCCCCAGGGCAACAAACCGTTCAGGCCCGAATTGAAAACATTTTGATCGGAGGTCGAGGCCGGCACGGGCAGGCCATTTTGAAACTCCGGGCCGATTTCATTGCGCTGGTGCTCGCCGGAAAAACTGAAGGTTGGGTCATAACCGCCATAACCCGCACGGACGTTGAAAAGTTGTATTTGCGGATTATAGCGGGAGATTTGCACGTCGAGGTTGTGTTTCAAAGCCTCCCCAATGCAGTCTTCCAAGGACATGGGGTGCGTCGTGGCGGTGGCCATCGTGTCGGTCGGGATGGCAACCATGTTCGTGTAGGTCTGGGCAGCGGTCGCGTTTGTTTCAGCCTGAGCAACGATCGTATTCGTATCCGTGTAAGCGGCGACTCCATGGGTGTCCGGTTGGGCGGCGGGCGCATTGGTGTCGGCCGGCACGGCCGTGGTATTGGTGTCGGTCTGGGCCACGGCGCCGAAGGCCGTGAGAATGAGAACCAAAAGAACGCTGAAACTTTTCATCATGCTGCCGTTTTGCAGGCTTTCGCCAAAATTCATCAAACCTAGGACGCTCCGGCGCGCCCGAAGGTAACCGTTTGGTTAATCTGACCGCGCTGCTGAATAAAAATCACGCGCCGCAATCAGCTTTGCTGCCCAAGGGGCTTCTATCCGGCTTTCGCGGCGACCGCGGGGACTTCCTCGATTTTGGCGTTTAGTTCCAGAAACGCGAGCACTTTTTCGTGCGCGATCTGGTCATACAGTTCCGCCACGCCGTTGCGCTTCTGCAGGTCCTTCAGGAATTTATCCAGTGGAATCTGATACGCCACCGACAGCGACTGCACCCGCTTCAACACCTCGTCCTGCGACACCTGAATGCCTTCCTTTTCGGCGATGCGCTGGATCAGGAGCGACAATTTCACCCGCTCTTTCGCGCTCCGGGCCGCGGCGGAATAAATTTCATCCTTTTGCTTTTCAATCAAGTCCCGCGCCACGCCGCGCTGGGTGTTCTCGCGCACGATGTCGTAAACCACGTTGCGGGTTTCGTGGGCGACGGCGGTTTCCGGCAGGTCAAAATTTGCGGCGGCCAGCAGGGCGTGGATGATCTGGCCCCGAACCACCTTGGCCTGCGAAAATTTCAACTCGTTTTCCAGGTCGCGCTGCACGCCTTCGCGGAGCTTCGCCAGGTTTTCCGCGTCATATTTCTTGGCGAACTCATCATCCATCGCCGGCAGGATCTTTTCCTTTACCTCGACAACCTCGACCTCATAGACGCCCTTTTTGCCCGCGAGCTGTTTGGTCACAAAATCGGCGGGGAAATCCACGTTCACCGTGCGCCGGTCGCCGGCCTTGGTCCCCATGAGCTGGTCGGCAAAACCGGGAATGAAGGCATCCGGCGCGGCGTCCACCCAGAAATTTTTCTGTTCCGTCAGGCCCTTGGCCGTTGGAGCCGTGTCGGTGATGGGTTTGCCGTCGCAGGTGCCGGTGTAATTGACCACCGCCACGTCGCCTGCGCGCAACTCGCGCGCCACGGTTTCAAATTTGATGTGTTGTTTGGCCAGCATTTCGATGGCGCGGTCCACGTCGGCGGGTGTGACCGACTTGGCCTCGCGTTTGGCCGGCAGCCCCTTGTATTCCGGCAGTTGAAATTCCGGCTCGGTTTCGATGGTGGCGGCGAATTGCAGCGCCTGGCCGCGGCCAAACTGGATTTCCTCGATGTCCGGATAGCCGATGACGGAGATTTTTTTCTCGTCCACCGCCTGGCGGTACGAATCGCCGATGAGCTTGCGTTTGACCTCGGCCTTGATGTCCGGCTCGTATTTTTTCAACACCATGGCGCGGGGCGCCTTGCCGGGGCGAAAGCCGGGCAGCGAGGCCTGCTTCTGAAAGTCCTTGGTGATGGATTCAAAGGTTTCATCCACGGCCTTTGCATCCACTTCCACCCGCAGCAATTTCTTGCAGGGGGCCAGATTTTCGACGGTGATATTCACAATAATTCCCGCTGGTCAGCGAGCCGTACAAAGTAACTGAACCCAGCCGGTTTCGTCAACGGTTTTGATGGCCTGGGGGCGGCATTTCCGCTTTGATAGGGGCGAATGCGGCAATTGTATTTCATAACCGGCACGGACACCGGCGTCGGCAAAACCGTGCTGACGGCGCTGCTGGTGCGCCACTTGAGGGAAGGCGGGGTCAACGCGGCGGCGCTCAAACCCGTTTGTTCCGGTGTCCGCGATGATGCCCGTGCGCTTCACGCCGCCATGAATGGTGTGCTCACCCTGGATGAAATCAATCCATGGTATTTTCGCGCGCCCATCGCGCCGCTGCTCGCCGCCCGCCGCGAGCGCCGGCGGGTCTGGCTGGCCGAAGTGGTTGCGCACGTCCGTTCCCTTCAAAAACGTTTTGAGGCGGTGCTGGTGGAAGGCGCGGGCGGTTTATTGAGTCCGCTCGGTGAAGATTTCGATTCCCGTGACATGCTGGCGGCGTTGCGGGCGACGCCGGTGATTGTTGGCCTCAACCGGATTGGCGTGGTGAATCAGATGTTGCTGACCCTCGAGGCGTTGCCGCGCCGCGTGTCGGCCGGGGCGCGGGTGGTGCTGATGTCGCCGCGAAAACCGGACGCTTCCACCAAAACGAACGCCGGTTTGCTCGCGGAGTTTTTCGACGCGAAAAGGATCTTTGAACTGCCGTGGCTGGGCAACCGGCCGGCGGAAAAAGTCCCGGCGGATTCGCGGGTGCGGCGAACGCTCCGGGCGTTGGTGAACTAAATCCCATTCTCGCGGATATTGTATCTTTCCGCAAAGCGCCAGCCCTCCCTTTGCATTACCCACATTTTTCATGACCAAAGCGTTTCCA
>CAZKTW010000127.1:0-10424 GCA_964555775.1 uncultured Bifidobacteriaceae bacterium | reverse complement strand
GGCAGGCGATGCCCAGATGCGCAAAATCCTGGCAGACGCCGCGGCGCTTTTCCCAGACCTCCTCCAGCGGCGTCGCCACTGTCGTGGCCTTGGGATCGTATTTGAAATCCGAGAAAACTCGCCGGGTCAAATCCCGCGTCCCGGTCAGCAACGGCGTTCCCGCGGGAAAACTTTGGGCGGCATAATCGGCCAGGTCAAACGACGCGCGCACCTGGGGCGAGTCAAAGATGAACTGATACGGTTCGACGACCTCCGGCGACACCGGGTCGCGGAACATGTCCGCCACCGACTCCCACGCCGCGGTGGATTCATTGCCCGATGGTTTTTCCACGCCCACGGTCACGCGGCTGGCAGTGATGATTTCAAGCCGGCTGTGAATCTGCTGGATGGTGAAAAAACAAAGCCGGTTGCCGAAATAATCGGGGCGCGATTTGCGCAAAGTGGGCTCGGGGAAAATTTTCAACGAAAAATTGTCTCGTTCCTGCGTGGCTGTCGTACGCGGTTCCAGCCGCGCCACATGGTGCGACACCGCGACCGGCGCGGCGTATTCGTAAAGCGTGCGATGGATGATGTTGTAGGTCATTGTTCGCTCCCCCGGCCGGTGCGCGAGATGGCCGAATGCGCAAAATAATCCGCGGCGATGGCATCCGAAAGCCGGGGCAGTTCGCCCAGCATCCCCGCGATGGCCCCGCCCAATTCGCTTTCCGCCCAGCTGGCCCGGTGGCCGGCCAGTTCCCGCGCATCCGTTTGTTTCAGCCGGGCCTGGCAATCGGCCAGAAGCTGCTTGCCGGAACCGCTTGCGGCTTCGCGGTCGCGCGGAAGATATTCAAAATGCTGCGCCAGCTGGTTGATCTGGAACAGCACCGAACGCGGATTTTTATCGTCGAGCAGAACCAGGTCGAACACCGCCGGCAGGTGCGGCAGCAGATTATAACGCGAGCGGAATGTGATGGAACTATCCGCCACTTCCAGCACGGCTTCGAGCAGGCTGGGGTCTTCCGCCTGGGGTGACTTCAGCGTGGCATCGAGCAGCGTGCCCAGATAAATGGCGCGTTCCAGCCGCAGCCCCATGTCAAGAAACCGCCACGCCTGCGCCCGGGTCATGTTCTCGCGCGCCAGACCATGAAACGCCGCCAAGCCGAGCAGCGTTTCATTCAGCACCGCCGTGGCGTCACCCGCGAGCAGGACCAGGCTGGTCGCCGGCATGGCCAGGCGTTCGTTCAGCCGGCTCAAGACACGCCACATGTCATTGGAAGTCCGGTCGCGCACAAACATGGCCAGCCGCTGCAAATGGTCCACGACGCTGCGCAGGCTGCCGTTGCGCGCCGGATCGAAAATGGCCGCGAGCAATTCCGCCTCGAATGCCTCGGGATTCTGGCGCAACTCGGTTTTATCCAGCAGTCCGGGCAACTGGCCCTGTTTTTCGAGCGTCTGCAGCAACGGCCCGAGCAACGGCATCGCGCTGCCCGTCCGTTCCGGATTGAACCGGCGCAACGTGCTGCGTAGCAACCGGGCGGTCTCGTCCGCGCGCTCTGAATAGCGTCCCAGCCAGAAGAAATTGTCCGCCAGGCGGCTGGGCAGGTTGTTGCCCGTGCGGCGCAAGTCCACGTTCTGATTGGGAGCGTAAAGCAGCGTGGTTTCCTCGACGGGCATCCCGGAGGGAATCCAGGTGTCCTTGCTGCTGCCGCCGTGTTGCATGGAAATGAAAACACCCGTGTCGGGCGAAACCCGGGTCAGCCCTCCCGGCATGACCGAATAACCACTGCCGCTCGACACCAGGAAAACCCGCAGGCCAACCGGCCGCGCCGTCATTCCGCCGCCCTCCCAGGCCGGCGCGGTGGACCATTCAATGCGTTCCTGCGCGACAAACAGGTCGGGATCAAATTCAATCCGCCGCCGCAGCGCCTCACGTTCGGTCGCGCCCGGCAGTTTCTTGGGCTCACCGCCGCGCCCGTGGGAGCGGAAAGCCGGTTTGACCACCAGCCGATCAAGATTTTCGCAGACGTATTGCCGGGCTGAATTCTGGCCGCACCACCAGGTCGCCGCCGACGGCAGTTTTAGTTCCTCCCCCAGCAGATGCTGGCACAGGCCGGGCAAAAACGCCATGAACGCAGGGCTTTGCACCAGGCCGCAACCGAGCGCATTTGCCACCACAACATTCCCCGCCCGCAACGCCTCGACCAGGCCCGGCACCCCCAGCATTGAGTCGTTGCGCAATTCCAGCGGGTCGCAAAAGTCGTCGTCCACGCGGCGCAGGATCACGTCCACGCGGTCGAGGCCGCTCAGGGTTTTCAGAAAGACACGGTTGTCGCGCACGATGAGGTCCTGGCCCTCCACGAGCAGGTAGCCGAGGTAACGCGCGAGATAGGCCTGCTCGAAATAGGTTTCGTTGTGCGGTCCGGGCGTGAGCATGACCACGCGCGCGTTGTCCGGTTTGCGCGGCGCGAGGCGTGCCAGCGTATTTTGCGCCTCGCGGAAAAATCCCGCCAGCCGGTGGACGTTATTGTCGCGGAACGATTCCGGCAGGATGCGCGAAGTGACGAGGCGGTTGGCCAGCGCATAACCCGCGCCGGTGGGAATCTGCGTGCGGTCGGAAACCACCCACCAACGGCCGTCCGGCGAACGCGCCAGATCGGCGGCATAAAAATGCAGGAAAATATCCTCCGGCAGGCGCAGGTTGTGGCACGGACGCAGGAAATCCGGCTGGGCAAACACCAGCGCCGGCGACAGCCAGCGGGAACGGATGAGTTCCTGCGGACCGTAGCAATCGGCGAGGATGCGGTTCAACAAGGTCGCGCGTTGAATCAGTCCGGCTTCGAGCGACTGCCATTCATCCGGTGCAATAACAAACGGAATCGGATCCAACTGCCACGGACGCTCCATGCCGCGCGGATCGCCATAGACGTTGTAGGTGATGCCCTGTTCGTGAACAAAACGCTGGCTCGTATCCCACCGATGCTGGAGTTCCGCCGGGCTGAGTTCAGCCAACGTGCCGATCAGTTTCGCATAATGCGGGCGCACCGGTCCGCTCTCCGAAAGCAATTCGTCGAATGCGGACGCGTTCCGCTGATAACCGGCCAGCAAACCGGCCGGGACCGGGGCGGCTTTGGGAGCAACACTGGCCTCGCCCGTCATGGATTGGGACTGAATCATTGGCAATTTACGAGTCGTTGGCTTGTCATCGGCGTCAGACATTGCGCAAATCCAGGGTGAACGGAAAATCCGGATTTGGCGTTGCGGGCGGAATCTCCATCCGGCCCGGCGTATGGACCTGGCGGAAAAAGCGCGTCAGGCGGCGGCTCTCGGCCTCGTAACTGTTCACCGGAAACGTGTCATAACCGCGTCCACCGGGATGTGCAACGTGGTAGGTGCAACCTCCCAGCGAACGCCGGTTCCAAGTATCATAAAGGTCGAATCGCAGCGGCGCGTGCGACGGGACCGTGGGTTGCAGACAGTGCGGCGGCTGCCAGGCGCGATAGCGCACGCCCGCGACGCCCTCGCCATTGGTGCCGGTCGGATGCAACGGGACGCGATGACCGTTGCAGGTGATGGCAAAGCGATCGCCCACCAGGCCGCGCGCCTTGACCTGGAGCCGTTCCAGCGAGCTGTCCACATAGCGCACCGTGCCGCCGCCACCCGGTTCCTCGCCGAGCACATGCCACGGTTCAAGCGCAGTGCGGAGCTCAATCTGCAGATCGCGCTGCTCCAGGTCGCCGATGCGCGGAAAACGAAATTCAAAATGCGGTGCGAACCAGTCAAACTCGAACGGATAACCAGCCTCGCGCAAATCCGAAACCACGTCCTTGAAATCCGTTTCGCAAAAATGCGGGAGCATCCAGCGGTCGTGGATGTCCGTGCCCCAGCGAACCAGGCTGTTCTGGTACGGTTCCTTCCAAAATTTGGCCACCAGGCCGCGCAGGAGCAGATGTTGCGCGAGGCTCATGCGCGCGTGCGGCGGCATTTCAAAGGCGCGCATTTCGACGAGCCCAAGGCGGCCGCTGCTGCTTTCGGGCGAAAAGAGTTTATCAATGCTGAACTCGGCCCGATGCGTATTGCCGCTGGCGTCAATCAGCAGGTTGCGAAAGACGCGGTCCACAATCCACGGTGGCACCCATTGATCCGGGCCGGGAATTTGTTTGAAGGCCACTTCGAGTTCGTAAAGCGAATCGTTGCGGGCCTCGTCCACGCGCGGTGCCTGGCTGGTCGGACCGACAAACAGACCGCTGAACAGCCAGCTCAATGACGGATGATTCTGCCAGTAAGCCAGCAGCGAACGCAGCAGATCCGGACGGCGCAACACCGGCGAATCCGGCGGGGTGTCGCCGCCAATGATGATGTGGTTGCCACCTCCGGTGCCGGTGTGCCGGCCATCGAGCATGAATTTTTCCGTGCCCAGCCGGGTCTGGCGCGCCTCTTCGTAAAGCACCGTCGTGCGTTGAACGAGTTCGTCCCACGATTTGCTGGGATGCATGTTGACCTCGATGACGCCGGGGTCGGGCGTCACGGCCAGCTTGTTCAGGCGCGGATCCTTGGGCGGGGTCTCCCCTTCGATGATGACCGGCACCCCCATTTCGGTGACGGCGGTTTCGATGCCCGCAATGAGATCAAGGTAATCCTCCGTGGTCGTGACCGGCGGCATGAACACGTGCAACCGTCCAGCGCGCGGTTCGACGCACATGGCGGTACGGATGATCCAGGGCGCACTTTCGCCCTGTACCGGACGGCGGTTTGGATCAATTTCCTTCGGCAGCCCGATCGGTTCAAGTTCCTGGGCGCGTTGCCCCGGACCCTGACCGGCAGGCAGCGGTGCGCCGCCGCCGCGGACAAACCGCTGCCCGGCGCGATACGGAAATTCCTTCGGCAGCTCGGACAATTTTTTTTGCGACGGATCCTGCTGCCAGATCCAGGGATAATCCTTTTCCGCCACCCAAGGTATCGAATCAATCGGCAGACGCAGGCCCATCGGTGAATCGCCGGGAATGAGCCAGAGCGTGTCGTCGTCGCGCAAAAACCATGAACCGGACATCCAGCCGGGCTGGTTGCCATGCCGCGCGCGCTTGATGGGCAGCGAGTAGCCGACGACTTCTCCGAGGCCTTGTTGGAAAATCCGCGCGATGCGTTCGCGTTCCAGTTTATTTTTGAGATTCGATTTCTCCGGCGTGATGTTCGACGGAAAACGGCGCTCTTTCCACAGGTAGTAAAACGCGTCCTCGTAGGCCGGAATAAGATGTTTCGGATCGGCGCCGACCACCTTGGCGATGCGGCCGAGCAATTCCTTCGCTTCCTTGGCGCCATGACCATAATCCTTTGATTCGTCGGCGATTAGCGAGTCGTCCTTCCAGATCGGCACACCATCCTTGCGCCAATAGGCTGCCAACGACCAGCGTGGGAGCGGTTCGCCCGGATACCATTTGCCCTGGCCGTAATGCAGCAGCGAACCGGGCGCGAATTGTTTCCGCAGCCGCTTGATGAGTTCACCGGAGAGAACACGCTTCTTGTGCGACACGGCGGTGAAATTCCATTCCGGACCATCCGGGTCATCCACGGAAACAAACGTCGGCTCGCCGCCCATGGTGAGCCGGACGTCGTTTTTGTTCAAATCGGCGTCAATCGCGTGACCGAGTTGCTCGATCCCCTCCCATTGCTCCTCGGTGTAAGGCTTGGTTACCCGCGGCGATTCGTAAATGCGCGTCACGCCCATCTCGAAACTGAATTTGCATTCGCACTCATCCACCGCACCGCTGATGGGCGCGGCGCTCGTCGGATCGGGCGTGCAGGCGAGCGGGATGTGGCCTTCGCCCGCGAGCAAACCGCTCGTCGGATCGAGGCCGATCCAGCCGCCGCCGGGCAGATATACTTCGCACCAGGCGTGAAGATCGGTAAAATCCTTTTCCGTGCCGCTCGGGCCGTCGAGCGCCTTCACATCCGCCTTGAGCTGGATCAGGTAGCCGCTGACGAAGCGCGCGGCGAGCCCGCAATGCCGGAACAATTGACAGAGCAGCCAGGCGGAATCGCGGCAGGAACCGCTCATCTTTTCCAGGGTCTCCTCCTGCGTTTGCACGCCGGGCTCGAGCCGGATGGTATATTTGATGTCCTTCCATAGCCGTTGATTGACAGCGACGAGGAAATCATTCGTGCGCAATTTTTTCTTTTCGGGGATTTCGAGTCGTTCCTGCCTGGTCCGCCACCCGGTCTCACCCAACACCTCACGCCGGATGGCGGCGAGATACTTCATGAATTGGGGCGTCAACCAGCATTTGCGCTGGAACGGCGCGAGTTCATGATCGAGCGCGGGATCGTATTCGAATGGAAATTTTTCCGCCTGCGGTTCAAGGAAAAAATCGAACGGATTCAACACCGCCATCTCGGCGACGAGATCCACTTCCACGCAAAATTCCCGAGTGGGCTGCTCAAAAACCAGACGCGCCGCGTAATTCGACTGTGGGTCCTGGATCCAGTTGACGAAATGTTTTTCCGGTGTGACGCGGAGCGAGTAGCTCAAAATCCGGGTCCGGGAATGAGGCGCGGGGCGCAACCGCACCACCTGCGGGCCGAGATTGACCAGCCGGTCGTATTGGTAGTGGGTTTTGTGGTGGAGTGCAACGTGGATGGACATGGGTCAGTGACGAGTGACAAGTGACGCGTGACAAGGGCCTCGGCGGAGCGCCGGTCTCCGACCCGGCACGAAACAAGATGAATGAACGTCCGCCTTCACCCCGACTCTCTCCCCCAGAGAGACGGAACAGCAAAGTGCAGTTTGTGAAAATCCCAAACGCACCCGCTTCGCCAACCGACTGACGCTAATTCTCCCTCTCCCATCGGATGGGAGAGGGCCGGAGTGAGGGCAAAACTCGTATTTCATTTGTATTTACACATATGCTTCCATCGGCTCGGCGCCGAGTGTGCCGGAAAGCTTTTTCAGATATTCGGGCGTTTCAACCTCCTCCAGGGTTTTCTTGGCGCGGGTCAACCGGTCGGTGATGCCAAGCTGCGTCGCGACATCCGCGTGGCTCGCCTTGTGTAGAAAGTGGCCCAAGTATTCGACATGCCGTTTCCACAACACCCGGTCAACGGATTGTTTGGCCTTGAGCCGCGCCGCATACCAGTCGCTGCCCAGGAGATAATCGCGGGTGAATAATTTTCGCAACTCCGGATGGTCAAGTCCCCTGCCCTCCCATTCGTCGTGCAACATGATCTGGAGCAGCGCCTTCAATGGCGGACAGGCCTGGGCAATGCTGCCGTCGTCAAAATACATCTGCGCCACGCGCTTTTGCGTGGTGACTATGTTGTCCATGCCGTCGGCGAAAACGTCCAGGCCCTGTAGTTCCGGCCGCAACATTTCGTCGGTGAACACGACGTGCGGATGGTTGAACACGCGACCAAAAAAGGAGCGGGCGAAACGGGCGTTGATGCGGTAACCGAGCCGGCTGGCCAGCACTTTTTTTCCCGCGCGCTCCAAATCCACGCATTTTTCCAGGTAGCCGTGCGCAATCAAGTATTGCGGATCCCGCTCCTCCGGGGCCATGCGGCACCAGACTTCCGGCACCAGCAGGCTGACGTCGTGGTCCACCCGCACTTTCGGGCCGACATAGCCGGCGGCGGTCACAAAGGCGTGGTGGCCGGTGAGGATATACGAGACGAGCGCGTTGTTCAGGTCAATGATGGGCGGCAACGCGTTGAACGGACCCTTGGTCAGCGCCCCTTCCGAACCCGCGCCGGTGGTGGACGGTGATTTGCCGGTCATGCTGCAAATGAATTCCATGAACAGTTCCGGCAGCTCGAAATAATGGATCGGGTTGTAGCACGCAAGCGAGCGGATGCCGGTCTCGGGCGGATTGTTGCGGCGACCCGGCAGCACGGCGGCAACGGGATTGTGCAGGGGCTTGCCCGGTGGCAGGCGGCGGCGCAGTCGCGCGGCCATATCCGCCAGGTAACTTTCACGCGGATTGACCAGGTCCGGACGGAGCTGGAGATAACGCGGGTTTTTGGTCGGCTTGCCATCCACGATCCGGGGATTCGCGGAACATACGAAGTAACCCGTGCCGCCATCGGCCACACTTTGAATCAACGACTGCATCGGCTCGGTGAACTGGTGGAAGGCAATCGCTTCCTCGATCATTTCCTGCGCGGCCTTGGCCGGCAGCGGTTCGTAATTCGAAAAGAAATTGTCCGGGCGGGAAAAATCAGCCTCGGTGAACTTATCATAGCCACGATGAATCGCATCGTCCGGACGCTGAAACAGCCGGGTCTCGGTGTTATGGACGAATTTCAACGATACGCCCGGGGCTGAGGCCGCCTCGGGCACGTCCTCGAGCCGGTCCGGTGGCACGACCACCGAAGCGGTGATGTCATCCTCGGCCTGGAGCTTCAATGCCGGATTGAAATCCTTGCGCAGGCCGAACGTGCGCCACAACCCATCCGCGTCGAAACCAACGCGCAGATAGGTGGTGACCAGCTTGCGATTATCGCATTTCAATTCATTGGCCGGCTTGCCATTGATGATGTCCACGCTGAAATGGTCGCGCCATTTTGCGCCCCACTCGGGCTTGTAATAGCGCTTCACGACGAACACCAGTTCCTTGAGATATTGCGGGATGCCTTCCAGCCAGGCGTTGTATTCGGGTTTGTAGTCCTCCTCGTCCGGTGTGAGCAATTTGATGACCGACCCCAGCGACCGTTCCGCACTGAGGATCAGGCGCTTGTCCACGCGTGTTGCATCCTTGAAGCGGCCACCCTGGTCGCGTTCGATCAACTCGGCCACCTGGTCGAAATCCTTCTTGAAGTCGGCGACAAACACCGGCCCGGTGAGAATGGCGTCGGTGATGGGTTTGGAAATTTCGGATTTGCCGCCGCCGGAAACGGTGCAGGGCTTGTGACACAACAACCCTTCCGCCACGGCGCCCACCAGCCGCCAGGCACGACCGGGACCGGGCTTTTCCATGCGGACTTTGTAACCGGAAGGGCGGACGTAGGTCTTGCCGGGCAGCAGCTTGATGCCGCACCCGTTCTTGCCACCGGGCCAGGTGATGCGTTGCTTGTCCAGGTCGAAACGCGCGTCCTCCGGCACATAAATGATGTCCGGATATTTTTTGTCCACCGCATAACCCTCGGGCTTGAGTTCGATGAACTCGCGATACAGCGAGCTGACCTCGGCAAAAGAATGGCCCACGCGCTTGACATGAACGTCACCGCTGAATTCCTCACCCAGGTCGTAGGCGGGGAAAACCAGCGCGCCCCCCGCGTGTTCCTCCTCGCACAAGCCATAAAGATTGGCCGCAAAGCTGATCTGGGTTTTGACCTCCTTCTTGCAATAGCCGTAGTAGTTGTCGGCGATGAGGGTTACAATGACGCCGGTCTTGTCGCGGCAGGTGAGTTTGAACGCCTGGCCGTTGTTGTAAAATTCCCATTCGTCCTTCCAGCACATGCCGTCACGGCGCTGGCGCTCCGTGGCCTGGTCCCAATGCGGCAGACCCGCTGATTTCTTGGTCGCCTTGGTCAGATGCGGCGCGAGGATCACGCAGCCGGTGTGGCCGCTCCAATGTTCCACATCCAGCCCGGCGTCGTTCTCCGGCAGGTTCGGATCGCCCCCGTTGCCAAAGATGCTTTCCACAAAATCCAGGTTGCTGACGAGACTGCCCGGCACGAAAAACCGGACTTCCATGCTTTTCTTCGGCGTAAAACCGGACACCTCCGGGCAGATCACCGGACGGAGCATCAACGATACAAAACATTCGGCGGGCTCCGCCTGGGTGGCGGTGAACGGCAATCGCATCAACGAACGCGGCGGATTGAACGCCAGGCTCAGCATTTTTCCGAAAACGGCTTTTGGCACTCCGATCTTGTCGTCGGGCACGGGCAGTCCACCCTCGGCCACGTGAAAGATGCCCTGGGTAGTGCGGCGGTCACTGCGCGGATTGTGCAACACGCCTTGTTTGACCCGATACGAATTCACGATCTCCGAGGCAAACTCGTCGCGGTCCACCGGCAACGACAGCACGCGGGCCATGCCGGGCCGGTCGAGCGTGAACGAGTGCAACGGCAGTTTCGTCACCGGCACGTCCTGAAGATAATCGTAGAGATAAGTCTGGATGCGCCGGTCCGCCGGGCAAAGGTGGTTGGCGAGCAGGCGTTCCTTCTCCTGGTATTGCGCCACCAGGTTGGAAATGATGTCGCCAAATTCCGAGGGACGGCCGGTGGCCGCCGGCTGGAAACCGAGCAGCGCCAGTTTGACATTGATGTAATCGACCAGATGGCCGGGGGAAAAGTCGGTGGTGCTCATGCGGTTTCCATCTCCAGGTACCGGATGCGTTTATGCACGTCCGTGTTCATTGAATGATAGGGTTGGGCGAGATTGCCGGGATCAAACAAGGTCGAGCGCATGTGCTCGGCATCGTCGTTCCCGATGGCGTCGGTGAAAATGGGCA
>CAZKTW010000126.1:0-10517 GCA_964555775.1 uncultured Bifidobacteriaceae bacterium | reverse complement strand
GGTAATCGCGGACGAATTGCTTGTCGAAGCTCGGCTGGCCCTTGCCGGGCGCATACTGGTCAGCCGGCCAGAAACGCGAGGAATCCGGGGTCATCACCTCGTCAATCAGGATGAGCTTGCCATCGCTCAGGCCGAACTCGAATTTCGTGTCGGCGATGATGATGCCGCGCTGGCGGGCGTAATCGCGTCCGGCCTGGTAAATCTTCAGGCTCAGGTCGCGCGCCTGGGGGGCGAACTCCGGACCGGTGGTCTCGCACGCCTCCGCGAAGGAGATGTTTTCGTCGTGGCCGGCCTCGGCCTTGGTGGACGGCGTGAAAATGGGCTCGGGCAGTTCGGCGGACTCGGTCAGCCCGGCGGGCAGCTTGATGCCGCAGACGGTCTGCGAAATCTTATATTCCTTCCAGCCGGACCCGGACAGGTAGCCGCGCACAATGCATTCAATGGCCAGTGGTTTGGCCTTTTTGACGATCATTGACCGGCGTGCGAGTTTGTCCGCGAACGGCTGCAAATTCTTCGGCAGCGGGTCGTTGGCTCTGGCCAGCAGATGGTTCGGCACGAGGGCGGAAAATCTCTCGAACCAGAAATGCGAGATTTGCGTGAGCACCTCGCCCTTGCGCGGGATGCCGTTGGGCATGATGACGTCGAACGCCGAGATGCGGTCGCTGGCAACCAGCAGCAGGGCGTCACCAAGGTCAAAAATGTCGCGGACTTTACCGCTGCGGAGCTTTTTGATCCCCGGCAGGTCAAGTTGGAGAATGGGTTCGCTATTTGAATTTGCCATGCGGTGAATTATTAAGACTCAACTCAAAAGTTCAAAGCCAAAAATTGTTTGCGATCGCAAGAGGCGATATCGGGAGACTCCGGTTGCTTCGCCAGAAATCCGCGGTTTAATTGGGGTCTTTTTACCTCGGCACCAGCGAAATGCTTTACGCTCCCGGGCGCGGGGCAAGATTTTTCACCGACAGCGGGATGCTCGCCTGCGACTGGCCGTCGATCCGCACGTCCACGGAATACAAACCGATCTCGGCAAACTTCAACTGCTGGATGTTCACGACGAAGTTGCGGGTGACGAAATGGATGTCTTCGGGCAGCACGACCTCCACCGGAATGGGCGGGAAATTGGCCATAATGGACCGTCCGTCGGCGTCCATGAAGTTGAGTTGCAGATTGTGTTTGCCCTCGTCGCCGGCAAAAAACGTGATGCGGAGCGCCACGGCGCACTGCGGATGCACGGCGGGCATTTGTGGCGCGAAAATCGTGTCGAACGCGCCGAGCAGGTTCAATTTTTCGTTGTCGCTGGTTGCGGCATCACAAAGCACCGCCACTTGAATGTTCATCAGGGCGATTAAGCCACGAATTCCCGGAATTGGCACGAAATTCTTTTGGGCCGGGTTTTCCGTTTGACATACATATAGTTCCTATGTATCGTGCCCCTATGATTCGAAAAGAACTGGTGGCGGCATCGGCGGAACCGTTGATTTTGGCGCTCCTGGCGAAGGGTGAGAGTTATGGTTATGCCATCATCCAGGAGGTCAAGGCCCGCTCTGACGGCAAGCTGCAATGGACGGATGGCATGCTGTACCCGGTGTTGCACCGGATGGAACACCGGGGCCTGATCAAGTCGCGCTGGGGTGAAAGCGAGACCGGGCGGAAGCGGAAATATTACTCGCTCAAAAAGGACGGCAAAACCGCCATGGCCAAACACCACGAACAATGGTCGCTGGTTCACTCCGTCTTGGCCGGTTTGCAAAAGGAACAATATGTCTGACCTGGAACAATCCATTGCACAATGGCGGCAAAGGATGCTGGCTGCAGGAATCAAGACTCCGGTGCCGCTGGAGGAACTGGAAAGTCATCTGCGCGAAGAAATCGAGCGACAGATAAAATCAGGATTGAGCTTGAGCGAACAAGAAGCTTTTGAATTTTCTGTTCAGCGAATCGGTCAGCCAAAAGTGCTCAAGCGCGAATTCAAAAAGATAAACGCCCCGATGGACATCCAGAAGATCATAAAACTGGCAGGAATCATTGCTGTTGCCGTCTCAATATTTTGTCCACTGTTCATTTTCCTGTCCATGCTTTTGGACCACCGAGTAAGTTCGCTGCCGAAAATGCTCGCGGTGGCTGTCTATGCCACAACCGTCGCAACCATTGTTTTCAGCTGGAAATATAATCACAAGCTGCTTCCGGCAATCCGCAATCAATTGCTTCGCAGGGCCGTTGGCATTGTGTGCTATGGGGGATGTCTGCTTTGGATACGATTTGGCATATTCCATTTTCCACCCGGGGGCTTGCATGGAGGCATTGTGCTGCCTCTGTTCATTTTTGGGTCAGAATGGACTGTGATGGCGGTTTTTGGCAGTATTGGTCACGGGCTCGAAAAAGCAGCATCGAAAAAAACTGAACCGGCTGATTTATTGGCCGGCCAAAGTTGATCGCGCCTCCAAGAACTTTTTCAATTCCGCTGCCGCCTTGCCGCCGAAACCGGGGATGGCGGCGATTTGTTCCAACGTCGCGGTTTTCAACCGCTGGACCGAGCCGAATTTCTTCAGCAACGCCTGCTTGCGCCGGTCGCCGATGCCGGGAAATTCATCCAGCACGCTCTCCGAAATCCGCTTGATGCGGAGTTGCGCATTGTAGCTGTTGGCCACCCGGTGACATTCATCCCGAATTCGCTGGAGCAGCTTCACCGCCGGATGGTTGAGCCCCAGCCGCAGCGGTTTGCTTTCGCCCGGCAGATAAATCTCCTCGAATTCCTTGGCCAAACCAATCACCGGAATCCTTTCGAGGCCCAGTTCCTTCAATTCCCCGACCGCCATCCCCAGCTGGCCTTTTCCTCCATCAATGAGGATGAGGTCGGGAAACTGTGACTGTGGCCGCGTTCGTGAGAACGCGGCTGAACTGGCCGTGATCTCACGACCACTGCCACCAGCCTCGCGCAGAAGGCGTGAGTAACGCCGTCTCACCACCTCCGCCATGCTCGCAAAATCATCCTGGCCTTCGACGGTTTTAATCTTGAACCGGCGATAGTTCGCCCGGTCGGGGCGGCCGTGCTTGAAACTCACCAGCGACGCCACGGCGAACGTGCCGCTGATGTTCGAGATGTCGAAGCCTTCAATGCGCTGCGGCGGGGCGGGTAAATTAAGAACCCTGGCCAGTTCGGCCAGATCATGCTGCGGATCCATCGCCTGCGGCAGTGTGTACGTTGTGCGCTCGAATTTCCGTTCTTTCTTCGTCGTTTCCTTCAGATCGCGGATGAGGTCGCGCAGGCCGGCGGCTTTTTCGTAATCCTGCGCCACAGCGGCCTTTTTCATTTCCACCTCGAGCTGGTCCTTCATTTCATGGCACTGGCCTTCGATGAAATCGCAGGCGGCCCTGACCTGTTCCAGATATTGTTCGTGCTTCACGTTGCCGACGCAAGGCGCGGTGCAGTATTTGAGGTGCGCGTAAAGGCAATGTTTGTAATCGGCCTCGCCCGGCGTGAAGGCGCGGCAGCCGCGCAGGTTGAACTGCCGCCGCACCAGCGCCAGCGTGTTGCGTAAAGCACCGGAATTCGAGAACGGCCCGAAATAGCGCGCCCCGTCGTCCTTCCTCAACCGGGTGAAGGTGAAATTGGGGATCGGGTCGTTCAGGTTCACCTTGAGCATCAGAAAGCGTTTGTCGTCGCGAAAGCTGATGTTGTACCGTGGCTTGAATTCCTTGATGAGCTTGCCTTCGAGCAGGAACGCCTCCGGTTCGCTGCGGACGATGTGCACGTCGAAATCGTGGATGGCCTCGACCAGCGCGTTGAATTTGAGGTCCCAGCCCAGGCGCCGGGACGGATGGAAATACTGGCTGACGCGTTTGCGCAGGTCGCGCGCCTTGCCGACGTAAATGACCGTGCCGAACCGGTCGCGCATCAAGTACACGCCCGGCTTGTGCGGCAGTTCGCCGACTTTTTTGCGGATGGCTTCCGTCGCAGGCACACGGAGAATTTCAATGCAAAGGCGTGCGGACGCAAAGGGAAAATTCTTGCTTGCACGGCAAATCGAATCGGCGTATTGAGCGGGCATACTCAAGAAAGGAAATCCATGTCAGAAAGCCAGTATCAGACACCACCACCGATCCAGCCCCCACCACCAACAACGCCCGTTCCACCTCCGCCCAACCCCGAGGGCCAGGCCCGCACCTGGAACATGTTGTGTCATTTGAGCGCGCTGGCCGCTTTCATTGGTGTTCCGTTCGGGAACATCCTCGGTCCGTTGCTCGTCTGGCAGATCAAAAAGAACGAATTCCCGTCCGTGGACGTCCATGGCAAGGCGGCGCTGAATTTTCAAATCACCGTGGCCCTGGCCGCGCTGGCGAGTGTGATCGTGGGCTTTGTGTTGATGATCATCTGCGTTGGCTGGCTCTTTATTGCGCTGGCCATCTTGATCGGCCTGGCCGGACTGATCTTTGCCATTATCGCGGGCATCAAGGCCAACAACGGCGAGGACTACAAATATCCGTTCAGCTTCCAGTTCATCAAATAGGTGCCGGGCGGAGCCGTAAAATTTCAGCGCCAATCACCAACCGAGATTAGACACGGATTACACCGATGCCCACGGATTGAATCGTTGAAAATTCGTGAAATCCGCGTCAATGCTTCTTCGCCATGTGCCGGTGGACGAAGAAATAATACAGTCCGCCCAGCACGAGCATCGCGCCGCCGAGCCAAAGGGTGATGCGATGCAGCTCACCTTTCATCAATTGCTCGTCCTGGCCCATCTTGACCCCGATGTAGCAAAGGACCGCACACCAGATGGCCGAGCCGAGCAGGGTGAACAGGGAAAATTTACAGTAGCTCAACCGGACGATGCCCGCCGGGATGCCGATGAGATGCCGCACCACCGGCAGCAATCGCGAAATGAAAATGCCCATCGCCCCGTAATGCGCTGACCAGCGCTCGGCCTTCTCCACTTTTTCCGGCGGAACCATCACCAACCGCCCATAGCGCATGATAAGCGGACGCCCGGCCAGCCGCGACGCCCAGTACATGATCGAGGCTCCCAGCCACGAACCGATCGCACCCGCCACGACGATGCTCCACAGACTCAGCGGGATCTGGCCGGTATAGGCCAGGTGTGCCGCGGGCGGGATGACAACCTCGCTGGGAATGGGCATGACGGTGCTTTCGATGGCCATCATCAGGCCGATGGCCGGTGCTCCCCAGGTTTGCAACAGGTGGGTGTACCAGTCGGCCAACGTCGTCATCAAGTGATGCATGAGGCGCTGGTTATAGCGGAAAATGCCGGCGAGGCAACCCACGAATGAAGACAAATTTAATTCTTAGCCTGCCGGGCGTAATAAACCTGAACTTCTCCGGGGCTAGCCGGTTGGGGCCAGACCCAATCCAACGCATGGGGATTTTGCCATTGAAAATTCGGCGACTCGACACCCTTTTCCAAGGAAGGATCACCGCCATCATCCTTGCCGTTTTCACCGACAGAATAGAGCAAAAAGGTTCCGTCAGCATTTCGCCGGTAACGCAATGGCTGGGCATCCACGGGATCAAGCGGAACGGACGGCAAGAATACCGGCGTCAGATCCGAAAGTTTTTCGGGGAAATTTCCGTGCTTTAGCTGAAACCGCTTCAACGCAATGGCTGTCACGACGATTCGTTTCGCTGATTCAGTCGTCATTACCTTATGGAAGGCATATCCCAGACTCGTGATGGATTCCGATAGCATCGAATGAAAATCCTTTTGGTTGGAAAACAGGCTTTCGAGTTCACCCCGGAACTTTGTGATCCCCAGTGCGTCCAACTTGGCCTGCTGTTGTTGAAACGCCTCCAGAAACGCGCCGTTTGTCTCAGCGTAGTGTAGCGTCTCCATCAAGGCCTCGTGCCCGCGCAAACAACGCAGTTCATCAGGATACGACCACCAGTATCGCCACAAAAATATTTGGGATTTTGACTTCGCTTTTTTCAGCCAAGATTCTTCTTCAACAGGGAAGTTCATGTTTTCACGCGCCTTTCTTTCCCACGCAAAATATTCTTCAAGTCCGGAATCGGAGTTTCGCCACATAGACAGCGTAATGTCTCCACACATCCGCTCCATGATCAAAGCTTCCTTGCAACCTTGGAGAAAATTCAAGCGGACCCAATCATTTTGCAGTGCAGCTAACTGTTCCTCGGTCACGTCTGGCGACTGCAAGATTTCCCAATTCAGATTGACCGCCATTTGGGTAATGGCAATCCGCACCAATTCGGAAATTACTAACCGCTGACTTTGTATTGCGTTTACCAAGACCAACATCGCCCGCTCATTTTCTACCGCCGCCGCCACGTCGCCACGATGCAAACCGCAGATGGCGGCCGCCGACAGATATTTTGCTGACTTTCTTAATTGGACCAGATTCAGATTTGTAAACTCAAAGCCGTCTCCGAATCCACGCTCGTATTGAATCCTAAAATCCAGAGCCGGGTGCTCAATAATTTGATGTAGCAAATCCAGTGCTTCCTTATTTTGGCCAACCGCGGCCGTCAAAGCTTCCCACGAATTGGTCGAATAAGTTTGCAGGACCACAGGCTGTTGCGAACAAATCACCGCGTTGCCTGCCGCAGCCATATCCATTGCATGAATGGAATTGGTATTGAGAAATGTGTCGTCTGCGTCGAGCAAGGCAACGGCCTTGCGAAAGATTTCGGTTCCATTTTGTCCTGGCGGCACGGGGGGCGGGACGACCTCTGCGAGTTCCATCGGCTCGCCCTTGGCCTTCAGTTCCGAAATGTATTTCTCGACGGCAAAGCGCAGTTGGTAATGGTGAACAACCGAGACGAGCACCACCACAGCCAGGGCAGCTCCTGCGACCATCAATGTTTTCCGGCGACGGTTCATGCGAATTGCGGTTTCAATCTATCCTTTGCCCCGACCCGGATGAAACTATAAAACCATCAGCCATTTGTAATCCGGGAAACCAGCCGGCCTGGTGTAAGTGAGGGGCAGGCGGAGCGCGTAGGACGCTCCCGTCTCATTCCAAACCCCATCGTTGTTGCCGGCAATGACCCGGATTGGTTTCAAGGTGCCGCGCAGTTTCCTGCAGGCTGCTATTCATGCGCTGAAAGTGGAAAGCGCGCGGCCCCGATGGGGAGATGGATTTGGCGAGGTCGTCACCGGCTTTCGCAGCGGTGCCCGGAAATTCCGGATCGGCTACCTTGATTTGTGACCGGCCTGATGGGTGGCCCGGTTTTTGGCGCTTCGCCGGGAAATGCGTTCGCTGGATTGCATGGCCTGCACCAAGGCGATCAGGCAAATGGTGAACAACGGCAGGCAACTGACATAGGTGGCCGCAAGCACCAGACGCCGGCGATCAATGGAGTCACGCGTCCATATTTCCTCGGTTTTGCCCGCAAAATTAAAAATCAATTCGTCCATGGAAATTTTTTGGTTTGCTTCCATGTAGGCCCTGCCTTGTTTGGTGAATTCCGCCCCCATCACCACCCGGTCGCCCGCGTAATTGGCGGTCCAGGCCAGCGTGAGTTGCTGATAGCGGAAGAACGCGGCGACGCCGATGACCAGCGCCAGCAGCGCCACGGCACCCCAACGGAATGAATGCCGCGGCTGGTTCCAACGCCGGGCGGCAAGAATCTCCAATCCTAGCACGACCGCCACGATGAACTGGCCGAGGCGCAGCCAGGTTTTCTCGTCGTCGGCCGAGACCCCGACGGGCGGCGGGAGCAGAAAACCGCCGAGCACGCCGCCAACCCACAGCACACCCTGCATCAGCACGAGCCAGCTTTTGCGCGCTTGCTGCAGCCAGCGCCGGTTTTCGGAGCCCGATTTCATTTTGAGACGGCGGCCCGGGAAATCACGGATGTTATCATGGCGTGGAGGCAACCGGCAGGGTTGAATTATTCTGCCGGCACGGCAATGTCCACTTCCAGGTTGGTTTCGCCATGGCCGCCGATCCCCATCGGAACCGGTTCGCTGGTGAACTTGTTTTTGCGCGCCCAAAGCTCATAGCCGCCGGGGCAGAGAATTTTTTCATCGGTCGGACTGCTCTGGCGGGGAAAACGGTCGTGCGCACTTTCCACGTCATACATGCCCTTGGACACATAGAAAACTTCGTAACCGCCGATTTCCCTGCCGCCGGCCTTGGTGTGGACCTTCACGCGGATTTCCTTGCCCAGCCCGTCGCCGGAATGGCGGCAGTTGTCGGCTTTGATTTGCAGGTCTGACGCAACATCACGCAAACCCGCGAGCGTTTTCGCAGGATCCTTTTCCTTTTTTAAAGTTTTTAATTGCCGGTTCTCGGAACGCAAGCTCACGAGATAAGGATCCGCCGGTGAATAGGTCTTCGGCCGGACGTGGGTATCGAACCATGCATCCCATTTGTCATGGAGAAACAGGGCATTAGTTTGAACCTGTTGCAACAAAACCACGGCGGCGGCATTGGTCGCCCCAATGGTTTTCAACAGGCTGTCGGTCGTGGATTTCATCGCGGCCCATTCCCGCCAGTAATCAGACCGAGGGTTGTTTTGCATTGGATCTCCGGTGCCAACATACCCCTGAAGCCAGCCGTTGCCGGGTCGCGGCCCGGCGTGGAGCGAGGAAGTCGCAACGAGCATGACCACCAGAATTGGGATCGCCAGCATAACCGCCGGCTCGGCTATGCGGCTTTGGTCCGGTACCCGCAATAAACGACGCTGTAAGTCACGGAATGGGATTATTTTCATAAGCACGCATCTCCTGTTCTCACAAATGTTTGCAGCGCAACCCAGTTGATACCCATCCGCAGTTGGTCGCAAGGCGAATTTTGTGCAAGCCGGGCGAAACGCCGCGCCGCCGCAGTGGCGGAACTGGATTTCAACCGTGCCTGGCGGATAAATTCTACTTCACGCTTTCAGGAAATAATTCCGCTGTTTATCGCTGATAGTCAGGTCGAGTCGCTCCATCACCGCCAGCATATCCTCCCAGACCTTGCGCTTTTCGCTCATCGCCTGATTGCGCAACAAATACGCCGGATGATATGTCGGCATGAGCGGCGTGCCGCGATACGTTCCCCAGGTGCCGCGCAGCTTGGTAATGCCGATGGTCTTGCCCAACAGCCCTTCCACTGCCGTCGCCCCGAGCGCGACAATGACCTTCGGCCGGATCAGATCAATCTGCTCGTGCAGATAGGGAATACAGGTGGCCATTTCGTCGGGCGTGGGCTTGCGATTGCCGGCGCTCTGCCCAGGCGTGTCGGGGCGGCATTTCAAAATATTCGCGATATAGACATCCGCGCGCTGAAATCCGGTGGCCTGGATGATTTTCGTGAGCAACTGGCCGGCTTTGCCGACAAACGGTTCGCCCTGTTCGTCTTCGTCGGCACCCGGGGCCTCGCCCACAAACATGAGTTGCGCGTCAATATTGCCCACGCCGAACACGACATTTTTGCGCGACGCCGCGAGGTGCGCGCATTTGACGCACACCAGCGCCCGCTCCCGTAACGCGGCGAAGGCGGCGGCCTTTTCAGGCGATGTCCCGCCATCGCCGGCCTGCGGCGCGGCAAAGTCATAGATGGCAGGTGACGGAGTGGTGGCGGCCAAATTGTCTGCAGGAGCCGGCGCAAGGAAGGTTGGTTGAATCGCTGGCTGATTCTCGGGGGCAGAAATTTGAGCCTCCTCACGTCGGCTGCCACGAACCTCCGGTGGTGGCCCCGCAGGCCGGGGCGCGGGTTGTGACAGGGCGCGAAGTGTTTCGGGGGAAACGGCAATGTGTCGCACGCCACACGATTTCAGGCCTTCCAGATGCTGGATGGTTGCGTCGAGCAGTTGTTCGTAAGGGTCGGCCATCGGTTTCATCGTAACGGCTGTCCGACAAAGCACAAAAACTAGTTGTTCACAATCGGTACATGAAATGTGCCAGCAGATTTCCGCCGCCGGCGGTTTGCCGATACGAACAGCACTCCGCTTACAATATATTCGCGGCGAGTTCGGCGAGTTCGGAACGCTCGCCCTTCTGCAATTCGATATGGGCGGCAATGGCCTGGTCGCGGAAACGGCTGACGACGTAATTGAACCCGTTCGATGACGAGTCCACGTACGGGTTGTCGATCTGGTACGGGTCACCGGTGAAGATGATTTTGGTGCCGCTGCCGACACGCGTGATGATGGTTTTGGCCTCGAGCGGCGTCAAGTTTTGCGCCTCGTCAATGATCATGAACTGGTTGGCGATGCTGCGGCCGCGGATGTAACTCAGCGCCTCCACCACGATGCTGCCGGAACGCATGAGGTCGCCGCTGCGGCGATGGTCGTGGCCCATGTTCAGGTCGCTCAACATCTCGAGCGCGTCATGGATCGGCTGCATCCACGGCGCGAGTTTTTCCTCGAGCGACCCGGGCAGAAAACCGAGTTCCTTGCCCATGGAAATGGTTGGCCGGGCGACCACCAACCGGCGGAATTCGCGGTCGAGCACGGTGCGTTTCAAGCCGGCGGCCATGGCGAGCAATGTTTTGCCGGTGCCGGCCTTGCCCATGAGCGTGACGAGTTTGACCCGGTCATCCAGCAGCGAGTCGAA
>CAZKTW010000125.1:0-10557 GCA_964555775.1 uncultured Bifidobacteriaceae bacterium | reverse complement strand
GCCGCCTACCTCACCAACAAGCCCGCGTTTCGCTCGAACCTCGTGGACTTCATCCACGTCTGCCACGAACGCGGCATCGGCGTCATGGTCGTGGTTCCCTATCCCAGGGCATGGTCAACCAATCAAGCCGACTGGCCGCTCGCCAAAGAATTTGCCGCCGATCTGGTCAACACCATCGGCAACGGCAAGGAACCCGGCCTCGCGTTCTGGGACGTTCACAACGAGCCGGGATTTCCGCGCATCCAATTCGCCCGGCACATGGCGGGCGTCTTCCGCGAACTCGACAAGGTGACGCCGATCACCATTGGTTCGACCACCGAAGGCGAAATGGAAGCGACCGGCGGCGACCTCGTGGACGTTCTCTGCTTCCACGATTACAGTTCGACGCGCCGGCAGATTGACGAACGCATGGCGCGCGCGAAGCAATATGCCGCCAAACAGCGCAAGCAGGTCATGAACACCGAAATCGGCTGCATCGCCCGCTCCAATCCCTACGACGTGACGCTCGAAGAATATGAGCAGTCCGGCATGGGCTGGTATATCTGGGAACTCATGATCACCGGCCAGTGGGGAAATGTGCATGGCGTATTTTACGCGGATGGAACGGTGCGCGATCCTTCGATAGTCGCCGCGCTGCTCGGATTTTATCGGAATCGTGGAACGAATGTCATGCCGGAAGTTCCCGACCGCGAAGGCCGTGTCACCGCCGCCGTGGACGCCAATAAAAAATGGCTCGCGAACACGAACGCCGACTGGCAATCAGGTTTAGATTTGGCTGAGCGTTCGGCAAATCTTCTGGAGGCAGCGCAGCTTGTCGCCATGCACGACCCGCCGACGCGACAGGTGGAGTTGCTGCGCAAAGGCCAGCCGGACATGCCAACCTTGCGTGCTCTTATCGAAAAATTCACCGCGATTCTTGAACCGTATCAAGTGCCGGAAGGAGATCCACGACGCAGCCGTCCGCCCGGCTGGATCAGGTAAATTTTGGAAATTGCACTAGGATTGAGCACCTGACAAACTATGAGACAAAACTGGTAGGGCGGGTGATCCTTTGCCCGCCGAACGCGTGGATTGACAAGCGGCGGCGCGCACGGAGTGACGCGCCCCGCCCGGATTTTCTGTCATGTGCGTAGTCCCTAATTGCATTGCGAAGAATTTCCATTTATGCCCGTGCGTAAACAATTAATTTTCGATTTGCTGCCAGTCCTGATTTTTATTTGGACGGCAGCGGCAGCGATGGCCGTGTCGGAAAAATTAATTGACGTGACAAAAATCGGCGCGGTCGGCGACGGCGCGGCGGTCAACACCGTCGCGATTCAAAAAGCGATTGATGATTGCAGCGCGGATGGCGGCGGCACGATTCAATTTCCGGCGGGACGATTTGTGACCGGCACGATCCAACTCAAAGACAATGTCACCTTGCGCCTGGACGAAAACGCCGCCTTGCTCGGCAGCACCAACGCCGCCGACTATCGCAATGTTGACCCATTCATCGCCGGCGATGGTGTTCCGCTGGGCTATGCACTGATCGTCGCCGATTGCGCGAACCACGTCGGCGTCGAAGGCGCGGGCACGATAGATGGACAGGGCAGGGGACTGAAGGCCGCCCAAAGCCGGTACACAGTCAGGCCGTTCCTGATGCGCTGGTTGCACTGCACCAACGTCGTGGTCAGGGACGTTCACCTGACCAATCCCGGCGCGTGGACGCTGAATTTTTTTCAGTCCCGCGACGCCACCGTTGAGCGTGTCACCATCCGCACCCGCAACACCGGGCTGGCGAACAACGACGGCATTGACCTCGACTCCTGCACGAATGTGCGCATCCTCGACTGCGACGTCGAGAGCGGGGACGACGCGCTGTGCCTCAAGGCCACCAGCCCATTGCCGTGCCGCGACATCACCGCCGGCGGCTGCAAACTTTCCACCAAATGCAACGCCATCAAGCTCGGCACGGAATCGCTCGGCGATTTTGAAAACATTTCTGTCACGAACTGCCAGATCCGTGACACTGGCATGGCCGGTATCGCGCTCTACTGCGTGGACGGTGGACATCTGCACGATGTGACGCTCAACGGCATCACGATGGATGGCGTTACCGTGCCGATTTGTGTGCGCCTTGGCGCGCGGCTGAAAACCTTCCGCGCGAGTGACCAGCCAAAACCGCCGGGCATCCTGCGCGACGTGACCATTAAGAATGTGCGGGTGACCGGTGCGCGGCAAATCGGCCTGCTCATCAGTGGCATCACCAATCATCCGGTGGAAAATCTTACCTTGGAAAACATCCAGATCGAACTGGCTGGCGGCGGAAAACTTGCGGACGCGCAAATTCAATTGCCCGAGAAAGAGTCGGCTTATCCTGAATACAGCATGTTTGGCAAAGTCATGCCCGCCTATGGCATCTACGCGCGGCATATTCGCGGCATCACTTTTAAAAATGTGCGGACCACCGTGGCCAAACCAGATGCCCGTCCGGCTGCCATCCTCGTTGATGTCGAAGGTGTCACACCAGCCAATTTTGCCTCCAGTTTGTCTTCAACCGCCAAATGAACAAGATGCAATAACCGTCCCCCAATACCATGATCTCCCAACGCCGTCATTTTCGTTACTACCTGCTCCTGCCGGCCTTGCTCGCCGGAAACATTCTGCACGCGCAATCCACAAGCCTGGTGAAAAGTCCCGATGGCCGGCTGGCGGTGGAATTTAAATTGAACGCCGCGCAGTCACCTGTTTATCAAATCCAACTGGAAGGCCAGCCCGTGCTGCGGGAGTCGCGGCTGGGGTTGATTCGTGACGACGCGGATTTTTCGCAGGGGCTGGTTTTGAAAGGCGAATCCAAGGTCACCTTGGTCAAAGACAAATACGAAATGCTGACGGCGAAACGCCGAATGAATAGTTACCGCGCGAACCGGAAGGAGTTCCATCTCGCCACGGTGGACGGCAAAAAGATGGACATCATTTTCCAGGTATCCAATGACGGCGTCGCGTTCCGTTATTTCTTTCCCGAAACCTCGAAGAACGTTTACAACCTGAAGGAAGAAGTCAGTTCGTTCCATTTTCTGCCGGACACCAGGGCCTGGTTGCAACCGATGCAGGTCGCCAAGACCGGTTACGGCTCCTCGAATCCAGCCTACGAGGAATATTATTCAAAGGGGATTCCGGTCGGGACGCCGTCCGTGCTCGGCGGGGGCTGGGTTTTTCCGGCGCTGTTTCAAACGGGCGAGACGTGGGTGGTGATCACTGAAGCCGCGCTGGGGCGCAATTATTGCGCGAGCCGGCTGCGCGACCAATCGCCGGACGGCGAGTATGCAGTGGGCTTTCCCGACCCGCGCGAGACGATTGACAACCAGCCGGCGAACCCTTCATCGAGCCTGCCGTGGCTGACGCCGTGGCGCATCATCGCCATCGGCAGCCTCAAGACCATCGCTGAATCCACGCTCGGCACCGATCTGGCGGACAAGGCAACGCAACCGCTGGCTTCCTGGATCAAGCCCGGCAAGGCCGCGTGGAGCTGGCCGCAGCTCGGCGACCGTTCGGCGAATTTCGACACGCAAAAGCAGTTCATTGATTACGCCTTCGACATGGGGTGGTCGTATTGCCTGATTGACGCCTGGTGGGACAGGCAGATTGGTTACGACAAAATGAAGGAACTGTCGGACTACGCCAGCACCAAAAACGTGGGCCTGCTGCTCTGGTATAATTCCGCCGGCAGCTGGAACTCCGTCAAGCAGACGCCGCGCGACAAATTGCTCACGCACGAGAGCCGGGTGCAGGAATTCAGCCGCTTGAAGGAAATGGGCATCAAGGGACTCAAGGTGGATTTCTTCGGCGGCGACGGCCAGCCGGTGATCAATTATTATCACGATCTCCTTGAAGATGCCGCGCCCTATGGATTGCTCATGAACTTCCACGGCGCGACGCTCCCGCGCGGCTGGGAACGCACCTACCCGCATTTGATGAGCATGGAGGCGATCCGCGGCTTCGAGTTTATCACATTCCAGCAGACGAACGCGGACGAGGAGCCCAGCCACGCGGCGTTGCTGCCATTCACACGAAATGTGTTTGACCCGATGGATTTCACGCCCGTTTGCCTGGATAAAATCGGGGGAACCAAACTGCGCACGACCCACGCATTCGAGCTGGCCCTCTCGGTGATTTTCGTTTCCGGCATCCAGCACTACGTGGATGTGCCCGCAGGCATGGCGAAAATGCCCGACTACGTGAAGGACTTTATGAAGCGTTTGCCCTCCATCTGGGACGACACGAAATTCATTGACGGTTATCCGGGCAAACTGGTCGTGCTGGCACGGAAGGTCCGGGGCCATTGGTATGTCGCTGGCATCAACGGCGAATCGGTGGAGAAAAAACTGACCCTGGATTTAAGCCCGCTTTCGGGAGTTAAAGCCGGTCAACTGATTACCGACGGCGACGGTGATCAACTATTTATAAAACAGGACGTGCGACCCGGCCCGGACAAGAAATTGGGCGTCACCCTCAAGCCGAATGGCGGATTTGTAATGGTGTTTTAATGCAGCAGCGAAACTGGGTGTGTTTCCAAGAAGCATGTTTTGGGCAATCCAAAGGCTGACGTTCAGGGCGTGACAGGCGGCAGTCCGGTATCGAGATTCAATCCGTTTTACTTCCTCGATACCGGGGCGCCATGCTGGCGGCCGGCAACAACGATCACACCGATGAGGACCAGGCCGACGCCAAATGCCGACAGGGTGACATACGAAGGGAGACCGACGGGGATCTTGAAGATGAATTCAACCAGTTGCGTGTCGGGTTCGACTTCGACGTGCGCGAATGGCTTGCCGATGGAGATTTGAAAGTTGAACTTTACCGTATGGGCGCCCGGAGCGAGTTGCACGCCTCGCATGATATAGTTGCAGCGCAGCAAAGACGCCGGCTGGCCATCCACGGTGACCCCCCAGGCCGGGTCGAATCTGTCGTTGAGCAACAGCACGGAGGCGGAGTCGGCTCTGGTCTTAAGGACAATGTGTTTCGAGGCGTAACTGACGAATTCGACCGTCCCTTCGCCATTGGCGTTCCGGTCCGCGCTATCCATCGTCTGGCCGTCAGGCAGGGCGGTATCGACCAACACGGTTTTTTCCGGGTCGAAGCTCGCGCTGCCCAGTTGCTCCAGCACAGCTTGATCATTGGTGTTGACCTGCCAATGGGAATAGATTTTGGCGCGAGGCAATGCACCGCTGAACTCGAAGACGGCGTATTGGCCGTTGGGGTTGAAAACGGCGGTGAGATCTTCAAGTTTTGTCGGCTTTTCCAAGCCTGGTTTTGGCACAATGTCGAAACGGCGGGCGATGTGGAACCGGGGCTGGACAGGGTTGGGTTCGGCGTTGAGCGAGTCGAGAAACGAGGCGGGGCCGAGAAGATACCGCGTGTTGGTCAATTGCCAACGGCGGGTCATGTGCGACAGCGCGTTTGAGGTTTGAGGGCGAAACGCAGTTTCGAAGGCGACCAGATTCTCGGGCAGGCGCGGCATCTGGACGATGTCGAGCGATTGGATATTGTAATAGAGGAAATGATGTTGAGCCCATTCAATCTTATACAGCTGATCGAAGAGAGACGCTTGGGGCGGCGACTGAAAAGGGAGTATGGCGACGCGATGTTCGTAGGGTTTCTGGCTCAAAAATTCGATGACGTCGTTGCTGGCGTATTTCTGCTGGTAATCCCAGTGAATGATCCAGGGCAGGTTGGCGCGACCGAGATCAAGCACCACCAGCAAACCCAGCAGCCATGCGCCCCATTTGCGACGCGGCCCGGCAAAGACGCCACCGATGATCAGTGTCATCAGGCCGGCAGCCAAAACGAAGAACAGCACAAACCAATCCGCCTCGCGGATGCTGAAAGTGGCGATGAGGTGTGCCTGTTGTGCGTCGAATCCGACCATCTGGATGTAGCGTTCAAGCGACCCCCGGGAGTCGGCGTACACGATCCAGGCCACCAGAATCAGAACCAGTGCCAGTGCGGAGCCCATGGCCCATCGCCGGTCGAACCGGCTCGTCCGGGACCACCAGCTCCTGGGCCCGTCGGCCAGAGGAAGGGGATTTGTTGGCGTCAGGTATTGCCGCCACAGCGCGTTGAGGCCGTAGGCGAAGAGCATCGACACGGAAAAAATCATCGGGTTGAGGAACTTGATCGGGTTGCGGAGGGTTGAGAAGTACGGCAGCGCATAAAGCAGGCGATAAAACGGTGCGAAACGACCAAAGGTGAACAGGAGGCAGACGATGCCCACCGCGCTCCAGAACCACAGCATTTTCCGCTCGGGCAGAGTAAAAACAGAATCCTTTTTGCGGATCGCCTGGATCACGGCCCAAAGCGCCACCAACACGATTGGCAGACCCAGGTAACAGCCGCCGCCGGAGAAACGCAGGATCCCCTGCGGCTGTGCCTCGTGCCTTTTGCCGTCGAGCCAGCGGTCAATCGCCGGGTCGCGGCCAATTCCGCCCCAGTAATTCCCGCCATCGGGCGTATCCATTCGATAGCCAAATAATCCGGGAATGACGAGGCTTAGCGCTTCAGTTTTTGGCAGGCTCCATTGCGTGGCCCAGTCCCAATGCTGGGCTTTCGATTGCGTATCTTGACTGGTGTTGGCGACACCCTTCATCTGGGCATTGATCAGGCCGGTGACCGTCTGCCACGCGATGAAGAACGCAAAGCCGGCAACGACCAGAGTGCGAAAAATGCCTCGAACGATTCGCACTCGTAAAGGACCGTCTTCAACCAGCGAACAGAACATGACAAGGGCGAGGACAACTAAGTTGAAGATAACCCCGACATCGGCCGCTTCAACGACGCCCACCCCGGCAGCAAGACCCGCCAGGGCGTAGGATGCCCATCGTACGGGCTTGCCAGCGGCCCGACTCCCCGACGCCACCAATCCGATGGCCAGGTAGCTCATGCCAATGCCCAGGACCGTTGAAGTTACTCCCCAGCAAGCGGTCGAGAAGAAACACGAAGTGAGGGTCACCCCCAAAGCGCCCACGAACGTCGCGAATGGTGCCAGGCGCAGGCGTCTGAAGGAAAACCAGCCGCACATCCCGAGGATGCACAATATGACTGGGGCCAGGAATTTGCTGGCGCCCAGCGGACCGAGCACCCAAAGCATCAGCGTGCTGATCGATTCTCCGAATGAGCCGCCATTGAATCCGAGACTGTTAAGATCGTCCCACCGGCCCAACCACCCCGACGGGAGTCGCATCCACTCGGCGTGTCGGACTCCCAGAGGGTCAACGTTGTTAAATTGAACATATCTGGGAACGAAGCTGCGCCAGAAAAGCAGCGCGAGGAGACCCGCGAGCATAACCAGAATAAGATGCGCCCCGAACCAGCTGGTGACCGGGGATTCATTGGCATCTGGTCTCGCCGGAGCCGGGGCATCGGCGCTGCCCGAAGTGGCAAGCGTTTCCACCATGCTTTTGACTTCGCTGACTTGCTGATAGCGGAGTTCAGGTTTCCGTTCCATTGCTCGCAGCACGATTTCATCGAGCCGCACGTCGATCTGAACTTTCTTCGACGGCGGTTCGATCTTTCGACCGGGGAGTTCGCCGGTGAGCATCTGGTAAAACACGACGCCCAGCGCGTAAATGTCCGCGCGGTGGTCCACATCGGCGGGATGCGCGATCTGCTCGGGAGCCATGTATTGGGGCGTGCCCATGATTTTGCCCGTGTCGGTCAGCGCCGGCGAACTGGTGGCGGCCTGTCCGCCGGCCGCCGGTTCGTCCTCACCACCCACCAACTTGGCCAGCCCGAAGTCCGCCACCTTCACCCGCCCACGGCGGTCGAGCAGGATATTCTCCGGCTTGATGTCGCGGTGCACAATGCCGGCGTCATGAGCGTACTGAAGGGCATCGCAGATCTGGGGAACGATCGCCAGCGCCTCGCGAGGCGCAAGGCGACCGGTATGGAGCAACTGCCGCAAGTTTACTCCATCAACGAATTCCATCAGGAAGTAGTAAATCTCGTAGCCGCCGACGCGAGGCGGCGGAGGGGTTGCGGGATTTAAAGCTTCCGCCTCGTTACCTCGGCGGCTACCGACCTGGCCGAACTCATAGAGGGTGACGATGCCGGGATGATTGAGCATGGCCAGCGCCTTGGCTTCGCGGGCGAAGCGCTCGGCAAATGCGGAATCGTTGCCGATGCCGGGAGGCAGAATCTTGAGAGCGACGATGCGGCCGAGTTCCTTTTGCCGGGCCTTATAGACCGCGCCCATGCCACCCTGGCCGATCAGTTCAAGGACATTGAGTTGCGGAAAGAGCGGCACGAGTTCGGCCACCGTCGGCGGCACAAAGCGCGGACGTGCCGCGCCGGCTTCGGTATCCGGCCCGATGTCCACTCCGGTACCCAGGCCGGCCTTGAGCAGACATTCCGGGCACAATCCCTCCGGCGCGTTCGCCGTGATTGTCTTGCCGCAAATTGAACAAATGTGTTGTGTATCCATGGCTGATCCTTCCACCCCATTCACTAAGGAATCGCGGGCAAAGGTTACAGGGCTGCTGGAAAATAGTGGCCATCAGCTTCGGGTCAGGACGCGAAACAGGTGGCGCATTTCGGCATCCACGTCTGCTGGCGACGCCACGGTATGGGCGATCTCCGCTTTGAGCCGTTCCCGATATCGTTCGCGCAACCGGTGCACCGCCACCTTGACCGCGCCTTCGGACATCTCCAGTTCGGCGGAAAGTGTGGCATATGGCTGCGACTCGCGACTGCCCATGAGGCAGGGTTTGAGCGCCTCAAATAACCGGCCCTTGCCATCTTGCTCGTAATCCTTGCGCAACTGGCGCAGGACAGTTTCCAACAAAGCCAGCGCCCATTGTTTCTCGAAGGCCTGTTCGGGCGTGCCGGTGTCGGCGGGTTCGCAAGTGTAGCGCGTTTCGGCGGTGTCCAATGGCAGCGGCAGGCAGTGGCGGGCGCCCCCTCGCTTCTGGGTGTTCGCTTTGTGCCATTCACCCGCCAGAAACCGCTTCAACACCAGCAACAGGAAGGATCGAAACCGGCCACGTGACTGGTCCGCGTGTGCAATCCAGTTTTTTCCGAGCAAGCGTGCGAAGAACTCTTGGGTAAGATCCTGCGCGTCGTGCATGGAATGGCCGTGCCGCCGGAGAAAATGATAAATCGGATACCAGTACAAGCGGCAGAGATGACCCAACGCCGCCTGTGCGCGTGGCGTGTTGCTCCGAGCGGCCGTCAGCACCACGGACCAGTGTGTGGTGGCGAACACCTGCGCGGGCGAGACTTCGATGCCATGACTGCTTTCGCTTGTTGTCACTGCTGGGATATTAAGGAAATACCGGCGAAGGTTACAGGCAATTGACAATGGCAAGCGCATACCTGGCCGGAACGGATTCAGGCGTCGCGACCCGGACATCCAGCCTGAGATGGCGGAGTTTCCTCGCGTGGGCAACATCGCATGTCGAAAACGGCTCGGAGGATGGCTCAATTATTTCTATCGGGAGGCCACTGGATGAACGATTTGAATTTTGGACAGAGCGAGGCCGCGCCAGCTCACTTGTTTGCGTGATTGTTATTTGTGGATTCTTTGAGTTAGGGTTCGCGGATGAATGGCGGAGCGGCCAAATGTGCGGGCGTTCTTGGTTCCGGCATTGCCATCCGCCATGATATTTATGGAAATCGTCATCCGACCCGATGCGGCCGCCGCCGCCGGATTGACGGTGGCGTTCATCGCGCAGGTACTGCGCATCAACCCACGCCCTGTTTTTGGTCTGGCCACCGGCCGCACGGTGGAACCGGTGTCTGCCCGGCTGGTGGAAATGCACCGGCGGGAGTGGCTGGATTTTTCCCGGTGCAGAACTTTCAACCTGGATGAATACATCGGCCTGCCGTCGGACAATTCCAACTCCTATCGCGCCTTCATGAACCACCACCTGTTTGCGAAGGTCAACCTCAAGCCGCAATACACCCATTTACCGGACGGCATGGCCGCAGATCCCGAAGCTGAATGCGCCAGATACGAACGGCTCATCACTCAATTCGGCGGCGTTGGTTTGCAACTTCTCGGCCTCGGTCGGAACGGTCACATTGGCTTCAACGAACCGCCTTGCACCATGAGTTCGCGCACTCCAGTCCAACAGCTTTCTCCGGCGAAATTGGGAAAAAGTGCGCCGCTGTTTCCCTTTCCGGAACGCGTGCCGGATCACGCCATCACGATGGGCATCGGCACCATTCTCGACAGCCCCCGTTGCCTGTTGCTGGCAACCGGCGAGGAGAAGGCGGAGATTGTCGCCCGGACGGTGGCCGGCCCGCTGACGAGCGCCGTGCCGGCTTCAGCGTTGCAAACCCATTGCGATTGCGTCATTGTTTTGGACGAGGCGGCGGCCAGTCGTTTGAAAAAAAACATTGGTTCAGATAATTTATGGCTGTAACCGAAAAAAAAGCCTTTCAAGAACCTCCCGGTTTGCGGCGGTTGAACCGCCAAAGCCAATTGAGCGCGCAGTCGCCTTCACTTCTCCACCGCCTGGCTTTGCTCGGCTTCCTTGCGTTGCTGCCGGCTGCGCTGTTTGCGGATGGTCGCACCGCCTG
>CAZKTW010000124.1:0-10644 GCA_964555775.1 uncultured Bifidobacteriaceae bacterium | reverse complement strand
GATGCGCGAAAAATCCAACAGGAGCAAACAGAGGAAACGGAGTGAAAAATCTCCGTTCTCTCCGTTCTCTCCTGTTCAAATCCTGGCGCGATGGCGACATTATCCGTGTCCCTCAGTGATATTCCCATGATGAATTTAGGACAAGCTTGTCTATAACTCCCAAGTGATGAATGCCATCCGCGTCATTTGTTTCAACCTGTTGTTAGCAGCGTTTTCCTTCCGCGCTGCGGCGGAGGATTTCACCAATGCCATCCACGCCTACCTGGAATACATCGTCAAGGCCGCAGGACCAAACAGCTGCATCGTGCTGGGCATTGTGGACGAGCACGGGAGCCGGGTGGTCAGTTGCGGAAAGTTGGATAACGGCACCGATCAGGAAGTGGATGGCAACACGCTGTTCGGAATCGGTTCCATCACGAAGACGTTCACCGCACTGCTGCTGCAGGACATGATCCAGCGCGGCGAGATGAAGCTGGATGATCCCGTGGCCAAGTATCTGCCCATGTCGGTCAAGATGCCGACCCGCAACGGCAAGGAAATCACCTTGCTCCAACTGACAATACACACTTCCGGGCTTCCGGCCAACCCAGGCAACCTCGACCCCAAAAGCGGTTTTGCGGATTATACCACAGATCAATTGTATGAGTTTTTGTCCGGTTACAAATTGAGGCACGATCCCGGAACGCGATTCCACTATTCGAATCTCGGCGTTTCTTTATTGGGACATGTGATCACCTTGAAGGCGGGCACGAACTACGAATCGCTCGTGGAGGACCGGATTTTTCGGCCGCTAAAAATGAACAGCACGCAGATTGCCACTGAAGGTCATTCTTCTGTTCTGGTTGCTCAGGGCGGGCTGTGCTCGACGGCCAACGACCTGCTGAAATATGTGTCGGCTTACGTTCGCTTGACCCATACCAGTCTGACGTCGCTCTTCGAAAAGGCGCTGGTGGTTCATGCGCAACCCGGGGTTCCTGACCAGAACGTCGGTTCGTGGTGCGTCGGGTCTGATCCGCAAGGAAGAAAGTTTGTCATGCACGACGGAGACTCGGGCAGCTACAGCGCGTTTGCCGGGTTCGACGAAAAGCGGCGGCGCGGCGTGGTGATATTGTCTTCCTCGCTTGGGAGTGAAACCGTGGTCGGCATTAGCCGCCTTTTACTCGAAAGCGAATGGCAGCAAGACCAGCGGCCCAAGGAAACACAAATCAACAGTCAGGTTAAAGACTCGTATGTAGGGCAATACCAGCGGAGCGCCGTGACTGACACGACCTCCCCGCCCGGCCTCGGGATTCGCCGCGAAGGGAACAGGATTATTGCCCAAGCCACCGGACCAAGATCATGGCCCATGCGTGCGCTATTGCCCGGTATTGAAGGTGAATTGTTGGCGGAATCGGAAACCCGTCTTTTTGGAAGGTTAAGCGGCGTACCTTTGACTTTTTCCAGGAATACTGAGGGCAAGGTAACCGGCTTGACCGTGCAATTCGGTGGCGAGACGTTTTATTGTGCAAAAACCTCGGATCAGCCGCCGAAAGTTCCCGACGCCCCAAGGCGTCCCGTCGCCATCAAGCTGGACCCAAAGCTTCTGGATGCTTGTGTGGGCCACTATGAGTTTGCAACGAATGGAATGAAACTCGCGCTCTGGCGACAAGGAGATCAGTTGGTCTCGCAAGCTTGGGTTGAAGACGACACCGACGGCCCGGTGGATGTTTATCCTGAATCGGAAACGAAATTTTTCGACAACTTTGGCAACCAGTGGACCTTTCTGAGGAATGACAAACATGAAGTGACAGCAGTGATCCTCCACGGCGCGAATTTTCCGGATTGGGAGGGAAAGAAACTCAAGAACGAATGATCGCGCCTTTGGCCAAATTGATTGACCGGTCAGCCTCTCAGGCTCTGAACATACGGACGCATTGCACCATTCTGTTGCTGTTCCTCGCGGTGAATGCGGGACGGGCCGAACCCGTGGTGCTGTCGCGTCAGGCGATCACCCTCCCGGCCAGTGCCGGCAAGCCACTTTTTGTTGATGTTGAAAGGAACGGACGCTGCAATCTGCTCGTCATTGATTCGGTGGAGAAAAAACTTCTAAACTATCGCCAGCGCCCGGACGGCTTCACCAACTCACCTGATCAGGTCATCCCCCTGCCGCCACAAACCGCCTGGGTCGCCCCGTGCGACGTGGAGGCGCATCCGGGCCTCGAATTACTGATGTCCACCGCCACCGGGCTGGTTTATTGCCGGCAGAACGCCGGCTGGTTCGAATCGGAGCGACACCCGCTCATTGAGGCAAGCCAGGCATTCACCAACTGTGATCTTCCCACCCTGACATTACTGAGCACGAACAAAACCGGAACGAACGATTTGATTCCGGTAATTTCCGCAGGACGAACGGTGCTCTACCATCGAAATCGTGCTTATGAATGGAGCCCCGGACCGGCGCTGGCCCTCGACGTGAAACAAACGGCCTGGTCCCTGAACTCCTACCCGTGGCGCGACCTTTGGGCTTTGGGACCAAATCCCGCGCACAGCCTGGACATTGAACAATCGTTTCGCGCCAGGCCGGAGCCGGACCAAGAGCCGGAGAACGAAGCCATCCGAAAAATCATCGCCGACATGAATAAAAACATCGCCGCGAGTTCGCCACAACTGGACCGCATGGACGTGGGTGGCGATGGCCGGGAAGATCTGGTTCTCTGGCAGACCGGCGGCACGCTGGATTTCAAAACCGACATTTATATCTTCCTGCGCGGCGCGGACCAAAAGTTGCCCGAGCAGCCGACGCAAATTCTGCACTGCCGCGGGTTCCCGATTCCCATCGGTTCCACGTGGCGTCGGTCGCCCGTTCATGATCTGGATGGCGATGGTGTTTGTGAGCTCGCCCTGCTCGATATGAAAACCCGCATTATCTCCGAGAGCGGACTGTTGGAAATGGTGATCTCACACAAATTGGATTGGGCGTTCACGATCCGGTCGTTCCAACACGGCGCTTTTTCCCGCAGCCCCGACGCGGCCGTGCCGGTAACGGCGATCCTGCCATCGGAAGTTTTGGCCGGATGGCCGATCCTGGTTCAAGGAGATTTCATTGGTGACGGCCGCCTCGATCTTCTGATCAGACGCTCGGACACTCAATGGAATATTCTTTGCAGCACGACCGACGGACACTGGTTTGCGCTGCAACCCGCCATGACCTTCGACGTGCCGCCGCATGGTTTTATCGAAATCCAGGATCTGAACGGCGATGGATTGTCCGATATCATCTGGCACGAGTGGGACAAGCCCAATATTTCCATTTTCATGTCGCCGCCACGCGCGGCAAAAGGTAAAAACCCATGATGGCATCCGCGCCAGCACTGGTTTTGGAAGATGTGTCCAAACGATTTGGGCGTCTGCAGGCGGTGGACCATCTTTCCCTTCAGATTGAACCCGGCCATCTGGCCGGATTTCTCGGGCCAAACGGGGCGGGAAAGAGCACCACGCTTTACATGATCCCCCGGCTGGTGCGGCCCACCCACGGGCATATCCGCCTTTTCGGCATGGACATCTGGAAGGATTACAAAAAAGCCATCCGCTCCGTCGGCATCACCGTGGAGACTCCGGCTTTTTATGAGTACCTGTCGGGCCGGAAAAACCTCGAGCTTGCCGCCCGGTTGCTGGACCACGTCTCCTCGCGTGAGATCGACGAAATCCTGGAACGGATCGGATTGGCGGAGCGGCAGCATGATCGCGTGCGGGTTTATTCAACCGGCATGAAACAGCGTCTGGGCATCGGCCGGGCGTTGCTGGGCCGGCCACGCCTCCTGATCCTGGATGAGCCGACCAATGGGATGGATCCCGAGGGAACCCAGGAAGTTCTCTCGTTCCTGCGCGAGAAGGTCCGGAACGACGGGCTTACGATATTCATCTCCAGTCATTTGATGTCCGAGATCGAGGAGTTTTGCGACTCGGTCTTTGTCATCAATCGCGGGCATCTGGTGGCTTCCGGCAGCGTGAAGGAATTGTTAAAACCGCATGAACGGATTGTGCGGGTCACCTTCCAGGGCAGCATTCCCGGCCACGATTTCAGCTCGCGCCACGAGCAGATCCGAAAAATGGAACCCTTGACGGCGGAAACCCTGGAGATCACGCTGGCTCGGGACGATTCCGCGTGGTTGAACCAATGTCTGCAGCAGGCGGGGTTCAAAGTTTCCGCTCTGGCACCCAAACAAAAGACTTTGAAGGAGTTTTTCCTTTCCATCACGGGCGACAAATCCCATGCCTAGAACCCATCCCACAAATGAGCTCGTAGGGCGCGTCACTCCGAGCGCGCCGTCTTCAAATGATGAAACGTACAGGCGATCGCTACTTAACCCAACGCGGCGCGCACGGAGTGACGCGCCCTGCCCTTGTTGGATGACTTCCAGTCAATTCATCCCCTTGCTGCGAAACGAGGTCACGAAGGCAGCGCGCCGCAAGTTGTCCTGGTTTGGCATTTTCATGGTGGGACTGGCGTGCGTGATCGTTTATTTCATAGCGGGCGAGCTCAGCAGCGCGGCCACGGCGAATGCCTGGGGCTATGTCGGCTTTTCGATGCAAATCGTGTTCACGGACATTGGCCCGATATTCATCATCACCTTCGCAGCCAAGCTGGTGGCGGACGAAACCGGCACCGGCACCATCCGCAGCGCGCTGGCCGCTCCGGTGCACCGTTGGGAGTTGTATCTGGCCAAGGCGGTTATCGGTTTGCTTTACATGATGGCCCTCTCTGCCGCCGCCCTGCTGTTCTCCGCGATGCTGGCCGGGATCCATTACCACTTCGACGCAGTGGCTGATTCCGCCGGAGTTGTGTATGGCCGGAATCAGGCGCTACACGAGCTTCTGGTGAGTTACGTGCTCAGTTGGATACCGTTGAGCGCCCTCGTCATGTATGGGATCCTGATCTCCACCCTGGTTCGTACTCCGGGCGCGGCCGTGACGGTGGGCATCAGCACCTTGTTCATCGTCGAGTTCACCAAACACCTGGCGGGACTCGATCCCTACCTCTTCACCCGCTACATCACTTACTCCTGGCTGAACTTCCTGCAGCTCGCCCAGGGAATGGATTATCAATGGCGGCCGGAAGTGTGGCGGATGGTCATGTTGTCCGGCGTGTCCACCGCCGTCGCTTTCAGCGCCGGCTTGATCATTTTTTTGAAGCGCGACCTCAACCATTGATCCGGCACACCGCCATCGCGCGACCGGCCAGCCAGCCGGTCGTCCAGGCGGCCTGGAAATTGAAGCCACCGGTCACGCCATCGATGTCCAGCAGTTCACCCGCGAAAAACAGTCCGGGACGAACCTTGCTCTCCATCGTCTTGAAATTCACCTCCGCCAGCCGCACGCCGCCACAGGTCACGAACTCATCCTGGTTCAGCGTTTTTCCGATCACAGAAAATTCCGTGTGCGCGAATTGTTGCGCCAGAGCGTAGGTCTGCGGTCGCGTGAGCGCCGACCACCGCGTTTCCCGCGGGATGCCCGCCGCCAGCACCAGTTGTTCGCACAAACGCGCCGGCAACGGCGCCAGTGGCACGTTGATCACCAGCTTCGCACCCGCCGCCTTCCGCCGGACCTGAAATTCCCGAATGATCTTTTCCGGGCTCAATTCCGGCAGCCAGTTGACGAACAGCGGAAACCGGTAATTCAATTCGTGCAAAGTCCGCGCGCCCCACGCCGACAGCCGCAAAATCGCCGGGCCGCTCAGGCCCCAGTGCGTCACCAGCAACGGCCCGCGCTCGCGCAACCTGGCTGCCGGCACGGACACCTCGACCACCCCAACAGAAATGCCCGCCAGCGACCGCAGCCATGGCGACTCGATGTGAAACGTGAACAGCGACGGCACCGGCGGTTCCAACGTGTGGCCGAGCGACACCGCCAGCTGGCCCGCCGCCGCCGCGCGACAACCACCCGTCGCCAGCAACAGCCGGTCGCAGGTGAGTGTCTCTAGTGCAGTATGTTCTCCCTCTCCCCGCCAATCGGGGAGAGGGCCGGGGTGAGGGGTTTGTTCACTAATTTGCATTGGCCTCCTCACCCCGCCCCTCTCCTCCCTTGGGGAAGGCGAGGGAGATGAAATCTTACTAACGACTACCACTTCAAATCCACCACCTGCACGCTTCGCCACGCGCTTCACCCCGCAATTCAGCCGCAACTTCACGCCCGCCTTGCGCGCGGCATTCATCAGGCAATCCATGATGGTTTGCGAGGAATCGGTGACGGGAAACATCCGGCCATCGGCCTCGGTCTTCAATTTTACGCCGCGGGATTCGAACCAGGCCACGGTGTCGCGCGCGGAAAATTTCTGGAACGGCCCGATCAGCTCCTTTTCCCCGCGGGGATACCTAGTGACAAAATCACGGGAATCGAAATCGGCGTGCGTGACGTTGCACCGGCCGCCGCCGGAGATGCGCACCTTGTCGAGAAACCGCGAGGTCTTTTCCAGAATTGTCACCCCTGCGCCCAGCTCCGCCGCCGCAATGGCGGCAAAAAATCCCGCCGCGCCGCCGCCGACCACGATGATTTGTTGTGCGCCCATTTAAACAGGCGGCATCTTACCCAGCTCCCGGATCTTCGGCACGTCGAGAATCTGCACGCCTTCATCCGGCGGATTTTCCACCGCCCAGGCCAGCGTGTTGAGCATCTGCGACAAGGTCACCAGTCCCAATCGCCGCGCGCCTTCGCGCGTGGACGGCAGCCGTTCACACAACCAATAAAACGGCAGCAACGCATACGGCCAGCGATGGCCCGGCCCGAGCACATACCACGGACGCACGAACGTGGCCGCCTGGCCGCTGGCACGCAGCATCGCCTCGCCCTCCGATCGCACCTCAATATAGGCCTGCATCATCGGCGCGGGCTGCGCCACGCTGAGATAAATAAAATGCCGGACACCCGCGTCGCGAGCCGCTTTGACCGCCACTTGCGCCGACACCAGGTCCACCGCGCGGAATTGCGCCGCCTTGGCCGGGCTCGGGTGCGGCACGCCGATCAGATGCACAAACACGTCCGCCCCGCGTGCTGCGTCCGTGTAGGAATCCATCCGCAACGCATCACCCGTCACACTCGAAACAACGGCCGGCAGCCTGCCTGCCGAACCTTTCCGGACCAGCGCCTTGACCTCATGTCCCCGCCGGACGAGCAAGGGAATGAGCCGGCTGCCGATGAAACCCGTGCCCCCGGTCATGAAAACGTGATGCCTCATAATCAAGGATGTGCGAAACCATCGGTCACGGCATAGGCGAGGGCGTAACAAATGAAAATCGCCACGCCGCCGGCAATACCCAGCCCCACCGCCATGGCCAGGTTGCCACGCCGAAGCGGTCTGGCCAGCAGCGTAAGTGCGATGGCGATCCCAAGCTCGCCGAGGATGATGTAATACGGTGTATTGGAAATCATGCGGCAGCCGTTGTATTGCCACCAGTGAATGCGCCGCGCCATCTCCTCGTAATACGGAATGTTGAGCGCCCCGAGCAATCCGATGACGGCCAGTCCCCGGCCTCCAAAGCGTTCATGCAATCGCAGGCCGAGATAGCCAAATTGCACGGACACAACCTCCCACGCGAATGGCATCCAAACCGGCGAACGCCACAGCATCGGCCCGCCGCCGATGGAATAGTCCAGCGTGCGCGTATGATCCACCAGCCATGCGTCGGCCGCCAGTTCGGCGAATCCCGCCGCCAGCCCGAAAACCAGCAGCCGCGCCAACAAAGCATCGCGTTGCAAAATCACGAAACCGAACAGCAGCACGTTGTCAAACAGGTTCAGCGCCAGGCCGGTCCGCCAATTCGACCACGGTGAATACACAAGCAATCCAACGGCGGCGATGTTGATCACAATCGTCGCCAGCACCATCAGCAGTCGCCCGCGTTCCATCGGATCGGAATTGGGAGGGGCCGGCATTGAAAGTCAGTGTTTGAGCGACCGCAAATACGCCAGCACGGCCAGGGCGTCATCGTGGTTGAATCGATATCGTGGCATGGGATACATGGCCGGTTTCCCGGCGATATCAATGCCCGTTTCCAGGAATTTCAACGCCTGCTCGTCGGTGAACCCCGGCATACCGGCAATCGGCGGAGCCACCGCCGCAAACGGCATCAACTGGGTCGGCTTGAAATCAAGCACGTCGCCCTGCAGCCATTGTGTCCGATCGTAGTCACCCTGGTCGGTCTTGGGCGTGTGACATTCCGCGCACATCGCCACATTCTCAACCAGATATTTGCCACGCTGGACGGGCTCAGCCGCGGCGGATTTCGCTGGATTGACGCTGTTGGTTTCCGCCGCAAACACGGCGACCGCCACGACCAGCAAAGGCAGAATAATTCTGAGCTTCATGCACGCTTATCTAACGATTCCGCCCGGCCGGGACAAGCGCAAAGCAGCCGCGCGGAACTTTGGAGGCGGCGGGCGCGAGCGAGGAGGAGACAATCACTGCCGGCTTTGCTATCTTCCGCGCATGGAAAAGAACCGGTTGGAGGCGTTCAGTGACGGCGTGATCGCCATCATCATCACCATCATGGTGCTGGAATTGAGGCCGCCGTCGGGCGTGGAACTAGACCGGCTGAAAGAATTGCTGCCGGTGTTCCTGAGCTACGTGTTGAGTTTCATCTACGTCGGCATTTATTGGAACAATCATCACCACATGTTCCATTCCACCAAACACGTCACCGGCGGCATCCTGTGGGCCAACCTGCACCTGCTGTTCTGGCTGTCGCTTTTTCCCTTCACCACGGGCTGGGTGGGCGAAAACCATCTCACGTGCCTGCCGACGGCCATCTATGGCTTTGTGCTCCTGATGGCGGCCATTGCGTATTACATTTTGCAGCGTCTCATCATCGCCCAGCAAGGCCCCCGCTCCCTGCTGGCGGTGGCGATCGGGAAGGACTGGAAAGGAAAACTTTCGCCGGCGCTTTATTTCATCGCCATTCCGCTCGCGTTCGTGAGCCCGTGGATTTCGAGCGGCTTGTATGTCTTCGTCGCCTGCCTGTGGCTTGTCCCTGACCGGCGCATCGAACGCCTGCTGGCGAAACGCGAGGATTGAATGAAAGGAAAAAACCCAACCCCACCCGCACCGGAGCACGAAGACATCCGACAACGCCTGACCGGACTGCGCAACATTTTGCTCGTTCTGCACAAGGCGCTGGTGGATTCGGAACGCGTGAGCTACGAACAAACCGTCGGCACCATCCAGTCACCGAACCATTTCCTGCAACTGCTCACCAGCGATCCGTGGTTCGCCTGGCTGCAGCCCTTTTCCCAGTTCATCGTCGCCGTGGATGAAGCGCTCGAGGAGAAGGAACTGTTGACAGCGGCCGGCGCCGACGCGCTGGTGAAACAAACCGGGCGGCTGCTGACCGCGTCCGAGGCCGGCGAAGGATTTTCGCGGCATTACTTCGACGCCTTGCAACGCGATCCCGACGTGGTGTTGGCCCACGCGGAGGTTTTAAAGCTCATCCACCCGCGCCAGCGCCCGGGCTGACGAACCAAAATGCCAGGAGGCCTGAGGTTCCGAAGGCGCGCGGGAAAGCTTCAGCTAATAATGGTGGAACATGCTGGCCAGCAGCAGCAGTTCGGGATGCGCGGCCGACAATTTGGGCAGCACCACCCGGATACGGGAACGATAAGCCTCAAGTTTTTCGCACAACGGGCCCAGGTTTTCCACCTTGTCCCAGTGCAGCTTCTTGAAATCCAACACCAGATGACTCCGGCTCCGCGCCAGGGAATCCCGGAGGCGCTGTCCCAATCCCTCGGCATCCGCCTTGGTGAGCCGGCCCTCCAGCCGCATCCAGACCTGCTGCTTCGCGTGTTGCAACTCGACCTTCACGGAGAAGTTCGGGCTGGCCATCTTGGCGTGAAATTCCTGCCACAAATCGAACGCACTCCAGCGTTTGCCGGGCAGGCGATACGTGGTTCGCTGCAATTTTGGATGCTGGAACCAATCCAATTTCAACGTCAAACCCGTCCACAACGCCGCCCCCACGGCCATGACGGACCGGAATCGTTGGGTGAAGGCCGGACGGCCCAGTTCCGCGTGAATTCGCTGTTCCAGATCGCCAATCCATTTCCGCACCGTCGCGTTGGGGCCGAGCAGCCGGCCCGCGAGAAACACCGGATAGGCATAACGTAACTCGTGGGCGAAATATTCCGCCTTCTGCCGCAGAACCGGGTTCGGCGAATCTTTGAGCTTGAGGTAGCCGAGGAAACGCGTTTCAAGCACGCGATAAATGCTCGGGCCCAGCCGCTGAAAATCCTCCTCGAAACACCAGCGCTGGATGTCCTCGATCTGCTCCGCCGAAAGTGTCGGATGTTTGATCATCGTCCGGAACCCGTCCGCGCGCCGGTAAAACAAATCCTTGTCGCTGGTATAGACATCCTGCAACAGATTTTCCTTGATGATCCGCTCGTGGAACGGCGTGCCGGGCACCGGCCCGTAAATCAGGTATTGCCCCAGCGCCGGCTTGAGCTTCATCAGCCCGTCCAGCTCCTGCGCGACAATTTCCGGGGTCTGATAATCAAATCCGATGATCATCGAGGTCAGCACCGTGATGCCGTGCTCGCGAAACTCGGTGAGAATCTCGTCCACTGGCCGGCCCTGTTGCTTGGCATAATTCGACCGCGTGCCCTCGTAGCCGATCCAGA
>CAZKTW010000123.1:0-10662 GCA_964555775.1 uncultured Bifidobacteriaceae bacterium | reverse complement strand
AGGGACGGCCGAAAGAAGCGTTGTATTTCAGCCGTTCCTACGGGACGTGACGTTCTTCCCATCCTTCCCGGCGTTGAAACACCGGGCTATTTTCAATGGTTCCTTCAGAACCACGAACGGCTGCTCACTAACTCACGCTCGCCCTGACCGGGGCGTTGTGGTTGACCTTTCCGCTGCACCAACAAAGGCCAAAATCACTTCCCCAGATATTTTGAAGGATTGCGTATCCGGTCGAGTCGTTCGGCCTCGCGCTCGTTCCATGCGACCTGACGCTGATGTTGTTTGACGGCCTTCGCGATGGTTTGGGGAAAGAAACAGACCTGTTTCACCAGTTGAATGAGGGTCAGGCAGATGAGCTTCAGGGTTGGCATAAAGCGGCGTTACCCGGTCAGCGTTCGTTATAGAACAGGGTGCAGAAAATGACGATGGATGACTCGTCCGTTCGGGGCATGGCATTTGGCTCGGCGGGCGAAACCAGGGTGCTCATGTGCGAGGACACCAGCCGCAGGTCCGGGTGCAGCTCAAGAAACTGGTTGAGCTGTTCTTCCAGGGCGGTCGCCGGAGATTTGCCGGATGGCAGCTTGTGGAGAACGACTTCGAATGTTTTTGCTTTCATGAGCCAGCCGATCTCCGCCCCATGGCTCTTTCAAATGGAAAGAGAACCGACTCCGTGGCCGGCATCGGCGCTTCCGGGCCACCTTCGCCTTCAAATCTGTCAATCTCCTCCGGTTCAACCGCCGTCACCGTTGCGCCATTTTCCGGATGCGGGGACTGCAGGTTTGTGCCGGCCGGGAGATGGCTTTTCGCCGTCCAGCCCCTGGAACGTTCCAAGAGCAGCGGGTGCTCATAGTGCAGACACATGACATCAGGGTACAGGTCAAAGCGCATATTGCTTGTTTCGCGAACCGAAGGGCCATGGTGTCAGGGTAGCGGCCTGACCTGGTGGGCAGCCGGATGCTCTTTCCTGCCGGCATCCGCTCCGACCCGACCGTCAGGCCCGTTTGGGGTTCACCGCCAGCAGCACAATGCCACCGACAAGTGCCAGTGCTCCGGCAACGGGTGGGATAAAGTGGTTGGCAGTGGTTTCAAAGTGCATTCCCAGGAACTCGACCGGCTTGCCCGGAGTCGTGAAGGTGATGCCGGAGTAAGCGAGCACCACGATGCCCAGGGTGACCAGAAGGACGGCGACAATGGTTTTTGTATTCATATTGAACCTTCGGCTTGATTGCTTTCGGTTGGTTTGCTGGCTGGCGCGTTTTCGCGCCAGCCAGCAATCGGTCATGATTTACCGGTCGGCCAACGGCACGACGACGGTCATGTTGTTGATCACACTGTTCACGCCGTTGATGTCCGTGACGAGCTTGGTGACCAGGCTCTTTTCGGCGTTATTTTTGGCAACGCCGCCCACCGTGACGACGCCGTCCGCCGTTGAAACGCTGGTATGCAGGGCGCTGGTGGAGTGGTGCGAAAGCAGCGACGACCTGACTTGAGCCGTGATGGAGGCGTCATCAATTTTGTCGCCGATGGTTGCGTCTTGTGAAGCCGGGATATTGGCGATCGTCATCTGATTCTTGACCGTTTTGACATTGTCAACGTCCTTGGCGTATTCGGTGGTGAGTTCCTTTTCCGCGAGGCTGGAGGCTTGACCGGTCAAGGTGACGATGCCATTGGTCACATTCACCGTTGTGCCGGTGGCGCTCACGTTGCGATGGAACAGCAGGGCGGATTTCACCTTCAAACCGATCCAGCTGTCCGAGTGTTCGGCGGGTTGTTCGCCTTTGACCAGCAGTTGATTGTCCACGCTGGTGACGCCGGGCAGACTCGCCACGGTGTCCTGGGCCAGCGATTTGTCAGATGCCTTGTTCACCGTTCCGGTCAGGGTGACGGCGCCGTCCTTGGATTCGGTCTTGATGGAATCATCCTTGAGGTAGGTTTTGAACACATAAGACTTTGCAGCGGAGGACTCAATGCGGTCGTCCGTATCGGCGGCGCGCAAAGGCGCGCTGGTGATGAACAGGGCGCTCGCGGCTGCCAGGAGTGCGAGCGGGTAAGTTGGTTTCATTTTCATGATGCTTTTACTTTCGGTTTTTGCTTTGTTTATTGATGTTTTAATAAGGACAGCAAGCTACGTTGCCGGTTTGCCTGGCGCCATGGGGTGTAACCCTACCGGGCACTTTTTGGAATCGCCCGATCGATGAAGCCTGATTGCCTTGAACCTCATTTCGGCGGATGAAGACTTTTCGCCGGCTGTTTTTCTGGCGTGGTGGTTTGGGGCAGGGGATGTGATGGCGGCGGATTGGTCGGGTTCACGTATTTGCGCACAAACCAGTTCCGTTGCATCGCTTCCACCAACCGCTCGATTTCGCGCATCGAATTCTGTGTTTGCCGGACCAGCCCGGGCAGATCTTTCGCCTCGTCGGCCATGGCATCAGTGATCTCCGGCAGGCGCGCCGTGCCGCCCCGGACATTCTTCAGCACGGCATCCAGGTTCGTCACCATGCCTTGCAACTCGCTCATGGTTGCGTTCGCCCGCGTCAGGAGTTGCTGCGCCTCGTCCGCCAGGACCGGATCGGTGATCAGCTTGCCGGCCGTGCCTTTGCCCTGTTCGACGCCGGCCACGATGCCATCCAGGCGGGCAATCAACTGTTCCAACCGCGCCTGGGTGCTGATGAGATTCGTGCCGAGCAGGGTCCACGCCTCCAGGCCGGTACTGGTCTTTTTCAACACGGCCAGGCTCTGGCCGCGAATTTCCTCGACCGCCGCTTCCAAGGCGCTTCGAAATTGTTCCTTGCAGACGATGGAGGCATTGTCCTCCGCCAACGGCTCGCCCTGGCCGCGCGTGATTTCAAAAAACGAATCGCCGGCCACCCCGAATTTCATTTTGACCGCCGCCGACGAATCCACCCGGATGAACCGGAAGAAGTCGCGGCGGATGTTCGCCTCGGCTTCCATCCGTCCCGTCGAGTCCACAACGACATCGGCCACCGACCCCACCAGCGTGCCCAGAAAGTAAACCTCCGAGCCTTGCCGGATTCCCGCGGCGCCGGCTTCGGGCAGGAGGATGCGCAGGGTGACCCGGCTTTTGAACCAGCGCTGGCTGTGACCCGCCCAAACGATGGTGGCGATCAGGACGGCGACGACGACGAGCACGAAGGTGCCGGTGATTTCGTTGACGCGCCGGAATTTGAAACGTTCTTCCATCAGGTTGGCTCGTTGGCCGCACCCATCCCGTGATGAAGATTCGAAAAATGCGGGGTTAAATTCATGATCACAGGTAGGTCAGCAGCGACACCACGGAGGAGATGACAAACAATCCGGCGACCGAGCGGGTGAGTGCCCGTTGGGTGGCCTGGGGGATTTGCGCGACCGATCCGCCGACACCCAGCCCGCCAACGCAGCAGGAAGTGCTGGCAAACAGGGCTGGCACGATGCTTTTGGCGAGGACGTTGAACACGTCTTTGGGCTGGACCGCGCGCGAGACGGTGTCGGCGAACAAAAGTAAATCACGACTGCCCTTGCCCGTCCAGGCCGCGAACAGGTAACCGCTCACGAAGGCGACCAGGATAAACACAATTGTCAGGCAGAAGGTGGAGACCACCGTGCCCAGCACCCGCGGGATTACGAGTTGCAGGAACGGATCGCCGTTTTGGGCCTCAAGCGCCCGAACGTCCCCATTGAGCTTGAGGATTCCCAGTTCGGTCGTCATGGCGCTGCCGCTGCGGACGATCACCACGAGGTTGATCAGCACCGGGCCGAGTTCGCGGGCCACGACGGCCACCAGCAGCGGACCGAGCAGTTGTGACTGCCCGGCTTCACCGACCCAGAAGGTGAGCTGTACCACCACCGATATGCCGACGAACACCGCCACCGCACCTACAAACCAGAGTGGCTCGACGCCGATGGCCAGGATCTGCAGGGCAAATGCCTTCCGCACCGGACGCGCCCAATATCGGGGACAAAGACCGGTGAAAAGCACCGTCCCAATCACGGCAGCTGCATGCCGCACCTCCTCCCATTGCGTTCGCACGAAGCTGCCCACACCGGCCAGCGTTTGCAGGGAGAGGCGGTTCCACGCGCCCGCCCGGCCGGCTGATTTTGCGACAGAATGATTCATGGGGATCTGCGCATAAAACAGGGTTGTTTCATCGGGAGAGAAGCTCGCTGGCAGGCGACATCGCCGGGATGCGGTCGCAAACAGCCTTGATTGAAACCAGTATCGGCACCGATAACAGGGCGCCGGGCACGCCCCAGAGCCACATCCAGAAGATCAGGGAAACAAAAATGACCACGGGATTGAGCGTGAAGCGGCGTCCGAGCAACACCGGTGTGATAAGGTTCGCCTCCAGCAGATGGAGCACGAGGTACCAGGCGGGCGGCAGGAGTCCGCTCCCCAGGGTGTTAAACTCGAGCAGCCCGACCGTGCCCAGCACAGCAACTCCGGCGACCGGGCCAAAGTAAGGCACAAAGTTCAGCACGGCTACGAACATTCCCCACATCGCGGCATTGGGCACCCCCATGAAATAAAGCCCTCCACTCACGGCCAGACCCAGGCCCAGGTTGATCAACGAAACGGAGAACAGATAATTGGAAATGTTTTGCTGGATCTCGTGGCTGAGTTCGACGGCACTCTTCTTGTCGCGCAACGTGGGCATCACGTGGACAAGCTTTTGCAGGAACAGGTCGCCGGAGGCCAGCAACAGATAAACCAGCACCATCGTCTCACCAATGCCCACCATGAGCGTCCCCGTCCAGTTCAGGATGGAACTGGCGCCCTGGTTGCTTTTGATTTCCACCATGGGGATTTTCGTTTGTTCCGCCTTCTTTTCCTCCTCGGTCGCGCCCAGGTTGTTCACTGCCGCCGCCGCCTGGTTGAAGCGTCCGATACGCGGGAAGATGTTTTGAACCCGCTGCCTTAGTTCGGTCATGTGTTGGGGTGCTTCGTTCATCCATTGCAATGCCGGACGCCCCAATTGATAGAAACCAATTCCGACGGCGGTCACCAGCAATCCCAGCACCACCGCGGCCGAGAGCGCCGGTGGAATATGGCAGTACGACAACCAGCGGATGAGCGGTTTCAACGTCATGGCGGCAACACAAGCCAGGAAGATCGGCAGGATCACCGGACGCGCAAAATAGAGAAAGGCAATCGTCCCCAGCACAATCATGACGATCTGCAACGGCGTTCCTTTGGGCGCCGCTAAACCGGTTGGTTCCGCGGACAGCGGCGCGCCGTGGAGGGCAGTATCCCGCAGTGCGGCCGTGACCGCCGGGTCATGGTTGGCCGCAATGGGCTGGAGGATCGTGGCGGCGTCCATATTCAATGCATCCGGCAGCCGGTCATTGTGATTGCGTGCGGGGGCCGGAGACCAACCTCCGGACGATTACTGGTGATCTTTGTTCCCGCGGTTCTGGTCCGGCGGGTTCTGTCCATTTTGGTCGTTTGCGGCCGGCTTCTCCCGGGCGGGCGGCGATTCTTTTCGGTTCGATGGCTGGACAGGATTTTCCGGTTTGACCGAATGTTTGTCGGCCTGCGGCGGGGTTGGTTCCTTGATCGCCGGGGGGTGATTGCCTTCCGGCCTGGCTTCCGGTTTCAATTCCGGAGTGGTGGTGACCGGCCGGTGTTTCTCAACCGGCACTTCGTTATGCTTCGGGTCGGGCGCTGCCGGCTCCGCCAGGGCGGCGGCCGGGTTTTCAGTTCGCGGCGACTCGTGGGTCACAGCCGCTTTCCTTTCGTCGGGTGCGTTCTCATTGCGAACCGGCGATGGGGGCTTGTTCTCGCCGGGCGCTGCCTGGGTTCGTTGCCGGGCGACGACGGGGGCCTCCTCCTTGTGGCGCAACTCACGGACCGCGACCTGTTGGACCTTTCGTCCGCTGGCCTTTTCGATGGCCGCAGTGGCCGGCGCTTCGTTGATCACAGTCTTGTTGATGATGGTGGTGTTATTGACGATCACGGTGGAACGGCGAACGGGCTCCGTGAAATGCCGTTCTTCGACAAAGACATAAGCTCGTGGCGAGATGACTCTCACGCCCGGCGGGTACATCGGCGCCCAGCCGATGTAACCACCACCACTATGCCAGGAAACCCAGGCCGGTGCCCATTGCGTCTGTGGCACCCAATACCAGCCATATTGATCCGTGAAATCCCAGCGACCATAGTGATACGTGGCCCAGGCCCATGGCTCGTCACTGACCCAATACCAGCCGTCGTCGGTTCTCTGCCAATAACCCTCGGAATAGGGACGCCAATCACGATCAACGTGGCCTGGCCGCCAGCAGCGGCCATAGGAACCGATCACCAACCATTCGCCTTGCGGAGCGAGTGGCTCGTAAAAATCACTTTCGGTGCGGATCTCCACCGAGGGGAGCGCCACACTCACCCCGACCGATACCGACGGTTGCCCGTTACTGGTGCATACGAGCAGCGCGCTGCACAGCGCGATTCCGAATTTGCTGCTCAAATATTTGGTTGGGTTCATGTGATTCGCTTTCTGTGTTTCTGGCGTTGACCGGTTGCCCGTTTCGAAAAGGTTCTTGTTTTTCATACCTGGCTTTGCTTTCTGGTGGCCGTGACCCGGCCGGTTGGGTCCGGACCCTGACGCGTTTCTCGGATCATGGTCGGGTGGTGTCCTGATTTGCCGGAGCGCGGGACATTGTTCCGCGTTCTGCCCCGTTCAAGTCAGGACCCCAAACGAAATTGCAATGACTGGCGCAGGGAATGGCCTCCGCTTGGAATCGCGGTGATCACCAGGAGGAAATGAGGCAAACCCGCTCTCCGGCAGAAATCGTCCTCAACACCAGTCAAAAGCATGAATCATAAATTTGCGCTGGCTGCCGGCGGCAGTGTCGGCCTGGCCGCCGCCGCCCGATGCCAGCAATGGCTGCTTCAGGGCGCGATTTTGTCGCTCACCCACTGACGCGCTTGTTGGAAACCATCTTTCGTTGATTGATAGGCTGTCGCAAAGCCGCTTTTGACCGTGTCCCAGGTGGACTCGGTGGCGTTTTTGGCCTCGTCCAGCTGCTTGTTCAACTGGGTCGCCTGGTCGCGCAGCGCTTGGAGCTTGGGTTTGGCCTCGGCCTTGACGGCGTCGGAGGAGCTGTCAATTTTGGCGGAAAGCTGGTCCAAATCCCGATTAAGATTGTCCAATTGGCCTTGCATGGTTTTGACGAATTCATCCTTCTGCGCGAAGGTGTAATTTTTCATGTCCTGCGAGGCTTCCTTGGTTTCGGCCTTGACGGTCTCAATCTGCTGGGAGGCGGTTTGCTGCTTGTCGCAGCCCACGGCCAGGGCGGCGATGGAAAGAAAGGTGAGAACGAGGGTTTTGTTTTTCATAGCATCGATTTTCGTTGCGGGTTTGGTTGGTTGTTTCATTTCGTCAATTTGGCGAAAGCTACGCTGCCGGGCGGTTGTTCGCCATGGGGTGTAACCCTACCGCGAGTCCTGGCAGCGCGCTCGAAAGCACTGTTCGGTTGACGATTCACCTGGAAATAGAAAAACGCCGGCGGACTTTCCGCCGGCGGAGCAGGGGAGGCGCCCGTTAGAAAGCGAAACGCAGGCCGGCCCGGGCGACGCCGTAATATTTGGTTTCATTTGGCCAAACGGCGCGGGCATCCAGGAATATTCCCACGTGTTGGGTGAAACGATATTCCAAACCGGCGCCGGCCTGGCCAAACCACAGCTTGGCCGCATCGAACTGGTGACCGCCACCGCCAAAGACGTAAGGGGCGATTCCACTTTGACCCAGCGGGAGACGCAGAATCAAACTGCCCGAAGCGTTGTCGATAAAAACCCCGGAGGTGTTTTCGGAGTAGGCCTCGGCGCCAAGGCCGATGTTTTGGGTGATGAAGTAATTGACCCCAGCTCCGGCGCCAAACTCGGTGTTTTGCCGGATCCGGTTGTTGGACAGATGGTCGAGGGTGTAGGCCCCGACGGAAGCCGTCCCGAACCCGTCCACGGATAGTTCATAAGCCTGGTAAAGATCACCCTGGGTGTTGCTCACGTTATTCTGGCCCCAGGCTGCCTTTGCGGCCAGCATCAGGATGGCTCCGCCAACAAACAGTTTGTTTTTCATACGTTGTTTTTCCGTTTTTGGTTTTAACATTGCCCGAAGGCTACAATATGGATCGCCCGTTCTCCATGGGGTGTAACCCTACCGGGAGTCAAAAAGCCAACTCTCGGCCAGGGTCCCTAAAACCAGACAGGTCGGCGACGGTTTCGACGATCCGGGATTTGAATGAGCCGCGTTGCTAAGCCCAGGGTTTTCTCAATCGGACCATCTCGATTCACGCGTGAAGCTGGCCGGTCGCTGAGAGAGCGCCAAGTCTCCGGGTCAGGCGCAGGTTCTCGGCGGCATCCACCGGGCAGTCGATGATGGTGAGTTTGTTTGAGTTCAACGCGGCGGACAGTGCGGGCGCCAGTTCGTCCGCCGATTCGATGCGACAGCCGTTTGCGCCGAAGCTCTCCGCGTATTCCACAAAATCCGGGTTATTGAAGTCCACGAAGGCCGCCCGGTCGAAGTGTTGCATTTGCTTCCAGCGAATCAGGCCGTAGCTATGATCGTTGAACACAAGCACCACGAAGGGCGTTTCCAGGCGCGCGGCGGTCTCCAATTCCTGCGAGTTCATCAGAAAACCTCCATCACCGGTTACTGCCACCACGCGGCGGCGCGGATGCACCAGTTTGGCCGCCACGGCTCCCGGCACGGCCATGCCCATCGCCGCAAAACCATTCGAAATGATGCAGGTATTGGGCTGAAGGCACGGGAAAAGGCGCGCCAGCCAAAGTTTGTGCGCTCCCACGTCAGAAATGACAATGTCCTCGGCGGCCAGCGCGGAACGGAGGTCGGCGAGGATTCTTTGCGGCTTCAACGGGAAGGAGGTGTCGCGACGGCCCAGTTCCAGTTCGTCAAACAGCAGTTGTCGAAAGCGCGCTCCGTGCGGGGTGGAGCACGGGGTGGACAGCTTTGCCAGCGAATCGAGCGACGAGGCGATGTCGCCCACAACCCCGACGTTGACGATGTAGGCGGCGTCCACTTCGGCAGGCGCCATGTCCACATGAACAACCCTTTTGTCGCGTTTCGGGTTCCACGAACGCGGCGCGTACTCCACGACATCGTAACCGACGGCGATGACAACGTCGGCCTCCGCGAAGCCCTGGTTCACATAATCGGGCGTTTGCAATCCGATGGCGCCTCGCGCGAGCGGATGCGTGTCGGGAATGACCCCTTTGGCCATGAAGGTGGTGGCGACCGGGAGGTTCAGTTTTTCGGCGAACCGCACCAGCGCTTCCGAAGCGTGTCCACGAATGACGCCGTTACCGGCGAGCACGATCGGGCGCGCCGCCCCTGAAATAATGCGCGCGGCCTTTTCGATTTGTTCTGGCGCAGCGCCGCCCGGGTGGAGCCACTGCACGAGCAGCGGCTGACCGTCGGTTTCCATACGAGCCACATCCTCGGGGATTTCAATGTGCGTGGCGCCGGGCTTTTCGGATTGGGCCAGCTTGAAGGCTTTGCGGAAGGCTTCGGGGATGATGTCGGGTATGGGCAGGCTGGTGTTCCATTTTGTCACCGGGCGGAACAAGGTAACGATGTCCAGATGCTGGTGCGATTCCTTGTGCATCCGGTCGTGGCCGGCCTGGGCGGTGAGCGCCACGAGCGGGGCGCGGTCCATGTTGGCATCGGCCACGCCGGTGATGAGATTTGTCGCGCCTGGCCCCAACGTGGACAGACACACTCCTGCTTTGCCGGTCAGGCGGCCATACACATCGGCCATGAACGCCGCGCCCTGCTCATGGCGCGTCATGACGAAGCGGATGGACGAGCCGAGCAGAGCGTCGAGCAAATCGATGTTTTCCTCGCCCGGCACGCCGAAAATGTATTCAACACCTTCGTTCTCCAGGCATTTCACAACAAGTTCGGAGGCTTTCATGGTCGAGTTGCCCGGCCCGGCGCTGGATCCAGGCTAATCGGGTTGGATCCCGATCGAGTTGGTCGGCGATGATTTTGTTTTCGACAGCAACAGCCCGAATACTTCCTGATAAAGGTTCTGCATATCCTTGCTCACGCCTGCCAACGCCCGGGCGCGATCGGGTTGAGACTCGTTTTCGCCGGCGACTTGTGCCAGATGCCAGGCATAACTCAGCGCCTCGGTCTGGGTGAGCAGCAAGGTCAGCTCGAATTCGTCGCCGCTCTCGCCCAATAATTCCTTCTGTTTGGTGGACCCAATCGCATCGCGTGTGGCTGCCTCTCCGGGTGGCAGCCGGATGTCGTCCAGGTTGATCGAAGGATCGTTCCTGGAGAATTCCTCCAGCAGTTTCGAGCCGGTCGCGGAATTGGCGGCAATTTTCTTGATCAGGTTCCGGACATCGGAATGCTCCCGCTTGATGAAGCGCAGCATGCTGACATCCTTTTCTTCATCCAGGAGTTGATGGAGCAAGCTGTAGCAATTGTTTCGCGTCGGCGGCGCCGCACTGCTCCCGGACGCGGGCCGGGCCTTGGGCGATTGACAGCCGGTCAGAACCCCAGCGACCGATAACATCACCACAAGCAAGGGGAAGATGATCTTCATAGTGGCTTCAGGATGGGATAGGAAGATTCACTCCTTCCGCTTGTGCTTGTCCTGGTAATCTTTCCAAAGAATGCCCAGGACCAGCCAGCCACTCCCGCC
>CAZKTW010000122.1:0-10710 GCA_964555775.1 uncultured Bifidobacteriaceae bacterium | reverse complement strand
GCAGATTGCCGTTGGGCAAAACCCAGAGGTCGTTGCAATTCGTCGCGCCGTCGTACTCCCAGTCAATGTTGCCGCCGGCCGAAACGATGAACACCTTGCCTTGCGTGTAATCGGTGCAAACGAAGGAATGTGTCACCGTGACGGAAGCGGCATTTGTTGCCGTGGCCTGCCCGAAAGCGGATCTGGTTGCAATCAATCCGGCCGCGCCGGCGAGAAACAGGAAGTTTTTCATGCGTGGGCGGCGGTTGGCATCACTTCTTTTTCAACAGCTCCAACCGCGGCTTCTCGACCATGGCGGTGGCCCAGAGAAAACCCGCGTTGCCTTCCTTGGCGTTGATGGACTTTTTGAAATGGATGTAATGCGCGTAATCCACCTGCACGCCGACGCCGTCGCACGCGCTGTAAATGTCCAATAATCCCCGGTCGTTGATCTTCGCGTTGGCGATGATGCCCTGGTATCCCTTTTCGACGGCCGGCGCGTATTCCGTTTTGTCGAGCAGGCCCAGTTCAATTCCCCGCGCGAGGGTGTAGGTGAACATCGCGCTGCCGGAGTTGTCCGTCCAGTTGTCCGGCTGGTCGCCCTTGTCCACGACCTGGAACCACCGGCCGCTCTTCGCATCCTGCGTGTGCTTCAGCCCGGCGGCGAGCCGGTGAAAAATGTCCTCCATTTCGGCGTGGCGCGGGTGATCCTTCGGCAAAACCGCCAGCGTCTCAACCAGCACGAGCGAATACCAGCCGAGTCCCTCGCTCCAGACTTCGGGCGAAAGGCCGGTTTGCGGATCGGCCCAGCCGGGAACATTGCCGCCGTGGCCGGCTTCAAAATAGCCGTGCAAATAAAGGCCGGAATGACCGCGCTCGGCGCGATGGGCAAAAACAGACAACTGCTTCGTCGCCGTGTCCCAGCAATACCGGCTGTCGCCGATGGATTTGCCGTATCGGTTGAGGAACATCTGTCCCATGAAAATGCCGTCAATCCACATCTGCCCGTTCATGCGTTGGCTGTGCCAGAAGCCGCCGTCGCTGTTGGTGGGATAAGTGTCGAAGGCGCGGCGGATTTTATCGGCGGCCTGCTTGTAGCGTTCGTCCCTGGTGGTTTCGTAAAGCATGACGAGGGAGGTGCCCGTCATCATGTTGTCGAGGTTGTTGAAAGCCGGAACGTTGGTCTGGCCTTTGCGATTCACCACGCGCCGGAAATTTCCGTCGGCATCCACGAGCTGGTCAATGTAGCGCCTGATATAATCGAAATACCGCTGATCGCCCGTTTCGCGATAGAGCATTTCAAATCCGAAAAGCTCGTATCCGTTCACGTAAGTCCAGCCGTTGAAATACGCCTTCGAGAAATCCGGCCAGCGCGCCATGACGGTCTCGGCGGCGGCGACGGACCAGAACCTGGGCGGCTGGCCGGGCGCATAATCCAGACGCGCATCCGGTGCGGTGTTGGAAGCGGCGTCTGGCGGCGCTGAAGCGTTGTCGGCCCCGGTGCCGAACGCGAATGAAACCAAGGCAGTCACCAGCAAAGCGCCGAGCGCAGATTTCTTAATGGATTTCATTGAACAGCACCATGCGAGCTTTCAGTGTCGCTCGAAAAAGCGATGCTGAGTAAAAAGTCGGGGCGTTCGCACTGCAATCAGGGCCGCTTTTTCGGCACTGATTGCGCGTGCCAGTAATATACAGTCCAGAGACTATCGAGTCTGGCATATTCCACATGACCGTCAGCCAAAGCCACGTTGACTCCGCCCGGAAACGGCGAGGTTGTTGCTGCGGCTTGGGGCGCGCTGGCGGGGCCCCTTAAGCCATGCCTTGCGGTCGCAACACGAGCCATGTGTGGAGTGCCAGTCGTGAGCAAATTTGGTCCGCCGCTGTATAAATTCACGGGTGACGGCAACACGTCTCCCGCGGCAGCAGAACTTCCTCCGTCCGGCCAGCCATCTTCCCATAGACCATCACAAATCAGGATTGTTAAGGAGCTGTTTTTAATGGCGTCCTGTTTCCCAAACAGTCCCTTTTCCTGGACGCTAGTTTGGTTATGGACAAAAGTTTTAACATTGTTATCGGGGTAGTAAATCCATCCGTTGAGAAAATAGCTGGCGCTGTCCGAAGCTTTCCCGTCATTTCCGATCCAAGGAACATCGGCCTTGCCAGCCACGGCGCCGCCAGTCACCACAAATTTTGGAGAGTTGGTTGTCGCCATCGGGCAATAAGCGGCTGCCAACACACCCTTTTGAACGGAATCAAGCGTTGGCACCCAGTTACCAGTGGTAGTATTGCGACCAATCGTCCCAAAATCACTCATATACATGAACAAACCCAAGCCCATCTGCTTGAGATTGCTCCGATCCTGGATTTCTTGCGCCTTGCGTTTGGCGCCCGCCAAGGCCGGCAATAGCAACGCCGCCAGGATGGCGATGATGGCAATGACCACTAAAAGTTCAATCAGCGTAAACCCCCGTTGTTTGGCGCGGCTGATTGGAAATAAAACTTGTTGTGGCGATAAGTTCATACGATATAAACTTATACTAACCACGGATTTCGAGCCGGAAAGGGCCTTTTTTTTTGCGAAGGGGGGTTGTTTTTTGTCAGCCGCGCGAAGGTTCAGCCGGATGCGAATTACAGGCGCGAACGGCGAATCAAACGCGCCGGAAACATTTTGCGCTAAACCGCACCTGCCGGGACCGCGTCCCGACCGCTCTGCGCTTTTCGCCACCGCGCCGGAAGCAAACCGGTCACCTGCTTGAACACCGCGTTCAACCGGCGGCGATCGGTGAATCCGCAGGCCATCGAAATTTTGTTCAGGCTGGGCGGCGGCTTGGCCAGCAACAACTCCTGCGCCATTCGTATCCGCTGCTGAACCAGATAATTGTGCGGCGTCTGGCCGATTTCGTCACGAAACCGGCGGTCCAAGATCGCGCGGGAAATCCCCACCTTGTCAACCACCGTGGCGACGTTTATCGGTTCGCCCAGGTGAGCTCGAATGAATTCCAGGGCCCGGGCCACTGAACGATCCGCGATGGCCAGGGTCGCAGTAGAAGCCCGTTCGAACACACCCAACGGCGGCACTTCAACGAGATTCTCCGCCAACCGCCGGCCCGACATCATTTGTTCCAGTTTTTCAACGACTAATCCCATTTGAGCTTCGTGGTCCTCCTGCACCGCGCTCAACGGCACCGGACACATCGCCAGAGTCTCGCTGTGGATGCCAATGGAGATCACCACCAGATCCCGCGGAATCTCATAGCCGGCCTCCCGGCACGCATGCATCAGTTCCGGCGCGTCCCAGTCATCCATCAAGACCAGCGCCGCCGGCGGTTGCAGGCCCCGGATCCATTCGGCAAATCGCTTCCGTTCCTGCGGCGAAATAGGCTCGCGCAAGAACGGCTTTGGATTGTGCAGGTTGAACAGGCTGGCATCAAAACCCCGCGCCCGGATGGTTTCCAAAAACATCCTGCTGCGTCTCGGGATGCAGCCTCCCGGCACGATGATACAGCCAAACCGCCGGAACCCTTTTTCCAGCAGATGTTCCGCGACCAGACGTCCGCAAGTTCTGTAATCATGCCGGATGGTTGGCACGCCCGGATTTTCCAGCCACGAAGAAACATTGATCAGGGGCACGCTGACCTTCATCGCCTCACGCCGCATGGCCGGCGACAGAATGCGGACAATCGCGCCGTCGCAGTCAACCGTCCGCAAAAACCGGAAGGCTTCGACTGTCGCCTCCGCGCCAAAGACAAAACGCCAGTTGCCCTGGCGCTCCGCGTAATTGGCGATCGCCACGCTGCCGAGATTGTTGACCGACTGCAACATCGGCAACCCGACCACCGCGATGCGTCTTCGCTTGCTTTTCATGGGCCGTTGTCCGGCGATGTCATTCGGTATTTTCATCCGGACTTTCAGCTGCGCAGCCTGCCGTTCCTGATCTTCGCCTGACACCGCGACGGGAATGCGGCGTTGAGAATAACCCGGCTTGTGGCTGACTTCGATAAAATTCGTTCCTATGCGGTGTGATTAAAACCGAAGCCAAACCACGCCCCAGTGCGAAGGCAAGACCGGGGGCGACCGTTTCCCTGGCTCGCCGCGCATATCTAGAAATTCGCAACCAGATTTTGAAGGGCGAATTGCCGGTTGGAATAACGCTGGCCCGCCGAAAACTGGCGGGGGCCTTGGACATCAACGTGCCGCCCGTCGGCGAGGCGCTGCACCAACTGGAGCGCGAAGGCCTGGTCGGAAGCAAGCCGTCCACTCTGCTCATTGATTCAGCTGGTCCACTTCAAAAAGCGCACTTCTTGCTTGCAAATTACCGCTGCAAATCGCCGGGATTTTCCGGCACACCGGCTTCGTCAAACAGTTGGATGGAGGACGTAAACGTAGTCAACGCGCTTGTCTTGAATGGCCTGAGCAAACCGGCAGGGACTTATAATTCCGGCAACACGGCATTGATCACCGGCAGCGGGAGCATCCAGGTGATACCAGTGCCGGCGCCGGTGGCCGGGTTCAGCGGGACGCCGACGAGAGGGGTGGAACCGTTGCCGGTGACTTTCACGGACAGTTCGAGCGGGAGCATCACCAACTGGGTGTGGAACTTGGGGGACGGGGTTAGCGTGACGAACGGATCGAACGCCAGTGTCAACCACACATATGCGGCGGGCACCTACACGGTGAGCCTGACGGCCAATGGCTATGGTGGCGCGTACACCAGCACGAAGGTGAATTACATCGTGGTGTCATCGGCAGTGAACACGAATCCGGCGACGCTGAATTTCAAGGCGGTTCAAGTCGGCAATACGTTGCAATTGACCTGGGCGCCGGATCACAAGGGCTGGCAGCTTTACACCAATTCGGTGGGATTGAGCGCGACCGGGAGCTGGTTCCCGGTGCCCGGCTCGGCGGCGGTGACCAATGAGACGATCAACGTTGATTCAAGCAAGACGAACGTGTTCTTCCAACCCCGTTATCCGTGAGAATCTGAACGGGCGGTTGGGCTTGTTCTTCGCAGCGCGGGATGCCATTTCCGGCATCCCGCGTTTTTTATGAATTGAATGCAACCTGATTTTCGGAGATCAGGGTTTCGCGGCTTGGATGGCGATGGACCCGGCGGTCAAACCCGGAGCCGTCGCCGTCAAAACAATTTTGCCCGATGAGCCGGTCGCCCTCACAAACGCGACGCATTCGCCGCGAAACGCGCGCCGCCCGGCCGCCTGAAACGGCTCGTGACTGGCGTTGTTCGCGTTGTCCACAGCGGCGATGACGCCTGGACCGGTGATCCCGAACGAAACCAAATCATCCGAGAGCGGAACCGTGACGCCGTTCGCGTCCTCAATTTTTGCGCGCACAAACGCGACGTTGTCGAAGCCCGGCGAAAGCGTTTTTGTTTCCGTCGTCAAAATGATTTTCTCCGGCCTGCCCGCCGTGCGCAATTCGTCGGTGGCTGCGATTTTGCCGTCGTTGCGCGCGACGGCCCTCAAGGTTCCCGGCGCGAACGAAACCGTCCAGTTGCGCGGCGCGGCGTCGGCGTTGATGGTCTTCACGCCAAGCGCTTTGTCGTTCAGGAACAACTCCACTTCCTTGCAGTTGGAATACACCTCCACGTTTTCGTCGTGCGGCGCGGCGTTCGTCGGCGTCCAGTCGGAGAAGACGGTCTGCGGCCGCCGGTCGGGGTTGGCGTTGGCGACGGCGTTGTCGGGGTTTGCAGTCTCCCTGGCCGAACGGCGTGCCATGCGCACCATGGGCGCATCGCTCCACCAGCTCTGCCGCTCAAAGGCCGGCGGCTTCGGCGCGGCGGTGCGGTCCAGCAGACCCGCGCCGCTGCAAACCACCGGCCACCGGCGCGATTCGCCGAGATAATCCACGCCCGTCCAGAGAAATTGCCCCGCGTAGGCCGGGTGGTCGCGCAGCGCCACCCATGTCGCGCGTGCGTGACCGTTTTCCGTGCCGATGATTTTGCGCGTCGGTTTCTGGTCGTGCGCGGCGAGGATTTCGTTCTCGCGGTAATTTTGCCCGACCACATCAAGCATGTCAGCGAGACCGTTGGCGTAATCGTGGCTGACATTCGGGCGGAACAGCGCCTGCGTGACCGGACGCGTCGGGTCGTTTTCGTGAAAAACGGCAACGAGGCCGGAAAGAATGGTCTTGGCCTTCTCCTGTTGCGGCGTGTCATGGATTTCGTTGCCGGCGCTGTAGAGGATGATGGACGGATGGTTCCGGTCGCGGCGCACGGTGTCGCGCACGTCAATCTTCGACCAGTCGTTGAAATACAAATGATAATCCGCGAGGCTGTGGCCGGCCAAATCGGGCTTGGCCACCGTCCAGCAGTCAAACATCTCATCCATCACGAGAAAACCCATGCGGTCGCACAAATCCAGAAATTCGGGTGCGAACGGATTGTGCGCGGTGCGGATGGCATTCACGCCGAGCTTTTTCAAGCCCGCGAGCCGCTCCTGCCAGACCGCCGTCGGCACCGCCATGCCGAACGCGCCGCCGTCCTCATGGAGACACACGCCCTTGACCTTGAAATTCTTCCCGTTCAGCCAGAAGCCCGTGTCTGCGTCGAAATGAAAATCGCGGATGCCGAAGGTTGAGGTCGTTTCGTCGAGCGTCGTTTTGCCGGAAACGATTTTGCTGACGGCGCGGTAAAGCTTCGGGTCCTCAAGGTTCCAGAGTTGCGGGTTGGACACGGCAATCTGCAGCGTCACCGTGATGGCTGCGCCGCCGGCAACGGTGCAATTCGTCGCGCCGGTGGCGACGGATTTTCCACCCGGCGAGATGAGCGTGGTCTGCACGGTGATTTCGCGCACCGCGTCGGATTCATTCGTGACCGACGTTTCAACCTGCACCGTCGCCTGCGCCGCCGAAACCTGCGGCGTTGAGACGAACACGCCCCATTGCGGAATGTGGACCGGCTCCGTGATGACCAGCCGGACGTGCCGGTAAATGCCCGCGCCGCCGTAAAATCGCGACGCCGGCTGCACCGAGGTGTCCGCGCGGACGGCGATGACGTTGGGTGCGCCGCCAAAATTCAGATGGCCGGTGAGTTCGTAGCTGAAACTGGCGTAGCCGAAGGGCCGGTGGCCGAGCGGCGTGCCGTTGATCCACACGTCGCTGTTCGCCATCACGCCGTCGAATTCGATGAACACGGGGCGGCCTGAATCCGTTTTTGGCGGTGTAAATGTTTTTCGATACCACGCGACGCCGGTCGGCAAAAACGCGCCCGCGCCGCTGGCTTTGTTTGTTTCCGAAAATGGCCCTTCGACGCTCCAGTCATGCGGCAGGTTCACCTTGCGCCATCCGATGTCCTTGAAACCGGGCTGCTCCGCTCCGGGCGCGTCGGCTTTCAGGAAGGACCAGTCGGCGTCAAAATTCTGCATCACACGCGCGTCCGCCGCCGGCAAACTAATTGGCAGGATCGCGGAGGAAGATAACAAAAGAACCGTTAAAAAGGAATTCAGGTATTTCATGGATGGATTGAGTTGCTGGACATAGCGGAGACCAAACAAATGACTTAATTCCATGTCAGCATCAGCAGCGACACCGCCTGCCGTGGCAATTTCAAATGGACGGTTGCCTTGCCGTTTTGCACCTGGATTTTTTCCGGCTCGCCGAGTTCACCGAGTTGGCCGGACTTCAAGAGCCGGGCGTATTCTGCGTCAGTCGGCGCGGTCGGCGAACCCATGCGCTTCCATTCCTCGAATGAATTGCTGTGCTCGTTGTCAATGCGGTAGTGCGTCAATGTCGCCTCTCCGTTCGCAAATGGCAGATTGTCGAGCGCCAGCTCAACCGCCGCATCCGGGCCGGCCACATCGTCGTCGTGGTAATGCCAGACCAGCACGGCGAGTTGGTTGGTGCCGAGGCTGGCGAGCGCGGCCACGTCCGGTGCGCCATGCACGCCGTTGCGCAGCATGTCATCGAGCGGGATTTCGCCGGAGCTTTTCGCCTCGACCCGGTTGCCAACCATCTTGCTGAACATGCGGAAGACATTGAACACGGGCAGGTCAATGCCGTTGTTCGCCATCGTGCGCTGGCCGGAAAAAAACGGCTGGTCCTCGAACTCGAACGCCCACGTCAGCGCGGCATCAAGATTCACGCCGTGCCGCGCGGCGAGGTCGCGTTCGCGGGCAAACACCGCCGCCGTGTAACTGGAATACATCGTGGTGTTGCGGTAGCCAAGCTGCGGCCCCTGGCACGCGGCGCAGCCGTCGGGATCGGATTCGCCGATGACGATGGGTTTGTCCTTCAATTCCGGCACCTTGGCGATCATCGAAAAACCGCTGTCAACGCCGCGCAGTTGATTCGCAATCCCCATCCGCACGTGGTCATCCACGAACGATGGCGAACCCTTCGCGTGAAACGAAATAAAATCCGTCGGCGTGCCGATTTTGCCGGTGGCGTAATTTGTCCCGCTGACGATGTGCTTCATAAAATTCACCATGAACGAACCGCCGCTGCCCGCCAGGTCCGGCCCGCCCACCCGCGCCGTCGGCAAGGCGCGGCGCACGGCATCAACCGCGTAATCGTGCAGCTTGTAAAATTCCCCCGGCGACGCGTGCCAGTAGGAGGCGCCGTTGGGTTCGTTCCAGACCTCCCAATACCAATGCTCGACCTCTTCGCGGCCATAACGTGCGACGCAATGATTCACCCATTGATAAACCAGTTCCGCCCATTTCTGGTAATCCTTCGGCGGATACGACCAGCCGGTTCCGATCTTCGAGTAACTCGCGCCGGGCCGCCACTCGTGCTGATACGGTTCGGGATGCACGGACATCGCCTTCGGCATGAACCCGATCTGCGCGTAGGGCCGCACGCCGTGCGCGAGATAGCTGTCGAAGATGTGGTCAACGATCATCCAGTCGTAAATGGGCCTGCCGTCCGCGTCCTCGTTGTAAATATCGGTGCTGCCCCACTTGAGCGCGGGCTTGCCATCGCCGGTGCAAAGCAGATTGTGCGCGCGGAAAAACATATCGTGCGGACGCAGTTCGCCAATCTCCGCGAGCAATTTTTTGCCGTCCTTCATCGTGGCGTAATTGGGCTCGTCAGCGCCGAACATGCGCCAGATCGGTTTCAATTCGCCGAGGGGTTTCCCGGCGTCCACCGTGATGCTCACCGGAAACGACGTGCTCACGGCGGGTATGTTGGTGTTTGAATCAGCGGACGCAGCGGGCGCGATGACAAGTGCCGCGAACAGGCCGGCAAGTTGGAGATGACGCATAATTATTGGTTGCATAACAGTTTCAGACAATATTGGCACAGGTCGGGCGCGTCACTTCGTGCGCGCCGTCCGTAAAATGTCGTGTGACGGTGCGCACGGAGTGACGCGCCCGACCAACCTCATTCGTGCCAAAGTAATTGTGGTTTGCCATGGTTTGAATATTTTTTATCCGCTGATGGCAGCTTTCGGCGACTGGCCGGCAATCAAAAACTGGTTGGAGAGACATTCTTGTTTGATTTGGCGTTGTTCAAAAGTAGTTGGAAATCATCATGCCGTTGGCGCGGTTCTTAACATTCCCGGCGACCAGATGAAAAACTTTGTCGCCGCCGGCGGCGTCCGGCTTTTCAAACCGAAGTGCGCCCTGGACATCGGCGAACCACCGCAACAGGTTGAAACGTTGGGCATTTACTGATATATCACATCAGAAATGTGTGGCGCGGACCTTGAAGTTGTCAAGGCGTTGCTGCCAAAAAAATTATCTCAACGGGAAGCCGTTGACTGTTCACCCAGCAATTGAATCGTCGTGGCCGGACCGAGACTGGCCGGCGGCGTCCACGAGCGCAAAGCCCACACGACCTGTTTGTCGGGCGTCACCTCGATGGCCTGGACGGGGGAGTGACTGGCATCCATTTTGTCCGTCCATTTGTTGAACCAGTTGTTGATGATCGTGTTGCCGTCCGGCAGGCGAATGGCGGTTTGCAGGCCGGAAAACTTGTAATCCGGCGCGTCAGCCGTGGTCCATTCCCACACGGTTTTGCCCTGGCGATTGATCTCGCGCACAAATTTCTGGTTGCTGACGGCCAAAATATTCCCGTTCGGAAGCGGCGTGGCCGACCAGAGGCTCGGCACGTCCACCGACCAGAGCGCTTTGCCGTCCAAGTCATACTCGACGGCTTTTCCAAGGTCCATGTGCGCGACCAGCAGCGTGCCCGCCGCAGTCATGCGCGCGTGGCGGAACTGGCCGTGGATTCGGTTGGTGGTATTCACCGGCAACTCGAATTGATATTCGATGGCGCCGGTGGTTTTATTCATCGCAATAAATTTCGCGGGATGCCCATTCTGGATGAACCAGACGCTGTTATTGCTGAAGGGTTGGGCGGTGTGAATTTCCGTGTTCGTAGGCGCGTCGTAATTCCAGGCCACCGTTTTGTCGGCGGTGATTTCTGTCACGCCATACTGGTGCGCGAAAAGAATGCTGCCGTTCGGTTCCAGCACCGCATCGCTGATTTCGCCCCGGCCCGGGTGGGTGTACGACCAGACGATTTCACCGTTGCGCACAATGGACATCCGCTCCTCCTTCGCTTCGCCCGCGTAAAAGAAATCGTGCTGCGCCAGCCCTTTGCCCGGCAAAACCGCCGGCGACAGCGGGGTGTTGGCGTCCGGTTTGGCCGTGTTCGCCGCGCTGGCAGATTCACCCGGCGGCAGGCAAATCAACTCAATGCCGTTGCCGGTGCCGAGGTTGCGGCTGTATTTTTTGTCGGTGGCATTGTTCCAGTATTCATGCACGCCGAGGC
>CAZKTW010000121.1:0-10818 GCA_964555775.1 uncultured Bifidobacteriaceae bacterium | reverse complement strand
TGGGTGTGATGAGAAAAAGTTCCAGCGAATCAATGGACCGGCGTGGTGGGCCTTGCGCTGTTTGCCGTGGCCGTGAATCGCAAGCGTCGCCGGGCCCCATGAGGAGGAACTGCGAGGTTTTGAAGTCATTTAAATCATCCAGATCCCGGAAATTGGCTCCCCACAAAGAAGGAGACGACGTGAGGAGTCTCTAACTTGCCTCGCCAAAACTGTCAATTTTGAGACTCGTCACCTCGTCTCCTACAACGAAATAATTTTAAACGGACAGCTACACATCGAACCGTTTCCTTTGCTTGAGGGCTTTCTTGAGCGCATCCTTCACCGCGTCAAGCCGGGCGGGCAGTTCAATCGGCTGGTTGGCGTGGCGACACGGAAAATCCAGTTTGTTCTGGTGATAGTTCACCTTCATCTCGACAAATTTCAATCCGTGCGCCGTCGAGATGACAACCACGCGTTCCGATTTATCAATTTTACCGGCCTTGAGCAGCTTGATCAAAACCGCCAGGGCCACGCCGGTGTGCGGGCAGTTAAACATGCCGGTGCGATCGCCCAGTGCCGCGGCGTTGGCCAGTTCTTCCTCGGTCGCCTGTTCGACTATGCCGTTGAACTGTTTCAACGTGCGGATCGCCTTTTGAATGCTGACCGGATTGCCGATCTGGATGGCGCTGGCCAGCGTCTTCTGCGCCTGGATGGGTTCGAAGCTCTCAAAGTTTTTCAGATACGAGCGATAGAGCGGGTTGGCCCGTTCGGCTTGGGCCACGACGATGCGCGGCAGTTTCGTGATCAGGCCGAGGTCTTTCATCATCATCAGGCCTTTGCCGAGCGCGGAGACATTGCCGAGGTTGCCGCCGGGAATGATCATCACATCGGGCACCTGCCAGTCGAATTGCTGGACGATCTCGATGCCGACGGTCTTCTGGCCCTCGACGCGCAGCGAATTCATCGAGTTGGCGAGGTACAATGTTTCGTCCTTGGTAATTTCCTGGACGACCTTCATGCAGCCGTCGAAATCGGTGTCCAGCGAAAGCACCAGTGCGCCGTTGGCAATGGGCTGGATGAGCTGGGCCAGCGAAATTTTTCCGCGCGGCAGGAGCACAATGGACTGGATGCCGGCCGCCGCGCAATAGGTGGCCAGCGCGGCCGAGGTGTCGCCGGTCGAGGCGCAGGCGACGGCCTTGATGGGCGCGCCTTCGGAGATCATCTGTTTGACCTGCGAAACCAGCACGGTCATGCCGAGGTCCTTGAACGAGCCGCTGTGGGTGTTGCCGCAGAGTTTGATCCAAAGTTCGTTGACGCCGATGATTTTGCCGAACCGTTCGGCCCAGAACAGGTTGGTGCCGCCTTCGTACAGGGAAACGACGTCTTTGTCCTTGATCTGCGGCAGGAGCCATTCCTTCTTGCCCCATACGCCGGAGCCGTAGGGCCATTCGTTGCTCATGTAGCGGTCTTCGAAGAGCTTTTTCCAGCTGGCGGCGCTGCGGCGTTTCAATGCCTTGAGATCGTGTTGCACTTCCAACAGCGAGCCACAGCGCTGGCATTGGTACACGATGGTGTTGAGCGGGTAGGTCTGTCCGCACTCCGGATTAATACATTGAAACCAGGCTCGGTATGGCATCGTTGTCTTTCCTGTGGGCGGCCCGAGTCGTTGGCTTGGGTCACGCGACACAATTCACAGGCTTCAGAATGGACGTGAAAACCATGGTTTTCAAGGAAACAGCGCGTGCCGGACGGACAAATTAGACTGGATACCAGGCAGGATAAGCCGTGAGGAGCCGGCGCTGGCTGCTATTCCAGCCAATTCCTACAATTCCGCCAGAACCAGCACGGCTGAAAAGCCAGAGCGCGGCCGGCAGATTTTTGAAACCTCAGTCCTTAGCCCGAACGATTCAGTTGAACTACCATGTTGAGTAAGATTGGCGGGTTCATGCTTTAAGCGAGGCGACTTACGCCCGTAAAATGCACTGCTTTGAGGGTGTGCAGTTAAACACACAGTTGTCAGGTATCCGACCCGTGTTAAGATGCCGCAAAATAAAATGAAGCTCATAGTTCGATCCGGCTTGGTTCTGTTGCTCTGGCAAGCAATCACCATCCAGGTTGAAGTCCAGACAAGCTTTTTACTTGTCAATCCTTGACCATGTGTTACACCAATCAAGTCACTTGGGACTCAGAAGAGAAATGCAGAGTTTGATTTCTGTGACAACCCAGATTCCTCAACCAAAGGCTTCCATGAAGGGGTTCTTAAAATTCCAGACCGGTCGGGTGTTATCATGTTTTCTCACGGTTCTGGCGGCATTGATGCCGGCTCTGACGAACGCCCAGTTGGTGCCTGCCATCAACAACTTCAATCCCATTTCGGGAACCGTCGGCATGGGTGTCAACATTTCCGGCACTAATTTCAGTTCGGTGGCTTCGGCAAACCGGGTTTTCTTCGGCGCCGTGCAGGCCTCCGTTTTGTTGGCCAGTCCTACCAATCTGTCGGTGACCGTTCCCACCGGGGCGACATATGCGCCGATCACAGTCACCGTGAATGGTCTGACGGCTTGCTCGGGCATTCCGTTTTTACCGACGTTTGGTGGAACCGGCCAAAGCAACTCACTTGCTTTGGCGTCGCGGCTGGATCTGCCTTCCATCAACGGCCCGGGAATGGTAGTTATCGCCGACCTGGATGGTGACGGCAAACCCGACCTGATGGTCAACACTGGCAACCACTATGTTGTCATCTACCAGAATATCAGTTCCAATGGCACGATGGCCGCCGGGTCATTTGCTTCCCCGGTGAATTTGTCGTTGGGAAGCGGAGGTGAAAACGGGATGGTGGCTGCGGATGTGGACGGTGACGGGAAGCTGGATATTGTGCTGCTGGATTCCTTGGCAAACCAGGTCATGGTGCTTAGGAATCTGCTCACACCCCGGATCATCACCACGAATTCATTTTCCGTACCGGTGAGCTTTTCCGTTGGCGGTGTGGGGCCGCGCGGTCTGGCGGTGCAGGATTTGGACGGCGACGGCAAGCCGGAGATTGTCGCAGCCAATTGGGGAGACAGCACCATCTCGGTATTGCGGAATATCGGTGCGGCCGGGGGGCTTACCACCAATTCATTTGCCCCGGCGGTGGTCTTCGCAACCGGTGCCAACCCGCAAAACATGGCGATTGCCGACCTGGACGGAGACGGCAGGCCGGATCTGGTCACGGCCAACACGGTAAATTTCAGCGGCGACACCAGCCAGTCAGTGTCGATGTTGCGCAATCTCAGCACCTTGGGGAACATCTCCTTTGCCACGCATGTTGATCTTCCAGGTCTTCCGGCCAGTTTCGCCCTCGCGATTGGGGATTTGGACGGGGATGGCAAACTGGATCTGGTGGTATCCTCGTTTAATCTTGGCCAGGCAGTAGCCGTGTACCTGAACACGAGCATGCCGGGCAGCCTGACCACCAATTCATTTGCGCCGCCCGTGGATTTCGGCGTCGGCGGCTGGGGAAACGGCGTGGCCATTGGTGATCTGGACGGCGATGGGAAACCCGATCTGGCAGTTGTGACCCAGTTGCCCGACCATTTTTCCGTCTTCAAAAACATCAGTACGCCGGGCAGTTTTACCAGCGGTTCATTCGCGACCCGGGTGGATTACCCGGCGGGTTATAATCCCAATGGCATAGCCGTTGGAGATTTGGATGGGGATGGCCGATCGGATATTGTTTTTGCCAACACTTACGACGGCACGATCTCAATCTACCAAAATCAAACGCCGTTTGGCGGACCGCCGGTGTTTGATTCGCAGCCGCAAAGTTCGACCAACGCCGTCGGCAGCACGGCCGTGCTGGCGGCAAATGTCAGCGGCACGACCCCGATCAGCTACCAATGGTTGTTCAACGGAACGCCGCTCGCGGACAACAGCCGCATCAGCGGCTCGACAAATTCAACACTCACCATTTCCAACCTTCAAACCAGCGACACCGGTAATTATCAGTTGCTTGCCACAAACGTTTTCGGTTCCACCAACAGCTCGACGGCTTTCCTGGATGCCGTGTACGTGCTGGTTCCGCCGGCCATCACCCAACAACCCGCGGACCAGAATGCGGTCGCCGGTTCCAACTTCGTGTTGTTTGTCACGGTTACCGGTGACATTCCGCTTTATTACCAATGGTATTTGAATGGAACCGCGCTGGCTGACAATGGCCGGATCAGCGGTTCAACCTCCAGCAATTTGACCATTTCAAATGCCCAACCCGCCGATGCCGGAAATTATGACATCATCATCACCAATTGGGCGGGTTCGACGACGAGTTTGACTGCAGTCGTCACCGTAATGATTCCGCCAACGATCGTTACCCAGCCGGTGGGGCGCTCGGTCCCGCCCGGTTTGCCGACCACTATCGCCGCAGCGTTTTCCGGTGACACCCTAAGCTGCCAATGGCAGTTGAATGGCGTGGATATTCTCGGGGCGACCAACACCAGTTACGCCATCGCCGCCGTCGGCACCAATGACCTGGGTTTTTATCACTTGGTGGCCAGCAACAGTTTGAGCGGGGCCGTCAGTGCCGATGCGCAACTGACGTTTGGCCCCGTCGCGGCGTGGGGCCGGAATACTTTCGGTGAATGTCTGCCGCCGCCGGGATTGAGCAGCGTGTTCGGCGTTGCGGGAAATTCGGGTGCGAGTTTTGCCCTGCGAACAAATGGAACCATCGCGGCCTGGGGAAGTGGAACCGCTACGAACATTCCCGCCGGCGCGAGCAATATCGTCGCGGTTTCCTCCTACGGCACTGCTGGAAATTATGGATTGCGGTCGGATGGCACAGTCGTCAGCTGGTCAGGAATCGCTGCGCCGGTTTTGAGCAATATCGTCTCGGTGGCCGCCGGAGTTAATTTCGGCTATGCTTTGCGCGCGGAGGGAACGCTCACCAACTGGGGCAGTACTGGCCCGCTTCCGGGTTTCCCGGGAGGATTGAATCATGTCAGTGCAATTGCTTGCGGATATAACAATGCGATGGCCCTGCGCAGTGATGGGACAATTGTCGTGTCCGGAGGCGGTGCGGCAACGAACATCCCGGCTGGGTTGAACAACGTGGTTGCCATTGCCGCCGGAACCTCCTACGCCATGGCATTGAAGACCAATGGAACGGTGGTCGCCTGGGGCAGCGGCACGGCAACAAATCTTCCGGCCGGCATGACCAACATTGTCGCCATCTCCGCCGGCAACATTTTCAGTGAAAATTTTGGCGTGGCCATCCGGTCCGATGGGGCCGTTCTGGTCTGGGGCGATAATCCGTATGGCGAGACGGTTCCGCCGGCGGCATTGACTAATCTGGTCTCGATTGCCGGCGCCGCGGCGGCGTATCACGGCCTGGCTTTGGTCAGTGATGGCAGTCCGGTTATTCTGCGTCCGCCCGTCGGTCTGACGGCTTATACCGGGCGTGATGTAATCTTGCGCGGCACCGCCGCTGGTTCGGCGCCGTTGGCGTATCAATGGCTGTTCAACGGGACAAACATTCCAGGCGCCACAAACACGAGCCTGGTCATTTCCAGCATCCAGTCCGGCAACGCCGGCAGTTATCAATTGATTGTGAGCAATGCGGTGAACACGGCTTTGAGCCTGCGCGCGCCGTTGACCGTCATCAGCAACAATACACTGGGATTCCTGGGCGCGCCAGCCAGCCAGACAAACTATCAAGGCAGCAAGGTTTCGCTCGGCGTCATCGTTTCCGGCAACGGGCCGTTGCGCTACCAGTGGTATTTCTCGCCAACCAACACTGGCTCCCCGTCCGTTTACGCCGCCATTCCGGGCGCGACCAACGATACCCTGGTTCTGGATCCGGCACTGACGGTCAATACGGGAAATTACTACGTTGCCGTCAGCAACCAGGTTGCCGGCATCACCAGCCCGCCGGCCTTTTTGCGCGTGCTGTTTGCAAAGGCGTGCGGCTATCTCGCCACCGACCCGCCGTTCAATTTGACCAATGCCATCGCGCTGGCGGAGGGTAACGCGGGATCAGGTCAAGTTCAGGGACATTATCTGGCGCTGCGGGCGGACGGAAAAGTTTCCAGTTGGGCCAACAACATCATCAGCTACGGCGAGACGAACGTCTCAGCCCTGAGCAATTCCTTCGTCACGGCCGTCGCGGCGGGTTTTCAGGACAGCCTGGCGTTGAAATCGGACGGCACCGTGTATGCCTGGGGCTTCCCGGTTTACGGCCAAACCAACGTGCCTTCCGGCCTCAACAACGTCGTGGCCATTGCCTGCGGCGATTATCATGATCTCGCGCTGAAGTCTGATGGAACCCTCACCGGCTGGGGACAAAATATTTATCTTCAGACTACCAACGCCGCCGCGACGAATGTGGTGGCCATCGCTGCCGGTGGACAGGACAGCATGGCCTTGCGTGTGGATGGCACCGTGGTTTCCTGGGGGAGCATCAGCAGCCCGGCTCCGTTCAACGCAACCAACGTCATTGCCATCGCCGCCGGCGGTTCACACTACCTGGCCTTGCGCGCAGACGGAACGGTGATCGGCTGGGGCAACAATCCTTATGGACAAGCCACCATCCCTGCCGGCGTGAGCAATGTCGTCGCCATTTCCGCGGGAGCCAACCACAGTGTCCTGTTGCGTAATGATGGAACGGTCGTGAGCTTGGGCGCCCCCTCCTTGAGCACGCCCCCGGCGGATCTGGCCAACGTCATCGCCATCGCGAGTGGTGGTGACCGTGACGTCGCCCTGTTTGGCACCCGTGCGCCGTCGTTTACCGTCCAGCCCTGGAATCGGTCGATTATTTTCAACACTGCAGCCACCATCACCCTTGCCGCCAAGTGTGCTGGCGTGCAACCCGTCCGTTATCAATGGCAGCTTAACGGCACCAATCTCCCCGCCGCGACCAACGACACGCTGGTCCTGACGAACCAGCCATCTCTTGGTGCCCCGGTCCGTTTCATACAGCCCGGCGCTTACCAGTTGGTTGCCAGCAATGCCTATGGCGTCGCCGTCAGCAAACCGGCCAAGATTTCCGTGGTCATCCCGCTCGGCGTTGCCGTGGACGCGACGAATCTGACCTGGACTTCCAGCGGCAGCGTTCCCTGGTTCGGCGAAACCAATGTCACCCACGACGGGGTGGATGCCGTGCATAGCGGCGGCATCGGCGCGTTGCAGGAAACCATTCTGCAAACCACGTTGGCTACCAACTGGTCGGGCCGTTGCACCTTCTGGTGGAAGGTTTCCTCGGAACAGTATTTTGACATCCTCGAATTCCGTGTGAACGGCAACGTGCAAACCAACATTTCCGGCGAAGTGGACTGGCAGCCGGTGAGCATTCGTGTCGCGGCCGGCACCAATGTTCTGCAATGGCACTATTCCAAGGATGCCTCCTTCGACGCCGGCACGGATGCCGGTTGGGTGGATCAATTTGCCTTCGTCCCCGACCCGCCGGTCATCACCCTGCAGCCCGCCAGCCAGACCGTGAACTTGGGCGCCATCGTCGCGTTTCAGGTCGCCGCAACGGGCCCGATATATACCACTGTTTTCGGCCAGGGACCAACCTTGCGCTACCAATGGCGTCAAAATGGAAATCTCATTGGTGGCAACAGTCCGGTGCTTACTCTGAACAACGTGGGCCGTGCGCAAAATGGGATTTACTCCGTGACCGTCACCAACTACACCGTTCCCGGCAACAGCATCGTCAGCAGCAATGCCGTGTTGAAAGTGCTGGTGCCGCAATTGCTCGGCGCGCCCACAATGTTGCCCGACGGCACGTTGCAATTCACGTCCACCGACGCCAACGGCGGGCTGCTCTCTCCTTCCGATCTGGCAAACTTCGAGGCCCAAGGCAGCACCAACCTCGTGGATTGGGTCACGCTGCCCAATGCGTTGAGCCTGACGAATGGAATGCTGAAATTGCAGGACAATGCCGGCACGAACTGGCCGGCGCGCTTCTACCGGCTGCTCGAACATTGAGGCGATAACAACGGAAAGCGGATCACTTCTGGGCGAGCCGCTGCAACGGCTTGCCGCGGACGTTGCCGGCACCACCATTGCGGAGCAGTGTTTTCCAGGTGAAGCGAGCCGTTGGTAAATTATATTGCAAATTCAATCAGTTTTTATTAAAATATCTTCTCAATATAAAATCCGTTGGAATCCAACACTTTGGCGTCGGCTTCTTGAAAATCGAAGTTTGATATGAAAAGTGTGTCGCCGTTACTGAGAGTAAGCTGGTTGTCAGTTTGTGTGCTTGCATTGGCAATGCTTTTCGGTCCCGAGCATTTTGCACAGGCGGCCGTTCCCACAGCACAGGTGAGTGGGACGACCAACTTATGCGCAGGTGGCTCCGGCATCATCCAGGCAACCCTGACTGGAACCGCACCTTGGAATCTCGTCTGGTCCGACGGGTTCACTCAACCGGGCATAGCTTCAAGTCCGGCCGTGCGCACCGTCAGCCCCTCGGTAACCACGATTTATCAGGTTCTGTCGGTTTCTGACGCGGGCAACGCGTCGGGTCTCAGCTCAGGTGAGGCGGTCGTGCGCGTGTTCCAGACACCGGCAATCACCTCGCAGCCGGCCGATGCCACTCTCTGTTCAGGCAGCACTGCAACTTTTTCCGTTGTGGCGAATGGTGCGCCATCAGGCGTTAACGGACCATCTGCGGTCGTCGCCAGTACCTCGGCTAAAAAAACGTCCTGCGCATGCATGGCCGCTTTAATCCCGGGGCTGGAAGGCGATACAATCCCCTCTTGGACCAGCCGATCCGTCGCGGGCTTGGCCCGCACTTCAAATGGAATAACATCCTACACCTATGCGGTTATCGGTCCTCCGGGAGAAGGAACCAACCCGGTCTCATCCTGGCTCGGCCCGTCTGCCGGGAGCGTTGCCGGGACCTCGGGTGGAACAACGTCCCACATCTTTACCGTCACCGCACCTCTGGGAAAGGAAGCCGACACAATCCTTGTAAAACCCAAAAAGCAAATCACCCGTGCGGACCTCGCCGCCCATCACCAGAAAATCGGGGCAACCGTGAAGCGAACCTTTTCCCATTTCGGCAACCTGCAGGTCGTGAAATTACCCCCGGGCCTCACGGTCGCGAACGCGATCAAGCAATATCAGGACAGCGGATTAGTGGATTACGCCGAGCCGGATTACCAGGTTCACGCGGTCCTGTCCCCGAACGATCCACGGTATCTGGACGGATCACTCTGGAATTTGAACAGCATCAGCGCTCCGGCGGGCTGGGACATCCGGACTTCCGCCGACCCGATCATTGTGGCCGTCATTGACACCGGCGTGTGGTATTCGCACGGGGATCTTGCCTCGAATATGTGGGTGAACCCGTGTGTCGGTTGCCCGGTTGACGGCGTGGTCTATCCCAATGACGTGCATGGGATCAACGCAATTACCGGTACCGGCGATCCCTTGGATGACATGTTTCACGGCACGCATTGCGCGGGCATCATCGGCGCGGTGGGCAACAACGGCATCGGGGGCGTCGGCGTGGCGTGGAACGTCCGCATCATGGCCTGCAAGTTTTTGGACGCGAATGGAAGCGGAAATACGTCGGATGCCATCGAATGCATCAATTATGCCCTGAACAAAGGGGCGAAGGTGTTAAGCTGCTCGTGGGGAGGCTCGCCGTACGACCCGGCTCTGCACGATGCCATCGCCGCTGCCCGTGCGGACGACGTCATTCTTGTCGCTGCGGCCGGCAACAACGCTGCGAATAACGATGCGTCCCCGTTTTATCCTGCGAGCTACGATTCCGACCTGGACAACGTGGTGACCGTGGCGGCAACGGATTGGGCTGATCAATTGGCTTATTTCTCCGATTATGGCGCGGCTTCAGTGGCCTTGGGCGCACCCGGCGTCAACATTTTCAGCACGCTCCCTAGCATCGAGACCGCCGCCATGCAGAATTACGGATTAACGCCAAACTACGGAGTATTAAGCGGCACTTCCATGGCCTGTCCCCATGTCGCCGGGGTTGTCGCCATGGTATGCGCCCAATACCCCGCCGAGTCCCACTCCCAGATCATCCAGCGCCTTCTCAGCAATACCGATCCGGTGACGGACTTGAGCGGTCGCACTCTCACGGGCGGGCGGCTGAATTTGTTCAATGCCCTGGCCCAGCCACCGCAACCGCCTTTCTGGCTCACCTACCAGTGGCGCATGAATGGCACCAATATTCCAGACCAGACGGGAAGCAGTTATTCGTTCGGTCCGGTCACGACCAACGATAACGGCGACCATTTTGATGTGGTCATCAGCAACTCTTGCGGCACGGTGCTCTCGACCACCGCCGTATTGACGGTTGACACGCCCTGTCTCATCACCGAACAACCAACGAGCATGACCCCGCATGTAGGCGACCCCGCCATATTCTCGGTTTCCGCCAGCGGCTCGACACCCCTCAATTATCGCTGGCGCAAAATCGGCGGGGGCTGGAGCCGCCCCTGGGTGTTGACTGAGAACGGACCGGGCTCCGGCAGTCTTTTCATCGGTTCCTCCACCAACAACGGCGACCGCACATACAATCCCTCATATCCAACGGACGTTGATGTGAGCGGCAAGGCATTCGGCATCAACGCGAGCGGGGAGCACAAGATGCAGCTCGCGCGGTCATTGATCGAACCGTTGCCGCCCGGCGGCATGTTTACCATCTCCATGGATAACGGGTATGTCGGACCGAAAAGCGCGGCGGGGTTCGCAATGTATAGTGTCAGCAACAAGTTATGGTTCGAGTTCTACTGCACCAACAACACGTACTACTATTCCGCCTACGGAGTTGCGCCGCGGTTGGCAACCTGGATCCCCTTTACCAGCCACGGCATAAATTTATTCTTTGATATG
>CAZKTW010000120.1:0-10846 GCA_964555775.1 uncultured Bifidobacteriaceae bacterium | reverse complement strand
GCGCCTGGCTGATGAACGCGGGCACGACCCGGCCGTCGTTGAGCCGCATGCGCGGACCGTAGGTGTTGAAGATGCGGACGATGCGCGTTTCGACCTGGTGCTCGCGATGATAGGCCATCGTCAGCGCTTCGGCGAAACGCTTGGCCTCGTCGTAACAGCCGCGCGGACCGATGGTGTTGACGTTGCCCCAATACTCCTCCTTTTGCGGGTGAACAAGCGGGTCGCCGTAAATTTCCGAGGTTGAGGCGATGAGAAAACGCGCGCCCTTTTCCTTGGCCAGTCCAAGCGCCTTGTGCGTGCCGAGCGAGCCGACCTTGAGCGTTTGAATCGGCAGCTCCAGATAATCAATCGGGCTGGCGGGCGACGCGAAATGCCAGACGAAATCCACCGCCTCGTTGAGGAATAGGAATTCGGTGACGTCCTGCTGGATGAATTTGAAGTCCGGGTTGCCGGCCAGATGGGAAATATTATGCACCGTGCCGGTGACAAAGTTGTCAATGCCGATGACCTTGTGGCCGCGCTTCAGGAGCAAATCGGTCAGGTGCGAGCCAAGGAACCCGGCGGCGCCGGTGACGACGGACAGGGGGCGGTTTTTTTTCATAAAAGGTGGATGTTTTTATTTTGCGCCCGTGCCGATCAACACGGCGGGGACGGTGCGCATCAGGATTTTCAAATCGAGCCACAGCGACCAGTTGTCAATGTATTCGAGGTCGAGGCGCACCCAGTCTTTGAAATCGGTGATTTGATTGCGGCCGCTGATTTGCCAGAGGCAGGTCAGGCCGGGCTTGACGCTGAGGCGGCGGCGATGGGCCAGATTTTCAAAACGCTTCACCTCGTCCACCGGCAGCGGGCGCGGGCCGACCAGGCTCATTTCAGCGCGGAGCACATTGTAGAGTTGCGGCAGTTCGTCGAGGGAATATTTGCGGAGGAATTTTCCCATGGCGGTGACCCGCGGGTCATTGGTGACCTTGAAAACCGGGCCGCTCATTTCGTTCATGGCCGCCAGCTCGTGCTGGAACTGCTCGGCGTTGGTCACCATGGTCCGAAACTTGTAAAGGGTGAAGGGCGCGCCATTGAGGCCAGAACGTTGCTGGCGGAAAAATACGGGGCCGGGCGAGGTGAGTTTGATCAGGATGGCCACAATGGCGAACAACCACGACAAGGCAATCAACAAGCATAGCGCTCCGGTAAAATCCATGAGCTGCTTGACGACCCCTTGCCAGGAGGATTCCGGCGCCGTGCGAAAGACCAGGAGGGGATAGCCGAGCAATTCGTCGAAGCGCGCATGCGAAATCTGCGTGCCAAAAAAATCGGCGACCAGCCAGGCCTCGACGCCTTCGAGTTCGCAGGTTTTGATGGCGGTTTCGACCTGTTCGAAATAGGTGTGCCGCGCGCTGATGATCACGCCGTTTGCGGAATGCTCATGGAGCATGTGCGCGAGCTGTTGCACGGGGGTTTCGCCGAGGCTCAATTCGCCAACCACGGCAACCCCGCCGTCCATTCTTTCCTTCAGTTCCCGCCGCAACCGCCCAACTTCGGCGTGCGTGCCGATCAGGAGGAAGCGGCGTTGATATTGGGAACGGCCAAACTTGCTGCGCAAGGCCCACCGGACGAGCTCCTCCTTCACATAGACGAGGGTGAAACTGATGCCGCCAAAAAATGCCATCACCACGCGCGGCGAGATGAAGTGGAGGGCATACATGACCAGTACCAGGCCGATGGTGGTGACGAGACAACCCTTGAAGAGCGGCCAGATGATGTCCCACCGCGATCCGAAGGCCGGGCGGTTGTAAAATCCCTGGGACTCAAGAATCAGCGGGGCGGCGGGAATCAACGCAAAATAAAGCCAGACGACAGTGTTAAAAATGTCGGGCGGCATCGGATCGAGGCTCAGCCAGGCGATGACTTGCGGGTTGGTGCGCAACGCATACGCCAGCCAGAAACTCACCGCGAATAAACAGGCGTCCGCCAACTGGTGAATCTGGGTTCGAATCTGGCGATCACGTCGCAACATGGCTTATAAACTTCAACCGTACGGCGTTAGGGAGGATAGGTAAACTGCAGGTAATTTCAATTACTTTGACGATTCAACGTTTTTTGGGAGGCAATTGGTATTCCGGCACCGAGGCGGCGATCAATTTTTCGAGGCGGGCATACGTGGCCTCTTCCTGGCCCGGCGCACAGAGGGCGAAATAGGAAACATAGGCCCAGCGCTGCAGCTTGCCGCTGAACAACAGATCCCGGAGCAGATAATACTGAAATTGAACATAATTTGGCGTCTGTTCGTTGTCCGCCACAAACCAGAACACGTAAACCCCGCCTACTTCGCGCTTTTGCCCGTCCTGCGTTTGGAGCGAATTATGAATGGTCCATTTGAATACGGGCAGCGCATAAGGCTGTTCACCGCCGATGGTAATATTGGTTGCCGTCCTTGAATTGATCGTCCAGCCCTGTCCCGGCAGGCAATAATCCGGCCGGTGAATGCTCGTGCGATCCGCGCCCATCAAAATGATGGTGGCGGTGGTCCAAAAGCCGTCCGGCGCCGAGTAGTAGCGCTCCACGAAGCTGCTGTCTTTGGGCAAATAACCCAAAACGACTTCCGGTTCCGGCACATTGGTGGAGGTAAAATCGAGCACGCGCTCCGGCAGCTCAATTTTCATCATCACACTGCCGGGAATGGGCGTGGCAATGACGCCCGGCCGGCCGAGCTTTTGATGCGCCTTGATCCAAATCAGCGCCCCCACCGTACCCGCCATCAACGCAAGCGTGACGACAAAGACCAGCCATTTGCGGGGGCTCATGAGGGCTCCTTCATGTCGGGCGTCCATTTTTTTTCAATCCAGTTGCCGACCCAAAACACGCCAAAAAAGGCCGGCAGATAGGGCACCAGGCTGAAAAGAAAATTTTCATGCACGAAGTTACCCCATTTCTGCCCCCCCATTTCCGACGCGATGATAATCAACAGCAGCCTCAAGAAATTCCCCAAAACGGCAAAAGGAACCGCCAGCAAGATCATTAAAATGCGCTTGGCCGCCGTACGAAACACAACGAAACCATAACACGTGGACAGGAGAAAAATGACGATAAGACTCCGGATCCCGCTGCAAGCCGCGGCGACGTCATATTGATAAGCGCCTGTCGGATCAATCAACTGCGTCCCCATCCGGATAATATCGATTCCTAAAATCCAATGCGCCGTCTTTTCCACCATCCAGGTTACCATCAAGCGCAAAGGGAAGGTGATCACATTTGCCGGGCCGCCCAGAGGAATGCAGAAAATAAAAAGAAAGAACGGGAAAATGCTTTTTCGCAGCCACGCGCGCCCCCAGGCCAGCCCCATCAATCCGTAGATGCCGATAAACAGCGCCACGGTGGAAAGGCGCGGCTGCTGCAGGACGTAACCCAGAATGTGCAGCGCCATTCCTGCAATCAGGATCGGCAATCCCCGCCACCAGAGTTGGAGAGGCAGGGCGAGCAATTCCTTGCGCTTCCACCAAAACAACCCCACCACCAAAAAGGGGACCAAATTACCGTGGGCATCCTCGGAGTCGGCGACGTTATACGCCTCATACAAGCCCGTAAACAAGGAGGGCGAGTGAACGTAACCCAAAAGTGAATTGCCGAAAAACTGAAACACCGCCAGCCAAGCCGCCAACAGCGCGAAGAAAAAGCCTTTATTCGGAAGCTGCCGCCAGCACTCCGCTGAATCCTGCCAGAAACTTTCGGGTGCTTTGCTGATTTGGTTTCCGTTCATTCGTGCGTAATTCCAGTATTCAGATAACAAAATCTCCGTTTTCACTCAATCAAAATTCAACCATCTTTCTTTCGTCAACTCAAAGGACCACGTAGCTGGAAGTACGGACAGCCACTGCGCGCGTTGCAAATACCTTTGAAAACCTCCAAAAAACCTGGCCATACGATACGGAACGTCCGGACTCAGCGGACCGCACTCCGGCCCTTTGGGCGGCTTGCCCCACGATTCGCCCAATGGCAGGCCCAGGGTCTTTTGTTTTGTGAGCGTGAGTTGTTGGAGTTCATGCTTTAGCATGTTATCGGCCCAAAACAGCCTGAAGGCTGAAACCCAACAGGTTTCCCCGACAAAACAAAAGGCCCTGATGGCAGGCGCCGCAAACGCAAATTCATTGTAAAACCGCCCAAGGCAATTATTCTGGTGGCCTTGAAAATCGGCCTGCTCCAGCTCAACTCAACGATCGGCGACTTTGCGGCAAACCGGCAAAAGCTCGTGGCAGGCTACGAAAAGGCCTGCACCCTTGGCGCGGACTTTGTCATTGCCCCGGAACTGTTCCTTTGCGGCTATCCGCCGCGCGATTTGCTCCTGCGCGTTGATTTTGTTGGCGCGAACCTGGCCACGCTCGCCGAAACCGCCAAAAGCATCGGTCCCATCCCGTTATGCGTTGGTTACGTTGACGAAAATTTCGAACGCCCCGGGCGCACGCTCCGCAATTCCGCCGCCGTCCTGCAAAATGGCCGGATCATCTGGCGCACCCATAAATCCCTGCTGCCCACCTACGATGTTTTTGACGAGGATCGCTATTTTGAACCGGCCAAAAACATCGCGCCCTTCGAGTTCAACTGCCATAAACTTGGGATCACCATCTGCGAAGACATCTGGAACGACGAGGATTTCTGGCCGGAACGGCTTTATCGCCGCGACCCGATCAAGGAACTCATCGGGCAGGGCGCGGAAATCATCCTCAATATTTCCGCATCCCCCTGGCACGATGGCAAGGAACGGACCCGGCTGGCCATGCTCCAGCGCGTGGCCCGCGATGAGCGCGTGCCCCTCGCCCAGGTCAATCAGGTGGGCGCGAACGACGAGTTGATTTTTGACGGCCATAGCGTCGCGCTCAATCGTCAGGGTGAACCGCTGGCGCTCGGCCGGGGATTTGCCGAGGACATTCTGGTGGTGGAGCTCAATTCCGGTAGGAGCCGAGGTGACGAGGCTCAAATTAAAAAAGAATCAGAGACTCCTTACGTCGTCTCCTACAAGATCGAATGGCCGGCTCGCGAAGCGGAAATATTTTCCGCGCTGTCGCTGGGCATTCGGGATTACGTCCACAAATGCGGGTTCAAGTCGGCCCTGGTGGGGCTGTCCGGCGGCATTGACTCCGCGCTGGTGGCGGTGCTGGCGGCGGATGCCCTCGGCGCGGACAAGGTGCTCGGGGTTTCGATGCCCGCGCGTTATTCGAGCGCCGGCAGTTTGAGCGATGCCGCGGTGCTCGCAAAAAATCTCGGTATTCGTTATGAAGTGTTGCCCATTGAGCCGGTCTTTCAATCGGTCGAGAAGCAACTGGCGCCGGTTTTTGCCGGAACCAAACCGAATGAAGCCGAGGAAAATGTCCAGTCGCGGTTGCGCGGCGTGACGTTGATGGCATTGTCGAACAAGTTTGGCGCGCTGGTACTGACGACCGGCAACAAGTCGGAGATGGCCGTCGGTTATTGCACGCTCTACGGCGACATGTGCGGCGCGCTGGCGGTGATCGCGGATGTTTTCAAGACGGACGTTTACAAGATCGCGCGCTGGATAAACTCCGACTATGCGTCGCGAGCCGGTCGCAGCTCGATCGTCATTCCCGAGGCTTCCATCACCAAGCCGCCGAGCGCGGAGTTGCGGCCGGACCAAAGGGACCAGGATTCGCTGCCCGAATATGAAACGCTCGATGCGATCCTCCAGGCATACGTCGTCGAAAATGCCGGCCGGGAGGAAATCATCAAACGCGGCTTCAATGCCGCGGTGGTCAACGACGTGATCAACAAAATCACGTTCAGCGAATACAAACGCCGGCAGGCCGCGCCGGGGTTGAAAGTGTCACCGCGCGCCTTTGGCATGGGCCGGCGCATTCCCATCGCCCAAAGATTTCGCACCGGGACTTGAGTCGCTCCATGCTGCCTGTGGCGTCCGGCACCTTGCCTGCCGCGAAGCCGGGCTTCCAGCCCCTGGCGTAAGCCGCCCCCGAAGCCTTAAGCGCCTGTCTGAAAAAGGAGCGCGGCTGTGTCGAAGACCAGCCGCAGCACGCGTCCAGCGCCTCAACGCGCCGAAAATTCAAGACCTGCTGCGGCTGGTCGAGGACGACACAGCCGCGCTCCGGGATTTTCAGACACGCTCCAACCAAAAAAATGCAATCGAGCAGCCGCAAAGAAGCAAACCGGTGCCGTTCTGCGTTTGGCCGCAGACAGGCAAGCGAAAAGATATTTAACCGCAGATAGACACAGCGCGGCATCCCTGCCGACACAAATTGAATCTCTCCCCGGAGAGAAGCAAATTGCCAACCGCACCGCCGGGTGTTAAGAATCATCCCGTGAACTTTTCCATTGTGACGCCGAGTTTCCGCAATTCGCGCTGGCTCAAGCTCTGCATTGCTTCCGTGGCCGACCAGCAAGGCGTGGAATTCGAGCATATCGTGCAGGATTCCTGCTCGGACGACGGCACGCAGGACTGGCTGCCGCACGACCGGCGCGTGAAGGCGTTCATCGAGAAGGACACCGGGATGTATGACGCCGTCAACCGTGGCTACCGCCGCGCGCAGGGCGACATCCTCGCCTACCTCAACTGCGACGAACAATATCTGCCCGGCGCGCTCAAGGCGGTGCGGGATTTTTTTGAGGCACACCCGGAAGTTGAGGTGGCCCTCGCCGGCACGATTGTTGTGGATGGCAGCGGCCAATATATGTGCCACCGGCATTCGCTGGTCCCACATCCCTCTCACATCTGGTTTCGCTTTTCCGTTCTTACCAGTTCGCTTTTCCTTCGCCGGCGGGTCATCAGCGACCGCGGAATTTTCTTCGACACCCGCTGGCGCGCGATCGGCGATTTCCATTGGGTGCTCACCCTCATGAAGAACAAAGTCCCCATGGCCGTATGCGACGACTTTACTTCAGTTTTTACCGAGACTGGCAAAAACTTCGGCTTGCAGCCCGATGCTGTACGCGAAATTGAGACGACCACCGCCATGGCGCCGCGCTGGGTGCGGATGCTCAAGCCGGCCTGGGTGGTCCATCATCGGCTGCGCCGGCTGGCCGCCGGCCATTTTTCCCTGAAACCGACGAGTTATTCCATTTACACACTTGACCATCCGGACCAGCGTGCCACTTTCGACGTGCCCAAACCTACGGCCATTTGGTGGAAGCGGCTTAAATAAATAGTTCCCTGAGGATTGATTGAAAGCTATGCAAAAAAAGCCCTGCCCGGAGAAGATTGTAGTGCGTTCCTATCATGATGCGGGAGCGGAGCCCCGCTAAGTCTTGTGCGTTGCCGCGCCAGCCTCAGCTCGAGCACCATCCCCCAAACGGGCCTGACGGAGAAGGAATACCCTTGATTCTGCCGTAAGTTCAGTGGTATGTCGTTGTCATGGCGAAGAAGGCGTTGATTACTGGAATCACAGGTCAGGACGGATCGTATCTGGCGGAACTCCTGTTAACCAAGGGTTACGAGGTACATGGCATCGTGCGCCGCGCGAGCACGTTCAACACCGGACGCTTGGATCCGATTTACGAGGATCCACACTCGGGCAAGAGCCGTTTGTTTCTCCACTACGGCGACCTGGCGGACGCGAGCGCCCTCGCGCGGTTGATCGGCAGGATCCAGCCGGAAGAAATCTACAACCTCGCGGCCCAGAGCCATGTGCGGGTCAGCTTTGACAGCCCGGAATACACCACCGACATAACCGCCACCGGGACAATCCGGTTGCTTGAGGCCATTCGGGAGACAGGCATTCGGCCGCGGTTTTATCAGGCCTCTTCCAGCGAGATGTTCGGAATGGTCCGGGAAGTCCCCCAGACCGAAAAAACCCCGTTTTATCCGCGCAGCCCCTACGGTTGTGCCAAGGTCTATTCCTATTGGATCACGGTCAACTATCGCGAGTCCTATAATCTCCACGCCTCCAACGGCATCCTGTTCAATCACGAATCGCCCCGTCGCGGCGAAACCTTCGTGACCCGTAAAATTACCCGCGCCATCGCGCACATCAAGGCGGGGCTGCAGGACAAATTATATCTTGGCAATCTGGATGCCAAGCGGGACTGGGGCTACGCCAAGGAATACGTCGAGGCCATGTGGCTGATGCTGCAACAAGACAAACCGGACGACTACGTCATCGCCACCAACGAGACCCACTCGGTCCGCGAATTTCTCGAGGTGGCCTTCCAGCACGCGGAACTGGATTGGAAAAAACATGTGGAAACGGACCCGCGTTACTACCGGCCGGCGGAAGTGGATCTCCTCATCGGCGATTACAGCAAAGCCAGGCGCCAGTTGGGATGGATTCCCAAAACCACGTTCGTCGAACTGGCGAAGCTGATGGTGGATGCGGATGTGGAACTGCTTCGCCGCCAGCGTAGGGGAGAAATCCGCCTCAGCAACTAGTCAAGGTTGGGATCCCGTTGGCCCGGAGGGTCAACGGCTGTCGGATTTGAGCTGAAAGTCCTCGTATGCAAGCCGGATTCCCTCCGGCAAGTCCACCTGCGGTCGCCAGCCCATGCCAAGCAGCCGCGAGCTGTCCATCAGTTTGCGGGGCGTTCCGTCGGGCTTCGTCGTATCCCACACAATCCGGCCTTCGAAACCCACAACCTGGCGGACCAATTCCGCCAGGTCGTGAATCGATATTTCCTGGCCGGTACCGGCGTTGATAAACAGTTCCTCGCTGTAATTCTCCATCAGGAAGACGCACGCACGCCCCAGGTCGTCCGCATGCATAAACTCCCGCAGCGGTGCGCCGGTGCCCCAGCAGGCAACAACAGTTTGACGGGAAACTTTCGCCTCGTGAAACTTACGGATGAACGCCGGCAGCACGTGCGAACCCTCGGGATCGTAGTTGTCATTCGGGCCGTACATGTTCGTCGGCATGGCGCTGATGAAATCGCAGCCATATTGTCGGCGGTAAGCCTGGCACATTTTGATGCCGGCGATTTTTGCCAGGGCATACCACTCATTCGTCGGCTCCAAAGGGCCGGTCAGCAGATGTTCTTCCCGCAGAGGCTGGGGAGCGAGCTTCGGGTAAATGCAGGAACTCCCCAAGAACAATAGCTTTCTGACCCCGGCGCGGAACGCCCCGTCGATCAGATGATTCTGAATCTGCAGGTTTTCGTAAAGGAACTGCGCCGGTTTGGTGTTGTTGGCTAAAATGCCGCCCACCCGGGCTGCCGCCACAAACACGTACTCAGGCTTCTGTTCTGCGTAAAAACTCCGGACGGCGTCGGCGTCCAGAAGATCCAGCTCGGCGTGACTACGACCGATCAAGTTCACGAAGCCGCCGTGCTGCAGTTCGCGCCAGATGGCGCTGCCAACCAACCCACGGTGGCCAGCCACATAGATCCGGGCGTTCCTCGCAATTGCCATGGCTGTTATTTTAGAATGCGTTGCGAGCATCGACAAGAAAGTTCCGTATTCCCAGTTGCATCCGCCAGCACAAGAAACCCGGCACGCTGACACAAACCTCTGATTCACCAAAGTCTCCCGGGCTTCCACGGGCCAAGGCCACTGGCGCCTGGCAACGGCGTAAGAGCCTGTCTGAAAATGTAGCGTCAGCCATCTTGGCTGACGTAGAGCCGGGCTTCCAGCCGGCGGAAAAAACCGTCCGCAATCATTGACGCCTTTGAAATCCCGGGCAACGGCGTCATGGCGGCGATTTTTCCGGGCGACAGGATGCCGCCCTCTACGGCAGGCCGGGAGGCCCGCCGCTACTTTTTCAGACAAGCTCCAACCTGCGCCCAGTGTCGCTTCCGCAATTGCCAGCGAACGGTCCGGCTGCTATAAAGCAGCTATGAAGTCCTCCCTTGTCACTCGGTGCGATGTCGGTTCGGGTTGCAACCAAAGACGTTGTTGACATGGGCCTGCTTCGTTTACTTCTCGCGGCGGCGGTGGTCGCCGAGCATTCCACTTCCTTTTTTGGCGTTACGCTGACGGGTGGTCATCTGGCCGTGCGCCTGTTTTTCATCATTTCCGGCTTTTACATGGCGCTGATTCTGACCACGAAATACACCGCCGACCACCCCAACCGTTTCTGGCTGTTCATCAGCAACCGGTTTTTGCGCATTTATCCCTGCTATTATGTGGTCCTGTTGTTGAGTCTGGCGTTTTACGCGGCAGCCACGTTTTACCTGCATCATCCCGCCGACCGGCTCGTGCTCTGGCAAACCGCCTGGCGGCACGGCCAGATCTGGGGACTGTTCTTCGTCAGCCTTTCCCAATTGACCGTTGTTGGCATGGATGCCGTCTGTGTTTTCATGTACAACGTTGCGCACGGGATTCATTTGCCGGGCCCGGACACGACAGCGGCCAGCGTGTCGTGGTTGCCGACGGCAGGTGCTGATCCCTCAGGCACCGTTCCCGCCTGGCGGTTCCTGTTTATACCACAATCGTGGTCCATCAGTATCGAACTGCTTTTTTACCTGGTGGTACCCTGGCTGATTTCCTGGCGGACCCGAAACCTGGTCATCCTCGCCGGCTTAAGCCTCGCGGCCTATGGTGCCAATTGCCTTTTTGTGTATCCGGCACTGGCCGCTCTGCTGGGCTACTTCTTTTTTCCGTTTCACCTGTTCCTGTTCATTTTCGGGATGCTGGCCTGCCGCCATTCGGCGGAATTCCTGATCCGGGTAAGCCATCCCTTCAAAATCGCCATGGTCGCTGCTCTGACCGTTGGACTGGCCTGTTCACAGTTCATGCCGGAAGTACCCCGCAGCTTTGTCTGCATCGTGCTCGTGGTCCTGTCGTTGCCCATTCTCTTCGATTGGACGAAAAAAAGTCATTTTCAGAAATGGGTCGGCGACCTGTCTTATCCGGTCTATATCTGCCACATCCTTGTGAAGTGGGGTTTGCTGGGCCTGATGG
>CAZKTW010000119.1:0-11013 GCA_964555775.1 uncultured Bifidobacteriaceae bacterium | reverse complement strand
AGAAACCGTCCGTCGCCGGCGACATCGCCAAGGCGCTCGGCGGATTCAAGAAAGTCGAGGACTACTACGAAAGCGACCAGTACGTCGTTTCGTCGGCGGTCGGCCATCTGCTCACCATCGTGCCGCCGGAAGGCGTCGAGGCCGCGCGCGGCAAATGGACGTTCAAACATCTGCCCGTCATCCCGCCGCATTTCGATTTGTTGCCGATTGAGAAAAGCGAGAACCGCCTCAAAGTCCTAAAAAAGCTCCTCAAACGCCCCGACGTGGACGCGCTGGTCAATGCCTGCGACGCCGGGCGCGAAGGCGAATTGATTTTCCGCAACATCGTCAAGTACACCAACGCGAAGCAGCCCATCAAACGGCTCTGGCTGCAATCCATGACGCCCGCTGCCATCCGCGAGGGTTTTGAACAGTTGCGCGCCGACAAGGACATGCTGCCACTGGCTGATGCCGCGTACAGCCGGTCGGAAGCCGACTGGCTGGTCGGCATCAACGGAACACGGGCGATGACGGCGTTTAATTCCAAGCTGGGCGGCTTTTTCAAGACCACCGTCGGGCGCGTCCAGACGCCAACGCTGGCCATCGTGGTCGAGCGCGAGGCAAGGATTCGCAAGTTTGTGTCGCGTGATTTTTGGGAGGTCATCGGCACTTTCGATGCCGCGGCCGGGCAATACACCGGCCGTTGGTTCGACGAGAAGTTTTCCAAGTCCGAGGACAAAAATGGCGACGACCAGCTCAAGCCCGAGCGCCTCTGGGAACAGGCCAGGGCGGAAGCCATCCGGGAAAAATGCCTGGGCAAACTCGGCATCGTTACCCAGGAAAGCAAACCGAGCACGTCGTTGTCGCCGTTGCTCTACGATCTGACGAGTTTGCAGCGGGATGCGAACTCACGTTTTGGTTTTAGTGCCAAGAACACGCTCGGCCTGGCCCAGGCGCTTTACGAGCGGCACAAAGTGTTGACCTATCCGAGAACGGATTCGCGGGCGTTACCGGAGGATTACATCGGCACGGTGAAGAACGCGCTGAAAATGCTGGGCGAAACCGGTTATGCCACGTTTGCGGAAACCATTCTCAAGAATGAATGGGTGCGCCCGAACAAACGCATTTTCAATAACGCGAAAGTTTCCGACCATTTCGCCATCATTCCGACCACGCAGGCGCCGCACAATTTGAGCGAGCCGGAAAGCAAGCTTTACGACATGGTGACCAAGCGGTTCCTGGCGATTTTTTATCCGGCGGCGGAATTTCTTGAAACCAACCGCATCACCCGCGTCGAAGGCGAGCCATTCAAGAGCGCGGGCAAGGTGCTGGTGAATCCGGGCTGGCTGGCGGTTTATGGCAAGGAAACGGAAACGGATGACACGCCGACGCTCACGCCGGTGTCGCCCGATGAAAAAATCAACACCAGCGCGGTCGAAGTAAAACCCAACGTCACCAAACCGCCGCCGCGCCACACGGAAGCAACGCTGTTGAGCGCGATGGAAGGCGCGGGCAAGCTGGTGGAGGACGACGAACTGCGCGAGGCAATGCGCGAGAAGGGCCTGGGCACGCCGGCCACGCGCGCGGCGACCATCGAAGGCTTGATTTACGAGGATTACATCCATCGCAACGGGCGCGAGTTGCAGGCGACGGCCAAGGCGTTTTCCCTGATGGAACTGCTCAATGGCCTGGGCATACCGGAATTGACCAAGCCGGAGCTGACCGGCGACTGGGAATTCAAGCTGCACCAGATCCAGCGCCGGCAAAAGAGCCGCGAAGAATTCATGTCGGAGATCGCTGACATGACGCGGCACATCGTGGAGCGCGCCAAAAAATTCGAGGAAGACACGATTCCCGGCGATTTTGGCGTGCTCAAAGTGCCGTGCCCGAAGTGCGGCAGCGAGGTTCACGAAAAGTACAAGTTTTTCCAGTGCATCAATGAAAAATGCGATTTCTCGATCTGGAAAACGCTGTGCGGCCGGATGTTCGAGATTGAGGAAGTGGAACAGCTCATCACAGAAAAACAGGTCGGGCCGTTGCAAGGTTTTCGCAGCAAAAAGGGATTTCCGTTCGCCGCCGTGCTGAAATTGACGGCGGAGTTCAAAATTGAATTCGATTTCGGCAATGAGCAGAAAAACGAAAATGGCGAGGTGGCGGCACCGGTGGATTTCACCGGCAAGGAACCGCTCGGGAAATGTCCCAAGTGCGGCGCGCGGGTGTTTGATGCCGGGATGAATTACCTCTGCGAGAAGGCGACGGGCCCGGACAAGACCTGCACGTTCCGGACCGGCAAGATCATCCTGCAGCAGGAGATCCCGCCGGAGCAGGTGAAGAAAATGCTCGCCGAGGGCAAGACCGATCTGCTCAAAGGCTTCGTGTCCAAAAAAACCAATCGCAAATTCGAGGCGTTCCTGGTGGTCAAGGATGGCGGCACGGCCTTTGAGTTTGTGCCGCGCGAACGGAAGGGCAAGGCGAAGAATGGGGCGCCTAGGGAACCGTTGCCGAAGATTGATTTTACCGGCAAGGAACCGCTGGGCAAATGTCCGAGGTGCGGCAGCAAGGTCTTCGACACGGAGGCGGGTTACCTGTGCGAAAAATCGCAGGCGGAGGCCAAGCCGTGCAAGTTCAAGCTCAGCCGGGAGATACTGCAGCAGCCGATTGTGCCGGCTCAGGCCCAGAAAATCCTCGCCACGAAGAAGAGCGATCTGCTCGACAAGTTCATTTCCAAGGCCGGGAAACCCTTTCCGGCGTATCTGGTCATGGACGACAAGGGCAAGGTCACCTTTGAATTTCCCCCGCGGGAAGGGGAATGATCTGGGAGCGCTGCTGTCCCGGCGGCGAGTTGATGAGGTATTTGTGGACGGGAACACGCCGGCGAGACACCGGCGCTCCCAGGGCGAGGCTTTTAACCGCAGAAATGTTGTCTTTCTTGAACTTGACGTTTTCCAAAAGCAGTGAATTTTAAAGCGGTCGGTGCATTCATCCGAAAAACATGTTAACCACACCTGAACTCATTCGCGAGGCGGCGCAGTTTTCGCGGCTGGAGAAGCTCCTCCCGCGGTGGCGGCGGGTGCCGTTGTACCGGAACGCCCTGGCGCAGATCGAAAACGCCCGGCCGGAGTCGCAGGTCGGGGCGGATTTTTTTCAACTGCCGATGATCACCAAACGCGAGATGCGGCAGGATTTTCCCAAAAACTTTCTGCCTTCGGATCAGACCCTTGAAACCCTGCTGGGCCAGAACCGGGTTGAAGTGGATTATACCTCCGGTACCTCGGAGGAGCGATTGCCCGTGTTGTTTGGCCGCGGCTGGTGGAATGAGCAGGAGGGACGTGTGTTGCGGTTGAACCGCCTGGTTGGCCGCATATTGGACGGCAACTCCGATGTCCGCCGCGCGACGATTGTGCCACCCATTTGCAACGGGCTTACCTGCTTTGCCCATCTGCATTCGCGGTCGGAACGCACGGTAGGTTCAACGTTGTTTGTAAACCGGTCGCGCATACCGTTCCTGTTGAGTGATGCCGAGCTGGCGCAGATGGCCGCGGAGGTTTCCGAATGGTCGCCGCAATTCCTGGATCTGGATCCGGTGCACGGGGCCTGGTTTGCACTCTACTGCGAGCGGCAGGGGATCCGGTTTCCGTCGTTGAAATTCATGCTTTGCAGCTACGAGTTTGTCAGCGTGGTCCATCGGCGGATCTTGCAGCGCGTTTTTGGCGTTCCAGTGTTCAATCTTTATGGGTCCACCGAAACCGGCCATTTGCTGCTGGAAAATGAATGCGGTGAAATGAAACCCTGCCTGGAAACGGCCTTTCTGGAAAACATCGAACCGGATGAACGTGGCATCGGCCATCTGGTGGTCACGACCCTGACCAATGATTACATGCCGCTCGTTCGTTACCGGATCGGAGATCTGGTGGAGCGGCGGGAACAGCCTTACGGGACGAATTATTTGGTGCACGGACGGTCACAGGATGTGTTGTGCCGACGGGATGGCCGGCGGGTGACGACCCTTGAGGTGGATCAATGTTTTGGGGACATCGGCGGCATCGCGCATTATTTGCTCCGCCAGACCGCCGATGGCAACTGCCGGCTGCAATATGTGCCCGACGGTGACGGGCCGGGTGCGGAAAACCTGGAGAGCACAATCGCCCGGCTTGAAAGCTTGTTGCAACCTCCGGAGCGAATTGGCGCGGAAGCCGTGAAGCGGTTGCCGCCGACACTTTCGGGCAAATTCCGGCTGACCGGCCGGGCCTGAGCAACTGGATCCTCGAGGAACAATTTGGCCGGTGGTTTATCGGATGAAGGCTCGACGAGCTTCTGCTGATGGAGTATCAGAAGTATGCAGGTGAAGCCAGAATCGAACAAAGCTGAACACGAAATCCAGGACGCGTGGATCCGAAAATTTCTCAGGCATCTGGCCGTGGATCGCGGGGCGTCGGTTTACACGCAGCGGAACTATCAGCAGGCGCTGCTGGAATTTTTTCACTGGCACCAGAACGAACAGTCCGCCTTCGCGGATACATCCGCTTCGGCGCGCCACGCTATCGCGTGGGAAAAACTGCAACGCGACGATTTCCGCGGGTACCTGAGATTTCTGGGCCGGCAAAACCTGGGCCGGGCGGCGATTCAACTGCGCTTCAGCGCGCTGCGGACATTTTACAAGTTCTTGATCCGGCATGGTGAGGTCGCCGTGTCGCCCATCAAGAATCTGGCGTTGCCGAAACCTGGACGGCGCCTGCCGAAGTATCTGACCCAGCCGCAAATGCTCGATTTGCTGAGTGCACCGGTCAAACTCATGGCCACACCCCGGAGTCACGGACCGGGCCGGCCCATTTCGCCCGGGGTTTGTCTGCGCGACGTGGCGGTGCTGGAAACCATTTATTCCTGCGGCTTGCGCGTGAGTGAATTGTGCGGCTTGCGGGCCGAGGACATTGACCGGAACGAGCAACTGGTGCGGGTGCGCGGCAAGGGAAAAAAGGAACGGCTGGTGCCGATTGGCGAGCCGGCCTTGCAGGCGATTGAAAATTACTGGCGCACCTTGAAGCAGCCCCCCTCCGGACTGTCACCGGTTTTTTTTGCGGAAACAAAAAAGGCCGCACCGTTGCATCCGGTCCAGTTGTCGCGGCGCCTGAAACAATATCTGGTCATTGCCGGACTCGATCCAAGCCTGACGCCGCACAAATTGCGGCACAGTTACGCCACGCACCTGCTGGACGCGGGCGCGGATTTGCGCAGCGTGCAGGAACTGCTCGGGCATGCGCATCTGGTCACGACGCAGGTTTACACGCATGTCACGACGGAGCGTTTGAAGAAAGCCTACGACGCCGCCCATCCGCGGGCCTGAAGTCACCCGGTCGTTCCGTCAGGGCAGGACGGTTCGGTAGAATCGGGCCGGCGGATTTCCGGTCAACGGATCGATCAACGTCACGTTGCCATTGGCATCCGCGGTGGCGCCGGCCAGGGTTTGCCATTGGGACGGATTGAGGGTGGGGGAGTATTCGACGTGGCACACGGCGCCGGTTGCCGCCAAAAAGTGAAGGCTCATGGTTGTGTCTGCCAACTGGGTGAGTTTCAGCTCCGACAGCGCGGCCGGACGGTAATACATCGCGGTGGAGGGGGGGCTTTTGGTGCCGTAGATGTCAGACGCGACCACATAGAAAAAATAGTTTGAGGAGGCGAGCAGGCTTTTGAGCGTGACCATGTTGGTGTTTCCCACATCCACACGATTGGTGATCGTCGAACCGGTTATTCCATAAAACAGGCTGTAACCGCAGACCGTGGGGTCCGGGGACAGATCCCAGGCCAATGTGCAGGGAGTGGCGGCGGGTGCTGCCGCCTCGACGCGCATCAATTGGGTTAAGAAAATCAGTGAACTCATCAGAAGAACCCTGCCGATCGAAAGATTTCCGGGCCAGACTGACGACGTGTTGCTACTGGTAAAACTTTGCATACAACTAGGTACGGATTAAGCAAAGCCTGTGCTAATTCCTGATTATTAATGAATTAAACAAATTTAAGTTTGAAAATGGCAATATTTGGCAAATCGCGGGTCGCGAGTTGGAAAGAAGTCTGAAAAAATGGTGGTGCTGCAATTCGCAGGGCTAATAAGTGATCCGCGAATTCAGAGACGTGTTCCTGGAGTGTCAGAATAAACGGTTCGATCAAACCGGTTTGACGGATTTTCTGACAGCCGACCGGCGGTCATCGCCATTTTCATTTTGAATGTGTCGTTCCGATATTCATGAATGAATCGGATCGAAACAAAGTGTGGATTCGATAGGCAAACGGTGCCGGTCGTGGCCCGGAAGTGAAGGCCAATTTTGCCGCCTTCCAATTGGGCATGACGCCTGACGGTTATGGCGCGGGATGGGACGGTTTGGGGGCGGGAGCCAGACGGCCAATGGCCACCAGGATGCCGTGCAACAATGCGTGCGGATTGGGCGGACAGCCGGGAATGTAAACATCCACGGGCAGGACCGCGTCCACCCCGCCCACCGTGGCATAATTTTGACCGAAGATTCCGCCGCTGCAACCGCAGGCACCGACGGCGACCACCAGACGTGGTGCGGGCATGGCGTCATAGGTTTTGCGCAGCGCCAGCTCCATGTTCCGCGTCACCGGCCCGGTCACCAGCAACATGTCGGCATGCCGGGGCGAAGCGACAAAGTGAATGCCGAAACGTTCGAGGTCATAGATCGGGCTGTTCAATCCAGCGATTTCAATTTCGCAACCGTTGCAGGAGCCGGCATCGACTTCGCGGATGTGCAGCGACCGGCCCAGCACGCTGTCCACCTGCGTTTTGATTTTCCGGCCCAAGACATCGAAGGAGCCCGGCTCCAGCGGGGCAGTCTTGTTGAGGTGCGACTTTTTGCCTTCCGGAGTGGACACGAGCCGTTCGTGGCGGCCATCGGGCTTGAGGTTGTAACTGGCTTCCGTCACCAGGTCGTCGCGGCGGCGCGCGGCGCATTCGCAGATGTTGGTCATGCGGATGGCCTTGTCGGCTTCGGCGCAGAGGCCGCAAAAGGTGCATTTGGACAGGTCCAGCCGGGCAACGCGCCGTTCCGCCGTGTCCTGGTAACTGATCGCTCCCGTCGGGCAGGCGGCGGTGGCCGGACGCGCATCTTCCCACTTGTGCCAGTCAATTTCGGGACGGCCGCGGGCAAACCTGGAGATTTCCACGGGCGTCTCCGGGTAAGGGGTCGTTACGATGCCGATGCGCAAACTTTTTCGGAGAATTTCAAACATAAATCACCTCAGCGGTCCGTGCCGGAATAGGACAGGTTGAAACTTTTGTTTACGACCGGGAAATCGGGCACGATGTTGCCCAAAATCGCCTCGCTCACCGCCGGCCAGTTTTGCAGCGACGGGTCCTTGACCTTGCAACGCGCCAGCCGGTTGCCGGGCGCCGTGCGGATCCAATGATAAATCTCCCCGCGCCAGCCCTCGACGTAGCCCAGGGCCGTGTGGCCGGCCGGGAGTTCGCCGATTTCCGCGTGCAATGGACCTTCGGGGAGGTCCGCCACGAGTTGCTGGATGATGGAAAGGGACTCCCGCACCTCGTCGATGCGCACCTGCATCCGGTGTTCCACATCCCCCACCTGATAAACCGGCACGCGAAATTTCACCCGGTCATAGGCCGCATGGGGGAAATCGCGCCGCAAATCGTGGTCGAAACCCGAGGCGCGCCCTGCGATGCCCACGACACCCAGATCCCGTGCCACCTTCGGTTTCAGGATGCCGGTGTCCTCGAGCCGGTCGCGCGTGGACGAGGAATTCTCGATGAGTTCAACCAGTGAATCGAATTCCGGCCCAAGTTCCACCGCCAGTTTTTCCAAAGTCTTGATTTGTCCGGCGTCCCAATTGCAGCGCACGCCGCCCAGGCAGGCCATGCCGCGCAACAGGCGGTTGCCGGTGAGCTGTTCATTGACACGCAGCACGCGTTCCTTGAGCCGCATGGCGTGCATGTTGGCCACCACAAACGCCACGTCGGTCGCAATCGCGCCGATGTCGCCGATATGGTTGTAGAGGCGTTCCAGTTCCAGGCACAGGCTGCGGAACGCCCGCGCCCGCGGTGGCGCTTGCACGTCCGCGGCGCGTTCGATGGCGTGGCAGAACGCCGTGGCGTGGGCGAAACTGGAATCACCGGAGATGCTTTCGGCGAGCCGCACCCCGTGCGGCACCGGCATGTTTTCAAAAAGTTTTTCCGTGCCCTTGTGGGTGTAGAACAGGCGCATTTGCAGGTGAAGCACCGGTTCGCCCGCCACGCTGAACCGGAAATGCCCGGGTTCGATGATGCCGGCATGCACCGGGCCCACCGGCACCTGGAACACGCCTTCACCTTCCACTTCGCGGAATTTGTGCCGTTCGCCCTGAAACGGCGGCAACTGGGTGTGCAGGTCAAAATCCTTGCGCAACGGATGGACGTCCGGCCAGTCGTCGTGCAAGGCGCAGCGGCGGGGATTGGGATGGCCGATGAGTTTCAGTCCGAATAGGTCCTGGATTTCCCTTTCCTGCACGTCAACGGCCGGAATGGCGTTGGCCAGCGAAGGAAACTCCGGCTTGTCCGGCGGCAAAGGCACGCGCAGGATGAAGAAGGCGCGGGCGGCGTCGAGCGCATACACATAGTAGAGGTGGAAGACTTTTTCCGATTCACGGACGTCGTCGGCAAAAAGTCCCACCAGCCGCGCATCCCATTTTTTGTAAAGATGGGCGCTGAACCCGGCGACCAGGTCCATTTTGGCGTCGAAATAAATTTCATCGCGGCGGCACACACGCACGGCGACGAGCCGGTCGCTGAAGCGTTCCTGCACTTCGGCCACGATTCCGGTCACGCTGGGCAAATCACTCATGGGGTACCTCTTGATTTCAATAATCGGGTGGGGCGGGCAGTCCTCCGCCCGCCGCGAATATGGAGAACGACGCGCACGGAGTGACGCGCCCTACCGAAATTATGATGCGGCTTGTTCATGGAGCACCTCCGATGATCTGGGTTGTCTGGCGCACCAGTTCGTAAATCGGGCCGGGCAGCCAGAAACCCAGGCCAATGATTGCGACGGCCACGGCGATCATGGCGCCCAATTTCCAGGGACACTCGGCGACGCGCGGTCCGGGTTGCGCCGGCATACCCAGGTTCAGCTTCGACATGTGGACCAGGAAACCCGCAAAAATTGTCACCACGCCTCCGACGAACAGGAAGGCCATCCAGCCGCGGTCGGCGGCCAGCGCTCCGCTCAGGATGGTGAACTCGCTTTGAAACAGGCTGAACGGCGGCGTGCCGGTGACTGCCAGGGTCGCGACCAAAAATAATCCGCCGGTCCACGGCAGGGTGTGCATGACGCCATGGACCTTTCGGAAATATGGGGTGCCAAAATGTTGTTGCACGTTGCCGGCGCAGAAAAACAGCAGCGGCTTGGTCACGCCGTGAAACAGCATGTGCAGCGTTGCCCCCAGCACGCCCCATTTCCCGCCGAAACCCAGTCCCGCCACCATGATCCCTGCGTGGTCAATGCTCGAATACGCCAGCAACCGGCGGAAATTCCGTTGCACCAGGATGAAGGGCACGGCGACGAGAATCGAAGCGACGCCGAAACCCGCCAGCAGTTTGCCGGGAAATTCGTGGCCCAGACATTTTTCGGTCAGCACATCAAAGCGCATGATGGCGTAAATGGCGCAATTGATGAACCCGGCGCCCAGCAACGCGGCGGCGGGAGCGGGCGCTTCCGAGTAGGCGTCGGGCTTCCAAGTGTGCATCGGTGCCAGACCCGCCTTGGTGCCGTAACCGAGCAACACCAGGACGAACGCCAGCCGCATCGCTTGCGGATTGAGCTTGTCCGCCACCCCGACCAGCGCCGACCAGTTCATGCCGCTGTGCGTTTCCAGTCCGGGCAGGCCAACGCCGGCATAGTATGTAAAAACCGTGCCGAACAATGCCAGGGAAATGCCGACGCTGCCGATGATGATGTATTTCCAGCCCGCCTCGAACGAGGTCTTCTGGTTGTAGAACGTGACGAGCAGAACTGACGCCAGCGTGGTGCTTTCGATGGCCACCCACATCACGCCCAGGTTATCCGCGAGTGGCACCAGCAGCATGGCCCCGACGAACAACGGTGCGAGCACATAATAACGCCGCAACTGCGCGTGGGTGATTTTGCCGTCGCTCTCGTCCCGGCGGAGATAACCCACGGCATAAATTGAGCAGACCAGCGACACGAAACCGGTCAACGCCAGCACGAGGGCGCTCAGGGCATCGGCGCGCAGGAAACCGCCCAGCGCGGTCACCGTGCCTTGTGCGGAGACATCGCTGGCCACCTTGAAGGCCAGCCCGGCCACGGCGGCAAAGGCGCCGAGGTTCAACCGTTCCCACCCGGTGCGCGAGTTGGTCGCGAAGCAGAGCAGGCCGGCCGCCGGCAGAACCAGCAATAAAAACATCAATTCCATCGTTCGACTTTTTGCGATTCGGTTCGGCTCAATCGCATGTCCTGGGAGCGCCGGCGTCCCGCCGGATCGCTGCATTGCCACAGACAGGTCCAACTCGCCGACGAGACTTCGGCGCTCCCGGATTTGGCAATCGGCATCATGATTTTCCTTTGATGATTCCCGCTGCCTGGTGAATCAATTGCAGCAACGGGTCCGGACACCAAATGCTGAACACGAGCAATCCGCCCACCAGCAATCCCATCGCCGGCACGCCGTCCCAGGCCCGGGCATCGTTGGCGCGCTCAACCTTGCGCGTGCCAGGTAAAATGCGGGTGAGTTGGGTGAGAATGCCGCAAAACGCCGCGACCAGCGCCGCCAATATCAGAATGCTGATGAAGGTCCGTCCGGCCGCGAACCCGCCGCTGAGCACCGTCAGTTCGCTGTAAAACAAACCAAACGGCGGCAGACCCATGGCCGCCACCGTCGCCAGCCCCATGAACAGTGCCGTCACCGGCAGCACCTGTAGCACGCCGGGACCGATGACCCGGAATTTCAGGGTGTGAAAGGTCTGGTGGATGTTGCCCGCCGCAAAGAACAGCACCGGTTTGGTCAGCGCATGAT
>CAZKTW010000118.1:0-11117 GCA_964555775.1 uncultured Bifidobacteriaceae bacterium | reverse complement strand
GCACGGGGGTCTTTTTGGTTTTGCGCAGGCGCTTCAGGATTTCCCAGCCGTCGAGTTTGGGCAGCATCACGTCGAGCACGATGGCGTCGTAATCGTACCCTTTGGCCTTGAACAGGCCGTCCTCGCCATCGTTGGCGGTGTCCACAGCGTACCCTTCCTCGCGCACCGCCTGGGCCAGGCTGCGGAGCAGATCGGGTTCGTCTTCAACAATCAGGATTCTCATGTTCGCCGTGGTCACGGCTGGTTTAACACAACGGCGCCCATGCGTCACTCTCGCAAAAGCAACCTTAAGCCAGGATGAAGACCGCACCCAAATGTCAGATGGCCAGACGGATGGAAAAAGTGGTTCCCCGCCCCAACTGGCTGGCGACGGTGATGGTCCCGCCGTGCGCCGCGACAATCGCCTTGCCAATGGCCAGGCCGAGCCCGGAATTGCCGCTGCCGCTGCGCGACTTGTCGCCACGATAAAACCTTTCAAACACCCGTGGCAGGTCCTCCGCGGAAATCCCCTGGCCGGTATCGGCGACTGTAAGAATGGCGAAACCTTCTTCGACGTGTGTGGCGATACGGATTTCGCCATCGTCCTGGTTGTAACGGACGGCGTTGGCCAGCAGGTTGGTCACCACCTGCTTCAACCGATCGGCGTCACCAACGGTTTCCGCCGGCGCAAAATCACCGTGGATGGCCAGCCGGCGGGCTGCGGCCAGGGGGCGGATGAGCTTCACGCAATCCCGGGCGATGACGGCAAGATCGAGCCGGTCCCGGCGCATGATTTCCTGCCCGGCATCCAGCCGCGCCAGTTCGAGCAGCGATTCCGTCAGCCGGCGCATCTGTTGTGCCGTATCCAGACAGGCGGACATGGATTCACGGTATTCGGCGGAAGCACGTTCGTGGGCGAGCGTGGTTTGCACCTCGGAAATCAGCACGGCGATGGGCGTGCGCAACTCGTGGGCGGCGTCGGCGGTGAACTGTTTCTGCTGGGCGAACGCGGCTTCGAGCCGGGCAAACGTGGAATTCAAGATCGCCGCCAGTTGGCCGAGTTCGCCGTCGGTTTCGGCGACATTGATGCGCTCGGAAAGTTTTCCCGCGGCAATACGACCGGCCGTAGAGCTGATGGTTTTGACCGGTTGAAGCGCGCGGGTGATGATGACCCAGGCGCCGCCCAGGCCAAACACCAGCGCCGCCAGACTGCCTAAAAACAGCCATCCGGCAAAGTGGCGGGCCTCGGTTATTTCCAGGACCAGGCTGCGTCCCACCAGCACACTGTCCCCGCGCTCCGTGGTGTGAAACGCTTCACGGAAGGTTCCGCGGGTGCGGACGTAAGTGCCGGTATCACCCTCTGCCGTCAGCGGTCGGCCCACATCGGCCGGGGTGTTGGTGGATTGCTCGAAAACATCGGTGTTTTCACGCGTCCAGAGAACAAAATAAAATCCCGCCACATCCCCCCGTTGAAACAAGCCGGGGAGTTTCGCTGCTATTTCCTTCGCACGTGGAAACGGTTTGTTCCGCGATGGGCCGGGGCCCCGGCCGGAAAAGCTCCCGTCCGGGGACGGTCCGAAATTGCCACTGACCTCCGGGGGTGGCGGCATGTAGAACAAGGAACTCACATCGACCACCTGGCGGCGTAATTGTCCATCGAGCAGCTCAAGGTGATGCGACCAATGTATCTCGTAGGCAGCCACCCCCAGGCCGGCGAGGATGAAAACCAGCAAAAACGCAATCCACAGCAGCAGCCGCCAGCGGATGGACCTGGTAATGACGGTCCAATTCATTTTTCAATGCAATAACCCTGGCCACGTCGTGTGACAATGAGGTTGGCCCCGAGTTTTTTGCGGATGCTGAACACATGCACATCCACGAGGTTTGAAAGGGTGTCGTCGTTTTCGTCGAAGAGATGATCGTAAAGTTCGGTGCGGGAAACGACCTCTCCCCGATGGAGGGCGAGGTATTCGAGGATGGCATATTCCCGGGCCGTGAGCGTAACCGGTTGCCCGGCGCGCGTGGCGCTGCGGGCGCGCGTATCGAGGATGACGTCGCCCAGGTCAATGCGGTTGGTCACCCGGTTGACGCTGCGCCGGATCAGGGCGCGAAGCCGGGCCAGCAGTTCCGCCAGGTCGAACGGCTTGATGAGATAATCGTCCGCACCCGTATCAAGACCGCGCACCCGGTCGGGGTATGCGTCGCGGGCGGTAAGCATGAGCACGGGGGTTTGTTTCTTTTTACGGAGACGTTCCAGAATTTCCCAACCGTCGAGTTTGGGCAACATGACGTCAAGAATGATGGCATCATAATTGTACGTTTCCACCTTGAAAAGCCCGTCATCGCCGTCGCCGGCAACATCCACGGCGTAACCCTCCTCGCGCAAACCCTTGGCAAGGTTGCGTTGCAGTCGTGGCTCGTCTTCCACCACCAGGATTCTCATGGCTGCATTGGACGGAACGGTTCCCAGCATAAATCAACGGGCGACCTCGGGCACGCTTTTTAGATTTTGAAACCAGAAACCTAAACCGGGGTGGATTAAGGCCAGATTAAATCAGGCATTTTTTCGCCGTCCTCGATGCCCGCGACCGGTTGATTTCCACGCTCTATCGAAAATGTCCGCCGGCTGAGCTGAAAAAATTATAAAAAATCTCCTGCTTAATCCGGGCTTAATCGGCCTTTGCGTAAATTGTCCGCGTAGAAACAAAATATGAACATTCCAGTTTCCCAGGTTCTGGCGCTGCCGGCTCAACTGCCGGTGCAGGTGAAGGCGGCCGCGGAGCCCTTCGTCCGGTGCGAGGCCGATGCCGCAGGTGAACGTCCGCACCATGACCGCAACCGATGCCATCGTTCAGCAGGACCATCACGCCATGAGCCGCGGGATTTCAACCTGATTCCCGGCGGGGAGACGGTGTTATGATCGCGTTTTTTGCCTGTTGCGCCGCCACGATGTGTGTCTGCCTGACGCTCTCCCTCTGTTGCTCCCTGATGCTGGCGGGACGGGCCGACCGCATCATCGCCGGCTTCGAACAACTTCAGTTTGCGGAAAATGCTTTTTCTCATTCACCGGAAGCCAATCAGGGGACAACGCAATCCGATCCGCTTCATCCCGAAATCAATCAACCGGATCCCATTCAACACCAAAAAATAGATCCATGAAAAATAAACCCATCCAATCTCCACAACCGTTTTACATCCCGCTCAACCGCCGTCGCTTCATGCGCGCCATTGCCCTGGCCTCGGCGGGTTTTACCCTGCCGGGTTATCTGGCCGAGGCATTGACCATGGCACCGCAGTTGACGCAGGGCCCCTACTATCCATTGCCCAACAACATCCCGCTCGACAAGGACAACGACCTGCTTTACCTGAACGACAGCCTCACGGCGGCGACGGGAAAAATCACCTATCTCACCGGACGCGTCCTCGACGGCAGCGGCAATCCGATCAAGGGCGCGCTGCTGGAAATCTGGCACGCCGACAACGGCGGCAACTACATCTATTCCGCCACTTCGGCGCGCAATTCCGCCGCCGATGCGAATTTCCAGGGTTTCGGCCAGTTTCTCACCGGCGCCAACGGCGGGTACAAATTCCGCACCATCAAGGCCGGCCTGTACACCGGACGCGCGCGCCACTTTCACCTGGCAGTCACGGTGCCCGGCCAATATGGCCGTTATTGCACTCAGTTGTTCTGGAATGAAACAGCCTACGTCACGGATTCCCATGGCGACAACACATCCACCGCGTGGTCGCTGCAGAATGCCAACGACTCGGTTTTCAGTTCGCTCACCAGCACGCAACAGGCCGCGGTCAACCTGGCCTACACGACCGTGGATTCCACCACCGGAGCCGTGGCGGCGAACTTTGATTTTGTCGTCGGCATCACGCCGATTGATATCACGTATCCCAACGGCGGGAGCCTGATTGTCGCCGGAACGCAAGTACCGGGACCGGGGGGCACAAACCGGTTCAAGGTCAGCGTTCCCGCGTACACGAATTATGGCTACGAGGTTTATGGCAATCCGTCGTTGCTGAACGCCGGCAGCGGCATCACCAACTGGGACACATCATCACTGACCAACAACCTGGGCTGGGCCGCGCTGCCGTTTTCGCTGACCCAAACCGGCGCCATCAATACCAACAGGTTCATGGCGACCAGCAACGGCACGCTCGATCTGTATCTGAACGAAAAAGCGTCGAACGGGTTTTATTATGTCGCCTTCCGGATTCCGGGAAGCACCAATGGCCCCTAGTCGGCCGGGATGAAATGCACCCGCGCAGCCCGCCCGCAAAACAGTTTCCGACAGGATGCGACAACGGCTGGACTCCGACGGGCAAAACATCCATCTTAATCTGTGCTTAACGTTCGGGCATCTAAAGTGACCGCCGAGGAGTCAGGAAAAACAGCAATGAAACCGCTATTTTTGACGAATAACGTGGTTGGCCTCCGGCGATTTGAGCCGGCGGACGCGCCGCAATTGTTTGATGCCGTGCATGAATCGGTCCGGGAACTTTGCCGGTTCATGACCTGGTGCCGCCCGGGTTATTCATTGGCGGCCAGCCAGGCGTTCGTGGCCCAAAGCGGGTCTGACTGGGAAAAGGGAGAACAATATAACCTTGCCATGGTTGATTTGGAGGCCGGCACCCTGCTCGGCAGCATCGGATTGAACCGCCTTGATCAGACGCATCGGACCGCGAATATTGGTTACTGGGTACGCCGGAGTTGCGCCGGACGCGGCGTGGCCACGGCAGCCACACGGTTGATCGCGGAGTTTGGACTCAAGGAATTGGGATTGCACCGGCTGGAGATCCTGGTCCCCAGCCACAATGCGGCGAGCCGGCGGGTGGCAGAAAAAGCCGGCGCGCGGTTCGAAGGCATCCTGCGAAACCGGCTGGTGCTGGCCGGCCAGAGGCACAATACCTGCCTGTACAGTCTGATTCCCGAAGATTTGACCCCCGCTCCAACCCGGGTTGCCACCACAGCACTGGTTGGTTGAAGTCGCCAACGGTTTCTGGCGCCGGCCACCACGCCGATCCGGGTGGAAAATTAATCCGCAAATTTTCAACCTTCACGTTCACTTAAGGTTCCGGCGTGTAGAGTGAGCGTGAAGATTGCACCCGGCATAAACACAACCGAGAAAGAAAGAACATGAAAACAAAAATGAAAATCACCATCGCACTGCTGGCGCTCGGAGCGTCGGCGCTGTGCGTAAACGCTCAGGACGACAGCGGCACGCCACCTCCGAACGGTCCGGGGCCGGGCCATCATCATCCGCCGCCCCTGCCCCTCGTTACCGCGCTGGACGCCAATCATGACCGGGTGATTGACGCCAAGGAGATCGCCAATGCCAGCACCGCGCTGCTGACTCTGGATAAGAACGGCGATGGCAAACTGACGACAGACGAATACCTGCCGGCGTTGCCGGCGAATGCACCGAAAGATGCACCCCGTCCGCCACAGCCGGCGATTTTGAAAGCGCTCGACGTGAACGGTGACGGCGTGATTGACGCCAGTGAAATCGCCAACGCGCCCGCCGCGTTGAAAGCACTGGACAAGAATGGCGACGGCAAACTGACCCCGGATGAGTTCATCGGAGCACGTCCGCACATGGGGCCACCGCCCGGACAAAACGGCGGCGCAGCGAATGACGACCAGATGCCGCCTCCGGAAGGCGCACCGGACGGACCCCCTCCGGGCGAATAACGATTCTGCTCGTGTGAGTGGAAAGGCGGCGGGTTGTTCTGCAAAGCTGGGTGCGAAGCAGTCAATTCCGCCGCCTGCATTTTTGGAGGGTGGGGACGGCGCGCTGCGCCGTCAGCGCCGCGTTCAGCGGCGCAAGTGTTGAAAGGAGAAATTTACGCGGCGAACTTGATTCATTCCGCCCGCTGTTATGCGGGCGGGGACATTGCAGCGCGATGTCCCAACCATCCAGTTTATTGCGGTTGAATTCCGGCAACGCCAACTGGAGAAGAATCTTTCCGGCAAAGATACAACCACGTCAACAAGGCGGCCAGAATGGACAGGCCGCCACAGAAAACGTAAGGCAATGGTGCGATGCGCAGGTAAAGGATCGCGGCGAAGAGCGGACCAACAATGCGGGCCAACGCTCCGGCACTTTGCGCCACTCCGATGGTGGCCCCTTGCTCGTTCGCGGGGGCGAGATTCGAGAGCAAACCAAACAACGGCGGACGGGTCAGGCCGGAGCCAATCGACAGGAGGGCCAGCGCCAGAAGCATCTTAATCCATGGCCAGTCGGTCGCATGCAGTACCGCCAGCCACTTGAGCTGGCCCTCGCCCTTGATGTACGGCAGGAGAATCAGGCTGATGCCGGTCAGGAGCAGACTCAGCGCAATCAGTTTCGGTTCGCCGAACATTTTGACCAGCCGCCCGATGGCCCCGCCCTGGATAAAGGCGCCGATGATGCCGCAGAAAACAAACAGCGCAATGACCGTGGTCGCGGGTTTGGTTTCATCCACGGTGATGCCCAGATTGAAATTGTCGCTGACGAGCAACGGCAGGGTGCTTTCAAAGCAACTGAAGGCGAACGTTGCCAGGAAAAATATCAGGATGAGCAGGCCGATCTTCGGCTGCGCCAGCGTATGCCCCCATTGGGCCAGATGCGGACGTTGGGTTGCCTGGCTGGAATCAGGTTTCAAACTTTCAGCCAGGATGAAAAACGCGAGGCAAAAATTTGCCGCGCAAAGAGCCGCCGCCGTCCAGCCCGGGCCGGTGCTGCCAAACAATTTCAAGGCGATGCCGCTGAGCGCAGGACCAAAAATAAAGCCCAACCCGAAGGCCATGCCAATGAGCCCCATCCGTTTCGAGCGGTTTTCCGGCGGCGTGATGTCGGCGATATAAGCCTGGGCCACGGTGATGTTGCCGCCGCAGATGCCGGCAAAGATACGGGACACCAACAGCACCCACAGCGCAATGGAATGATTTTCAAAACCCGACCCGATGGCGAACAGCACGTAGGAAAACGCCGCGCCGGCGGTGCTGATGAGCAAAATCGGCCGGCGACCATGCCGATCGGACAATCTTCCCCAAACCGGCGAGAAGACGAATTGCATGGCGGAGAACGAGGCAATGATGGCACCAATGACGAAACCGCCCGCGCCGTAATGCCGGCTGAAGATGGGCACCAGCGGCACAACGATTCCGAAACCGATGAGGTCGATGAAGACCGTCAGGAAAACGACGAGCAATGATGGCTTGCGATTCATCCCTTTTTTAATTTTGAGCATTAAGTTTTAAGTTGTTTCGGTTCGCAACACAAAGTTAAAAATCAAAAAGTTGAAACCGGCGCCGAAGCCCCATCGCCGGCGGCCGGACGCATCCTCCCCAGCCTTGACGCTTTCCGGCGAAATTCATATTTCTGTGAAGTGAGCCAAACCCGCTGGGCGGTTGCCATTCAATCGAAGAAAGTACCCCTTGATCTGGAACTTTCGACGGCCGTCTGCCGCTGCCTGCAACAACTCGGTCTCCCAAACGTCTTGGTGCAGGACGGCGATCCGGCAGGGTTTGAGGCGGATGTCCTGCTCCTGTTGACCAACCTCGGCAATTATCCGGTGTATTGCCGAAGGCTGAAAAACTGCGGCTCACAGCGCCCGACGACCATCTTATGGCAGCTGGATCCGTTGCCGCCGGAGAATCTGCCGCCGGAAGCAGAGGCCGCGGGTCTCAAGGCTTCTCGCTGGAGAGACCGTTTCTGGCTGCACCAGTCCGCCGCCGCCATGCCGCGTTGGAAAAAATTATGCACTTTGTTCCGTCTGCGCGAATGGGCCAACAAACAGTGTTCCGCCCCGGGCTACCGCAAAACCAGCCGGCTGATCCAACGCAGCGTCGGCGGCGATTTCGACTGGGTGCAGGTCCGCGCGGTGATGGCCAACTGGCGAAGGATTCTGGACAGCCACAAGGAAGGGTGGTTGGACCATTACGCGGTCAGCACAAACCAGCGCCGACGTTTCCTCACCAACCGCGGAATCGCCGCGCATTTCATTCCGGTTGGCGCGCATGAAGAAATGGGCAGCGATCGGGGACTGTCGCGGGACATCCCGGTCGGTTTTCTGGGTGCTGTAAAATATGGCCGGCGGGTGGCCCTGCTCGAACAATTGAGCAGGCGACTGGGGGAGAGGGGCGTCCCGCTAACACAGGTGACGAACAGCTGTCACGGCGAACAACGTTGTGAATGGCTCAATCGCACCCGTATCCTGGTCAGCCTGCACAATTATTCCTGGAACCCCGCGTGGATTCGTTTTCTGCTGGCGGCGAAGTGTGGGGCGCTGGTGGTGAGCGAACCGATGGATGACGAACATCCCATGGTTGCCGGCGTCCATTATATCGCCGCCACGGTGGATGAGATGCCGGAGGTCATCTGCAAACTGCTCGACGACCCGGAAAAAATTTGTCAGGTTACGTCTGCCGCCGCCCACCTGTGCCATCACGAACTGACGCTCCTGCGAGCCGCGAAGAAATTGAGCGGATTGGGCCAGGTGGCAAAACTCCAGATGCCATGCCGGAATTGATTCCAGTGTCGCGGCCCGACTTCGGGCCGTCGGGAGCTGCTGCCGTCCAAGCGGTGCTGGCCAGTCATTGGGTCGGCATCGGGCCCAAGACGGCCACCGATCTGGTTATTACCCAAGTCGGCCATTTTCTGCGGCACGTCCGTCTGGCCACACAACGCCGAAAATTACGCAAACTGAACGGAGTGATCCCGTGAACCCGCAACCGTTGTTGATACTCGGCACCACCCAGTATGCCCTGGTGTTTGCCGACGCCTTCTCCGATCTCCCGCAATTTCAAGTCACCGGATTTGTGGAAAATCTGGACCGCCAACGGTGTGGCCAACGCCATGGCGGACTGCCGATTCATTGGGTGGATGACATTCCGCCGCTGCGCGAGACGCACGCCGTCATCTGTTGCCTTTCCACCACCCACCGCGACCGTTACGTCCAGCAGGTCAAGGAACTGGGTTTCCCGTTCGCCACCCTCATTCACCCCACCGCCATGGTCTCGAAAAAATCCACTCTGGCGGAGGGAACAAGCCTGAATATTGGCTGCATTGTTGCGGGCTTTACGCGTATCGGACGTTATGTGCAGATCAATCGCGGCGTGACGATAGGCCACCACACGACCATTGAAGATTATGTGACCATTCAACCTGGCGTAAACATCGCCGGCAACTGTCACCTCGGGCCGCAAACCTACATCGGCATCGGCGCCACGGTCGTGGATGGCATTACAATCGGTGCGCACAGCATCATCGGCGCGGGATCGGTGGTCACCAGGGATGTGCCGGACCATGTCCTCGTGGTCGGCGTGCCGGCCAAGGTCGTCAAAGAAGGGATCGAAGGGAAATGATTACTCCGTCAACAACTCAATAGGCCATGCAAACCTCCATACAACCGCTGATCATCAATGCCGCCATCACCGGCATGGTGCCCATGTCGGCGGACAATCCCTCGGTTCCCATAACGATCGGGCAGATTGTCGCCGAAGCCCGCCGCTGCGCCGACGCCGGCGCCTCGATTCTTCACGTGCATGCACGGAGTGAGGACGGCACGCCTACGTGGCGCCCGGAAATTTATCAGGCGATCATCGAAGGCATTCGTTCAAGTTGTCCCGGTTTGTTGATTTCCGGATCCACCAGCGGACGCCTCTGGTCGGATTTTGACAAACGCTCCGCCATGCTGGACTGCCGGCCGGATCTGGCCTCGCTCACGCCCGGTTCCATGAATTTTCCGGCGGCGGCGTCGGTGAATCCTCCTCAAATTGTCTGTCAACTGGCCACCGCCATGAAGGAACGCGGTGTGGTGCCGGAACTGGAATTCTTTGAAATCGGCATGATTGACTACGTGCGCGATTACATGATTCCCCGGGAATTCCTTCAGGCCCCGTTTTACGCTAATTTGCTTCTGGGATCGCTGGGCACATTGGCCGCCTCCGCCCGCAATCTGATCCATATGGTGGATGCGTTGCCGGCCGGCACGGTCTGGTCGGCTGCCGGCATCGGCCGTTTTCAATTTCCCGTCAACAATCTGGCCATCGCCATGGGCGGCCACGTGCGCGTCGGCCTGGAAGACAATCTTTGGATGGACGCGGAAAAAACCGACCCGGCCACCAACGTCCGGCTCATCGAGCGGGTCGTCCGGGTGGCGCAAGCCATCGGGCGCCCCATCGCCAGCCCGGCCGACGCACGGCGCATCCTCGGCATGAAGAAAAATGACCGCCATTTGGTTGAAGACAAATCAATCCATCCGGACCAGATCCCCCAAATCGTCGGGGTTGTTTTGGGTCAGTGAATCGGCCGGGGTCAAAATCCAATCATGCTGTCGGGACAACCGGTGTCCAACCGGGGATTCAAAATCGCCGGTGGCAGCATTTTGCATTTTGTTTCTGTGGCAGTTCACATTGGGATTGGCTTACAAACGCTCAGTGGATATTTGGCGGACCTTTTTCTGCTGGCAGAGCGCCAGAGGGCTGGCGCACTCCAGGACGCTTCGCGCATTTTTGCAAACATCGTGTCAGGCGCGGCGTCTTGGACTTCGGCGGCCCTCCGCCGCTTTTCCCGCAGCCTATTAAACGGTGCCCCTGTTACCTGGAATAGCGTTAATTTCCAGGCCACGTTTCCAACTGAAACTCATTGAAGATATTCACCTCAAGAAGTACTTTCGGTCGCCTGTGAAGATCGTGTTATCAAAAACCAATAAGTCAGCTTTGCCTGCGGGGAAGAACTCCCCTCTTGTTGCGCCATGATTGATTCCGTTTCCGAGACCGCCGGGGCTGCCGCCGACTTGAAAAAAACGCGCCGAAAGAAAGCCGCGCAACAGCATGGCCCCACCGTTGACCGCCTGCCACCCCATTCGCCCGAGGCTGAGATGGGTGTGCTGGGCTGCGTCCTGCTTTCACCGAACGAGTGCATGGGTGAATGCCTGGAAAAAATCCGGGGGGACGGCAAGGACGTTTTTTACGACCTGCGGCATCAGACGATCTTCGAGGCGCTCGTGACCATGTTCGACACGCGCGAGGCGATTGATGTCATCACAGTCCAGCAGCGGCTCAAGGACCAGCAGCTCCTCGAACAGGTCGGCGGCATCGCCTATCTGGCGCAGTTGCAGGACGCCGTGCCGAGCGCGGCGAA
>CAZKTW010000117.1:0-11120 GCA_964555775.1 uncultured Bifidobacteriaceae bacterium | reverse complement strand
GTGGCCGCGCGCAAAGGCGCGGCGGCGCGCGTGGCGGACCGGGTTTTGAACGAGAACCTCGTGCTGACCAACTGGAGCAACGGCACGCAAAACGGAACAGTGGCGGAAGGCGCGCAGGAATTTCACTGGAGTTTGAGCAGCCAGAACTGGCCGCAGGATTCGATGCAGTTGCTCACGGCGGAAGTAAAATATACGGCGCAGGGCAGGGACTATTCGGTGAAGCTGAGTACGCTGGCCAGTCTGCAGATGCTTAACCCGACGATGAATTTGCAACGATGAGAATCAATTCAAACTGTCTCTCTGGTCGAGAGTCGAGAGTCGAGAGTCGAAAGCCAACGCGTGTTGCGCGGAAGCTTTTCTGCCCTCGATCCTCGACCTTCGATCCTCGGCCTTCAGTGCGAGCGTTCACGCTGGTGGAAATGATCCTGGCGATTGGCATCGCCGCCATTGTTTTGGTGGCGATCAATGCCGTGTTTTTCAGTGCGCTGCATCTGCGGGAAGTGACCCAGGCGGCGGTGGATGAGGCGACGCCCGTGAGCCAGGCGCTCACCGTTCTGCGCCGCGACCTGCAATGTGTGGTGCCGCCGGAGCCCAATGGCATTTTAACCGGGGACTTCAAGGCCGGGGCCGTGACCAGCATCGGCATGAGCCTGCCCGTGGCCGTCGAAATGTTCACGGCCACCGGCACATTGTATGACAACGAACCATGGGGCGACATCCAAAGGGTCACTTATGAATTGAAAGACCCCGCCGACCACACCGCGCCGGGCAAGGATTTGATCCGCAGCGTCACGCGCAATCTCTTGAGCACCGCGGCGCTTGACGTTCAAGACCAGTGGCTGATGGGCGGCATTGAAAGCATCCGGTTTTCCTGCTTTGACGGCACGCAGTGGCTCGATGCCTGGGACACCACCGATGTGACGTCGGCAAACACCAATTTGCCGGTGGCCGTCCGGGTCCTGATCCAGATGGCGGGAAACAATGGCGGGACCACGCGCCCGCTGCCGCTGGAAATCCTGGTACCGATTGATTCGCAATCGCGCACGAACACTTGAAATGAAACTGCGCCAGCCAACATCACGACTGAAGGAACACCCGCGCTCCGAGGCCGGCTCGGTGCTCATTCTGGTGCTTTGGATTGCCATCGGGCTGGTCAGCATCGCGCTCTATTTTGCGCATTCGATGACATTTGAACTCCGCGCCTCGGACAATCGCGTCACGGGCCTTGCGGCCGAACAAGCCATTGAAGGCGCGGCCCGGTACGTCGGTTTCGTGCTTTCGAATTTCGCGACCAATGGCGCGGCGCCCAACAATACTCAATTTGCGAGCGAGGCCGTGCCGGTGGGTGACGCCCATTTCTGGATCATCGGCCGCGATCCGGCCGGCACGGCTTCTGCCGAACCTTATTTCGGCCTCGTGGACGAAGCGTCGAAACTGAGCTTGAACCGGGCGGGCACCAACGCGCTTTCCTATCTGCCCAACATGACGTTCGATTTTGCCAGCGCGATCGTGGATTGGCGCAGCACCAACAGCTTGGGCGCCTACGCCCTGAATTACGCCCAGTCGGGGTACGCCGAAAAAGAGTTCCCGTTTGAAACGGTGGACGAATTGCGGCTGGTGTACGGCGCCACCATCGACCTGCTGGTCGGCGAGGACATCAATCGCAACGGCGTGCTCGATGTCAATGAAACCGACGTGAACGGCAACGGCACATTGGACCCGGGCCTGTTTGAATATGTGACCGTTTACAGCCGCCAGCCGAATTTTCATTCCGACGGCAGCATGCTCACCAATGTGAACAAGCAGGCGGAGTTGCGGAGCCTGCTGCAAACCGGCCTGGGCTCGGGCCGGGCCACTCAAATCATGACCCGGCTCGGTTTCGGTGGCGCCGCCCCGGCTCCCACCTATAATAATCTGTTGCGATTCTATCTGGCCAGCGGAATGACCTCGACCGAGTTTGCGCAAGTGGCCTCCGGTTTCACCGACACCACCAATCTCTACACGAACGGCCTGCTGAACATCAACACCGCCGGCGCCACCGTGATGACGGCGCTGTTCATGGGCCTGGGCGTGGACCAAAGCACCGCATCTGGCGCGGCGCAATCATTGGTGACCTACCGCCAGCAAAACCCGGGCAACCTCAATACCATTGCCTGGCTGGTGGACGCCCTCGGCAACAATCACGCGGTCGTTCAGGCCCTGGCGGGCGTGAATCGTGATTTCATCACCACGCAAAGCTTTCAATTCACGGCGGACATCGCGGCGGTGGGCCCGTTCGGACGCGGCTACCGGCGGGTGAAATTCATTTTCGACCTCAGTGAGGGCTCGCCCAAGATCATCTACCGCCAGGATCTCAGCCGGCTGGGCTGGGCGCTCGGGGAAAAGGCCCGCGCCGCCTGGGTCGCGAAGGAAACGCAATGAAAAATGTTTTGAAGATCAATTTTTCGAGACGCAAGAAATTGACGAGCCTGCTGGGCCTCGTGCTGGACGGCAGCCGCCTCGAAGGCGTCGTGCTCCGCCGCCCCAACGGCTCGCTGCAGGTGCAGCAGACCTTCTCCGTGACCCTTTCGCTTGATCCGCTGACGGCGGCGCCGGAGCTGGTCGGGCGCGAGATTCGCAACGCCCTGGATGCGGCCGGCGTGCGCGAGCGCCGCTGCGTGGTGGGCGTGCCGTTGAAATGGGCGCTCACAGCGCAAACCGAACTGCCGCCGCTGCCGGAAGCGGATGCCGCGGGCCTGCTGCAACTGGAGGCGGAGCGTGGATTTTCCACCGACGTTGCGACGCTGCGGCTGGCCCATTCGCGATGTGCATTGCCGGAAGGCAAACAATACGTGACCCTGGCCGGTATTCCCAACAGCCAGCTGGCGACGCTGGAACAGGTGCTGGCGGCGGCGAAATTGAAACCGGTCAGTTTTTCACCCGGCCTGGCGGCTCTGCAATCCCCGGAGCGCCGGCCTCCGACCCGGCCCGGTGATGGAGCCATGATCCAAAACGCCAGCCCAGAGAGCGGGGCTTCAGACGGGGTGCTGGCGCTGGCCATAGGTGAAAGCCAGGTGGGCTTGCAAATCACCTGTGGCGGTGGCGTGGCAGCCTTGCGGGCTTTGGAAGGCGCGGTCGAAAATGAAGGTTCCCGGCGCACCTTGCATGCCGATCTCGTGGCGCGAGAAGCGCGTATCACGCTGGTTCAACTGCCCGCCGCGTTGCGCCAATCCGTGCGCCGCATCCGCATTTTCGGACCCCGCGATCTGGCGCAAACCCTGGCCGATGAAATGGAATTGCGATTTGAGCCGATGGGTTTGAGTGTTGAACTGATGCCGGCTTATGCGCCGGCTGAGTTTGGCCTTCAACTTCCTCCGGCAACACTGGTTTCGCCGGCGTTCAGCCTGGCCGCCCGGCTGCTGGCGGGACAGGCGCCGGGGTTTGAATTTTTGCCACCGAAGCCGACCGCCTGGCAGCAGATTGCTGCGAAATATTCCTCCGGCCGCTTGCGATCTGCCGGCGCGGCGGCGGCCGGAGTGGTGTTGATTGCCGGGGGGCTGTTTTTGTTCCAGGAAATTCAACTGATGCTGCTGCGCTCGCAATGGTCGGCGATGTCGGCGAAGGCCGGGGAACTGGGCGGGTTGCAGCAACAAATCCGGCAATACCGCCCGTGGTTCGACGAATCCTTTCAGAGCCTGAGCATCATGCGGCAACTCACGGCGGCGTTTCCCGAGGACGGCGCCGTCACGGCCAAGACGGTGGAAATCCACGACGGCAACCAGGTGAACTGTTCCGGCACCGCGCGCGACAGCGCCGCGCTGCAACGGACCCTGAGCCAATTGCGCGCGGCGGACGGAGTGACCGACTTGAAGGTGGGCAACATCCGCGGCAAATCGCCGATGCAATTCACATTTGACTTTCGATGGGGCAAAGGAGGCGGCAATGAAAATTGAAAATCGCCAGCAACTGTTGATCGTCCTGGCGGTGGCCATGGGAGTGCTGTACGCGGCCGACCAGCTGGTTTTTGAGCCGCTGCTTAAATGGTGGAAGGTGCGGGCGGGAACGGTCGCCGAATTGCGCGCCAAGGTGCATGATGGCAGGCAGTTGATCCAGCGCGAAGCCAGCCTCCGCAGCCACTGGGATCAGATGCGCACGAACACCCTGCCGAACAACACCTCGATGGCGGAGCAACAGATGCTCAAGGCGTTCGACAATTGGTCGCGGGAGAGCGGTGCCGATGTCAATGGCATCATGCCGCAGTGGAAAAACGACTCGGACGATTACATGACGCTCAACTGCCGGGTCGAAGCCTCCGGCGATCTCAACACGGTGAGCCGGTTTATTTACGATATGGAAAAAGATCCGATGGGGCTGAAACTCGAATCGGTGGAGTTCAGCACGCGTGACAACACCGGCCAGCAGCTCACGCTCAACCTCCAAATCAGCGGGCTGGTGCTGCTGGCGCAAGGAAAAGCACAATGAACCCGAGGCGACAAAACAAAAGCCATCCCAATACCATCGGTAAACCCGTCCTGGGAGCGGTGGCGTCCCGCCGGCGTGTGGACAACGAACTGGCCGGCGAGACGCCGGCGCTCCCAGGAATGCCGCCGCGTTTTGGGAATGCCAGCCGCAGTCTCCGGAAGGTTGTCCTGCTCACCGGGCTGCTGGTGATCGGGTTGGCCAATGGTTTTTTCGCCGCCGCGCAGCCGACCAATACGACCGCCGGCACGGATTACTCGTCCTTCCGGATCATCGCCGACCGGAATATTTTTGACCCCAACCGTTTTCCGCACACCACCCGGTCCGTACGGCGGACGACCAACAATCGGGTCCCTGCCTTTTCGCTGGCCGGCACGATGAGTTATAAAAAGGGAATGCTCGCTTTTTTTGACGGCACCGAAACCGACTACCGTAAAGTTTTGACTCAAAATGGCGCCATTGCCGGTTACAAGGTGGTGGAAATCACGCTGCGCGGCGTCAAGTTGGAATCCGCCGGCAAGGCGGTTGAAATGAAGGTGGGCGCGCAGATGCGGCAGGAGGGGGGGGGCGGATGGCAACTGGCGGGGCCGGGCGAACCACCCGTCAGCACGACGGAGACCAGCGCCCCGGCGACGGGGTCGCCGCCACCCAGTGCCGATCCCAGCCTTGAAGGAAACGATGTCCTAAAGAAACTGATGCAACAAAGAGAACAGGAATTAAAATGAAAACCTTGAGCTTACGAACCCTTCCAGTGGCCTGCATTCTCGGGCTGCTCATGTCGGCAGCGGCACAAACCGTGCCGGTCGAAATAACCGACAGCAACAGCATGTCGGCCGCACCTGACCAACCCATTGCCGCGCCGATGCCGGCCGCGGCCGCCGCACAACCGGTGGGAGGGACGCCCAACGGACAAGATTCAGCGTCCGCGCCAGTGACAGAGGTTCAACCGGCGGCACCGGCCGCCGACCCCGGCGGAACCCCGGAAGCTGCGACCCCGGGTTTTGTTCCGTCCGGGGAAGTGACCGGCACAAATTACGACGAGCTGCGTTTGAATTTTCGCAATGTGCCGTTGGAGATGGTTTTGAATTATCTCAGCGACGCGGCGGGATTTATCATCGTGCTGGACACGCCGGTCAGCGGCACGGTGAGCGTCATCAGCAGCCATCCCATGACCCGGGATGAAGCGGTGGATTTGCTCAATGCCGTTCTGAACAAAAATGGTTACGCCGCAATCCGCAACGGGCGGACCCTGACGATTGTGGGCAAGAACGACGCGAAGACGCGCAACATTCCGGTCAAGACCAGCAATGATCCGGACAGCATCCCGGACAACGCCGAGATCGTCACGCAGATCATTCCCATCCGGTTTGTTGAAGCCCGGCAACTGGTGTCGGATTTGTCTTCGTTCGTTTCGCCCCAGGCGACGATCGTTGCAAATGAAGCAGGCAATTCGATTGTCGTTACCGACACGCAGTCGAATATCCGGCATCTCACCGAGATCATCCGGGCGATCGACAACAGCGCCGAGGGAGAAACGGAAATCCGCGTATTTCACCTGACACACGCCAGTCCGGCCGATGTGGCCAGTGAACTGGGCCAGATTTTTCCGTCGGGCGGCGGATCGGGCAACGGGACCCAATCGCCAATCCGGTTCGGCGGCGGTGGCAGGTTTGGTGGCTTTCCTGGTTTCGGCGGTGGTGGCGGCTTTCCCGGTTTTGGGGGTGGTGGCGGACGAGGCGGCGGCGGTGGCGCTGCGGCGGGTGGCACAGATGCAAACTCCCGGGTCCAAAAGCAATCGCAGGTTGTTGCCGTCGCGGACCCGCGAACTTCCTCTGTCGTCGTGACCGCTTCCAAGGACTTGATGCAGGAAATCGCCGGGATGATGGAACAACTGGACGTGGCTTCAACCCGCGATCAAAAGGTCTTTGTGTATCACATGGACAATGGTGACCCGCAACAAACCCTGCAGGTGTTGCAAAACATGTTCGGGGGCAATGGCACCACCTCCCGCACGGGTACGGGCTCGTCATCGCAGAACAGCGCCTTGATGAATCGCGAAACGCAAAACGCCACCTCCGGGGGGACCGGAAGTTCCACGTCAACCACCGGAACCGGCGTCGGCGGCGGGGGCACGCGCGGTGCGGGCGGTGGCGGCAACCTGTTTTAAGGAAATTCAAGCGAACCATTTGACCCAGGACAAATTATGAAAACACAACCGTTCAAAAAATATACGGCCGGCATTTTGGCCGTGCTGTTTTGCACCGCCATGGAAGTTTACGCCCAACAACGCCCCGGCGGCGGTGGTGGCTTTGGCGGTTTCGGTGGCTTTGGTGGCTTTGGCGGTGGGGCCTTTGGTGGGAACCGCAACAACAACAGCAGCAGCAGCAGCCAATACAACAACAACGGCAGCGTTGGCACCGCCACATTTTCCGTGGATCCGGACACGCACAACATTGTCGTCATCGCCGACGAACAGACGGCGGCGCAGATCCAGGAAGTCATCAGTCATCTCGACAGTCCGATGCGGCAGGTGTTGATCAAGGTTGTTTTCATGGAAGTGCAGCATAACAACTCGTCGGATATCGGCATCGAAGGCGGTTGGGCCAATAACAATGCGATCAGCAGCAGTGCGGGTGACATCTTCGGGTTGTCCGGGGTGAACACGGTCGTGACCAATTTCAACGCGCTCGGTCAGGCGAGCAAGTTCGGGTCGTTGTCGCCGGGCACCGGCACGGGCGGCGGTTTCTACCAGATTGTCGGCTCGGACTTTCAGGCGACATTGAAGGCCATCTCCCAGGCCGGCAAGGCGCAAATCCTGTCGCGTCCATCCATCCTCGCGCGCGACGGGCAGTTGGCGGAGATCGTGGCCGGGCAAAGCATTTTCCTGCCCAGCGGGGTTGCCTTTAGCTCGGTCGGCAATTCGGGCGCCACCATTCCCACCATCAATGGGTCCTACCAAAACGTCGGCATCCAACTGGATGTGACGCCGTTCATTGGCGCCAACAACCTGGTTCAAATGATTCTCCAACCCCAGGAAACGTCTGTTGACACCTCGACTCCCGGACAGGTGATTGCGGGAGGCAGCCTGTTTTCGTCCGCTGTATTTGCGCCGAACATCAACAAACGTTCCGCCAACACGGTGGTCGTCACCCCCGACGGGCAGACCGTCGTCATCGGTGGTTTGATTGCCAACAACAAGGCGTCGAACGACAGCAAGGTTCCGCTGCTCGGGGACATACCGGTCCTCGGACAACTGTTTAGATCCAGTTCGAAAAGCGATTCCAAGCAGGAATTGCTGATTTTCCTGACCCCGCACATTGTCCAGGCGCCGGGCCAGTTGGCGGCGCTATCCACCCACGAAATCGGCCAGTCGCAACTCATCACCAACTCGGTTTCTGAACAGCAACTCGACCAGTTTCTGGACCGGTTGCCGGTGAAGAAGGGCCGATAAGACGGAAGGTTTTTTCAGAAGGTTGCCTGACGAAACATAATTTATGGAGCTGAAACGCCGCAGCACCCTGATCTACGGTCTCCTGTTGGGAGTCTGGGTGCTGGTGGTTGTCTGGCAGGTGGCCGAGCATGTTCGGGTCCGGGACGAGGCCCGTGCGGCGCTCGTGAACCGGGCCAAGGATATTTCCACCACGCTCGGCATCGTGCTCCGCTCGCAACGGCGTTTTGGTGGGGTGGTTTCCAAGGAACGGCTCGAAGCTTCGCTGACCGAATTGCTCAAGCAGGATAAAACTGAATTAAACGGCATTGCACTATTGAACGCAGCGGGCGAGATGGTCGCTTCCGCTGGGACGGGCATTGATCTTCAAAGCCGGGGCGCCGCTGGGACGACGGAAAATTGGAATGCCCAGACCGTCACGCTTGTGAATCCGGTGGACCTGGGTACGAATCTTACTTACGACATCGAGGGCACCAACCTGCCCATCATCCTGTCCCGGCAGGATTTTACCAATCGCTATGCCACCAATCGAATGAGCCTGCCTCCTCCCGGGCCACCTCCCGGACCGCGGCCGGAAGATCCGTCCAATCCCGCGGCTGTTTCCAGCGGCAGTCCCGGTGAAATCGCGGCGCCGCCGGGAGAAAATGACCCGAACCGGGCGCGCTCCCGCGATGGCGGTGGCCGTCCCCGTTTCGGCCGCCCCCGCTGGATGAGCGAAGAGGAATACCAGGCCCTTCGTCAAAAACAGGGCGTGCACAGTTTTGTCATCGTCATGTCCACCCAAACGCTTCGGGCGGCCTTTGAATATGATCTCTGGCTCCGCTCCGTCATCGCCGTGCTGGCGGCCATCTCGGTCGTGGGTTCCGGTTTGGCCTGGCGCAGCGTGACCACGTCCTCGGAACTTCAAATCCGTCTCATCCGCGCCAGCGAATTGAATTCGCACCTGAAGGAAATGAACCTGGCCGCCGCCGGCCTCGCCCACGAGACGCGCAACCCGCTGAACATCATCCGGGGCATGGCCCAGATGCTCTCCAAGCAGCCCGAAGCCTCGGCGGAAATCCGGGACCGCTCCCGCGCCATTGTGGAGGAGACCGACAAGGTCACCGCGCAGTTGAATGAATTCATCAACTACTCGCGGCCGCGGGATGTCCGCCGCTCGAAGCTGGCCCTGAATTCCGTTGTGAACGAGGTCGTGCGCGCGCTGGGTTATGACCTTGAGGAAAAAAAGGTCCGCCTCGAAACCGCGGGTGAGCCGATCACCATCGAGGCGGACGAGCAATTGCTCCGGCAGGCGCTGTTCAACCTCGTGCTCAACGCCATCCAGGCGGTGGGCGGGAATGGCCGGATTCAAATTGTGACGCAGAAGACCAACGGGTCCGAGGCGATCCTGGAAGTTCGCGATGACGGTCCGGGGGTTCCGCCCGAACGCCGCCGGGAAATCTTCAAGCCTTACTTTACGACCAACCAGAACGGCACCGGGCTGGGATTGGCAGTGGTCCAGCAGATTGTCCTGGTGCACGGCTGGGAAATTGAATGCCTGCCCAACGAGCCGCACGGTGCCATATTCCGCATCACCCACTTGAAACTCACGGCCTGAAAATTTCGGCCGGGAGATGTCCCTACTCAAAATCTCTTTTGACAACCGGCGTAATCGTCTAGCCTTGCCGCGTGGCTACCGAATTGCGCAAAAAAAATGCCGAATTACCGCACATCCTGATTGTGGATGATGACCCGGGCCAGCGCAGCCTGCTGAATTCTTTTCTGGGCCGGCAGGGATTTGAAATTGTCACGGCCAGTTCCGGCCAGGAGGCCCTGGAAACCCTGCGCACCAGAAAATTCGACATGATGATTTCCGATGTCCGGATGCCGGGACTTTCCGGGTTGGAGACGTTGCGGCTGGCGCGCAAGGAACACGCCACGTTGCCCGTCCTGTTGGTCACCGCTTTTACCGACGTTCGCGATGCCGTCGCCGCAATGCGCGACGGCGCCGTCAACTACCTGGCCAAGCCGATTGATCTGGATGAATTGCTGGGTTCCGTCCGCCAGGCCGCTGGTATTTCCGGGTCCGCTTCGCTCCCGTTCAAACTGGAAACGCCGTTGCCGGATTACGTGGTTGCCCGCAGCCCGCTCATGCAGGCCGTTTTTCGCGACGCTTCACTGATTGCCCCGTCCGAGACGCGCGTGTTGATCACCGGCGAAAGCGGCGTCGGGAAGGAAGTCGTGGCTGATGTCATCCACGCGTGGAGTTCACGCGCGGCGGGTCGCCTCGTCAAGGTCAACTGCGCCGCCATCCCTGAAACGCTGCTGGAAACTGAATTGTTCGGCCATGAAAAAGGTTCGTTCACCGGCGCCCACGCCCAGCGCATCGGCCGTTTTGAAGAGGCGAACGAAGGCACCATTCTTCTGGATGAAATCGCCGAGATGTCGCCCGCGTTGCAGGCGAAGTTGTTGCGGGTGACGCAAGACGGGCGTTTTCAGCGCGTGGGCTCCAACCGCGAGGTCCACACCAACGCGCGCATTCTGGCCGCGAGCAATCGCGTGCTCGAAGATGAAGTCAAGGCGGGCCGTTTTCGCGAGGATTTGTTTTATCGTTTGAACGTGGTGGAGTTGAACGTTCCGCCGTTGCGCGAGCGGCGCGAGGATATTTTGCCGCTGGCCGGCCGGTTCATCGAGGAATTTGCCAGGGGCCGCGCGCGGTTTTCGGACACGGTTTCAGCGTGCTTGGAACGTTATCCCTGGCCGGGCAATGTGCGCGAGTTGCGCAACGCCATGGAGCGGGCGGTCCTGCTTTCCCGCAGCGAATTGATTCTGCCGGAGCATCTGCCCACGCGCGTGAGTGCCGCGATGCCATCACCCGTAGTCTCGGAAGCCGCCGACCTGGAGCGATTGGAGGAGATTGAAAGGCAGGCCATCCTGCAGGCGTTGCGCCAGCATAAATCCAACCGCACCGAGACCGCCAAGGCGCTGGGCATCAGCCGCCGGGCGCTAATCTATAAACTTCAACGGTTTCGGAATCTGGGCTACACGGTGGAATGAGAGATTTCCGCAAATTTTTTCTTACATGCCTTGAACCCTAGAATAAAAAACATTCAACGCTCAACATTCAATGCTCAACATTCAACGCCGAACATTCAAGGGAAGACGTCCTTCGGCGTTGGGTGTTGAATGTTGAATGTTGAATGTTGAATGTTCCACGGTTGATGGGGAGGGCAGC
>CAZKTW010000116.1:0-11140 GCA_964555775.1 uncultured Bifidobacteriaceae bacterium | reverse complement strand
CGGCGGCGGGGAAATCACCTTTGCTGAAACGCCAGTCGGAATCAAAGTCCTCAACAGTCCGGGCGGACGCGACCGGCCGGTCGGGTCCAAAGGCGGTGTCTGGTGATTCGGCAAAGGCGCAGTCCCGGACCAGCAGCAACAAAACTGCTGTCCACGCAAGCCGTCCGGTTAGATTCAATTTCATTTCACGCCAGTGTTTGGAGACGCGATGCTTTTAGCCGGAACCCTCGGTTTTGTCCATCGCCTTCGGCAACCCGGGAGCTCGGCGGACAGCTTTGTCCTCATGTTCCTTGCAAGTCTGAAAATGTAGCGGCGGCCCTCCCGGCCTGCTGTAGAGGGCGGCATCCTGCCGCCCGGAAGAATCGCCGCCATGGCGTCGCTGCCTGCGATTTCAATGGCATTAATGATTGCGGACGATTTCTTCCGCCGGCTGGAAACCAAGCCCTGCGTCAGACAGGATGGCTGACGCTACATCTTCAGACTGGCGCTTACGCATCTGGCGATGGTTGCAGCCACACCTGGATTTCCGGACGAAGCGACTCGATCTCCGCAATCAATTCCGACCGCAGCCGGAGCAGCCGTCGGGCGGCCAGCGGCGCGCGAATCAAAATCGCCGTATTGCGGATGGCGGCACCGAGCCGGCGCATGTTGCGGAGGTAATAATAGGCAATCAACCCGCTCACCGGCAGTGACAGTCCATACCACAAACTGGCCGGCCAACCGAAAAAGTGGTGGAAGATTAAGGCATAGACCAGATAACACGGCGCAAACGCGACGATACCACCGATCATTTTGGCATGCGGGGTTTGCGCCTTGCGCTTGGACGCTTCCGTAAAGGTGACGGCGAAGCGGGCGATTCTCACCGGAAGGAAGCGGTGAAGCCAGCCGTACAACGCCACCGGCGCGCCCAGCACCGCCATCACACATCGAAAAAGGCTGGAGGTCAGAAGCCTTTTCCGGTCTGGAAATTCGGCCAGCGCATCGTCAGATACCTTGAGACGTTTCCGCCAGCGTTCGTAGAAGTCCAGTTTGGTGGCAAAGGCCGCTGCGCGATCGGGGTATTGGGCAAAAGCCAGGTCCACGGCCCTGGCGATGGCCTGCGTCAGCAACAGGTTCTCCGCCTGACGCGACACCGGCTCGTGGATGATGCGGTTCCCGGCCCGCAACCGGTCGAGATAAAGCCGTTTGACCGCCTCGACGACGCGGGCATGTTCAAGTTGCGGCAGGTGTAGAATGAGATTTTGGATCCGGGTCCCGATCTCCTGGGTCAGCCGGCGGATGCATTCCTTGCGTTCGACTTCGTAGCCGGCGAGAAATTCCGTCACCCGGATGGGTTCGCCGAAGTTGCTCAATACTTCGCTGCGGTAGATTTCCTTGGCCGAGAACGTCAGGCCGACGGGCACGATTTGCAGGCCCAGTTTCCCGCCGTGACGATGTTCAAGTTCGAGGGCCATCCGGGCCGCGCCGGATTTGACCTCCTTCAGTTGCGGGTCGTCGTGCGTGATGCCTTCCGGGAAAATACCCACGGCCTCGCCGCGTTCCAGCACACGAAAACAGGCCTCGAACGTGTCCATCACCGAACGCATGGCCTTGGGATCGTCCTTGAGCCGGTTGACCGGGATGACGCCGCAATGCCGGAGCAGCCATTTAAGCGGCGGGAAACGGAAGAGCTGTACGGTGGCCATGAAGTTCACCTTGCGCCCAACGGATGCGCCAATGACGAATGAGTCGTTCAGCGAACTGGGGTGGTTGGACACGAACAGGACCGGCCCAACGGCCGGCACGCGTTCGGCGTGAAACCGTTCAACGCGCCGAAAATAAAACCCCAACGCCAGGCCGATCAGCCCGCGCATGAAGAGATAGGGCCCGTTCATTTTTTGTGGTCCTGCCAGATTGCATGTCCGCCGGCTGAGATATCTCAGATGACCGGGGCAAACCTCACCTCACCCCGGCCCTCTCCCCTCCATCCGATGGAGCGGAGAGGGGGAATTGTCAACGGATGAGTTTGTCATCCCTGTGATCGTCAGCAAAGCCGTTTCAAAACTTCCTGGCAGACCGCTGTGGCGGATTGCGGGCGGCCCAAGGCTTTGGCGGCTTTGGCCATTTCAGCCAGTTTCTTCGAACCCAGCAGTTTTTCGATGCGAAAGGGTAAATCTTCGACGCGGTTGACTTTCGCGGCGGCGCCGCGTTCGAGCAGGAAATCACTATTGGCCGCCTCTTGTCCGGGAATCGGGTTTAGGATGAACAGCGGTTTGCCCAGCGCCAGCGCCTCGGACGTGGTCAACCCGCCGGGCTTGGTGATGATGAGGTCGGCGACGGCCATCAACTCATGCATGTTGGTCGAAAAACCGAGCACGTGCGTCGGATGTTTGCGGGTTTGCGTGGCGAGTTTGCGGCGCAATTCCTCGTTGCGACCGGTCACGACCAGCGTCTGGAATTGACCCGGCACCTTGTCGAGTTCGGCCAGGATCTCCGCGACCGGCCCCATGCCGAAGCCGCCGCCGAGCACCAGCAGCACCGGCTGGTCGTCGCGCAATCCGTACTGTTTGCGGACGGCGCGCGGGTCGGGTTTGGACAAAAATTTTGCGGCGATGGGAATGCCGGTGGCGACGGCGTTGGCCGCCGTGGCGCCGCGCGCGACGAGCCGGGCCTTGGTCTCCTCGGCGGCGACGCAATACAGGTCCACGCACGCGTCCATCCACAAGGCATGCGCCTCAAAATCGGTCACGATGCTCACGACGAGGGGATGTACATTTTGGAGCGCGGCTGTGTGCCCAGCGCCAGCCGCAGCAGCCACGTTGCGACCAGACGTTGAAGTTTTTCCAAGCGCTTCGCGCTTCAGACCCTCTGCGGCTGGGCTTTGCCACAGCCGCGCTCCCCTTGCCCGGAGCAATCCGAGCGTTTCGAGCGGGAGATAATGGGTGCAGAGCACCGCGTCCGGCTTGAAATGTTTCAGGTGGCGGATGAACTTGTTGCGCGAATTGCTGGGAAAGGCGCGCCGGAGCCGGCTCAATCGGCGGGCGACCTTGGGATTGTCGGTCTTGCCGAACAACATGCCCCAAAGTTCCGGGGCGCGCTCGACCAGTTGCACGTAGCCATCCTCGTGGACTTTTTTGTGGAGTGGCGAGAAGAATTTGATGAGGTCGAGCCGTTCGACGGTGTCGTCCGGGCGCAACGCGCGCCAGGCTTCCTCCAGGGCGGCGGCGGCGGCGATATGGCCGCCGCCGGCGGTGACGGTGGCAATCAGGATACGCATGGCTGCAGGTTGCCGGAGCCGGTCGTACTTGAGAAGGAGAAATACCGGGGGTGGAGGAGCTTGGTGGGGCGAGGTCCCTGACGAGCCGTCTCTGATTCACTGCTTGGTGCCAAAGCCGGCTCGCGAGGACGCTCGCCCCACCAAAATTGCGATCCGGCCCGTCATTTTGTCCCGTTCATGGACTGCGTTTGCATTCAAATCGCCTGCGGTCAGATCCGTTGCCATGCAAAATGCCTGAACTCCGGAGAGTGGGCGTGACATTTTTGTCGGATTGCCGTGACGGTTCATAAATTTTGGAGGCGCGCCGTGGGCGGCACATTTTATGCAGCACTTTTTTACTTATCCGATGACGAGCGGTGGTGGAAAAAGGAAGTTCCAGAATTGACCGGTGGGAAGTCGTTCTGCGAGATGGACACCAGACTTCCGCAAGTTATATCGGCCCTGATGTTATGGAGAATAAATCGCGCCTGAACAAGTTGGTGATGTATCAAAACCTCGGTTTCCTGGCGATCATTGTGCTTTGTTATCTTGATGAACTGCTCAAGTTGCCGGCGTTGATCTTCTCAAACCATCCCTTTGACTTCGTTTATCGCCGGTCCACGCTGGAGATGCTGCTTTTCCTGGCCGTCTGGCTGTTGGTGAGCGGTTCGACGCGCCGGCTGCTGAAGCGGGTCCGGCAACTGGAGGATTTCATGCGGGTGTGCGCCTGGTGCCGGCGCATTGATTACAAGGGGGAATGGATGCGGATGGAGGATTTCATGCAGCAAGGATTTGACACGCCCACGACGCATGGCATCTGTCCGGAGTGCCTGCAACGTCAGCAAGCAGCGCTGGAACGGTCCAAAGAACGCGCGCGCAAGAGCGAGGCGGCCGCCACCTGAACCGGCCTGAAAACGCGGGTTGGGAGGCGATTCAAACCTGCCAACCATCAAAATATCCTACCGGACGGGAAATTAGCACTCCAGATTGGAAAATAAGGGTAGCCGATGTAAGACAAAGATTGCGGGAATCTTGAAACTTTTGCACCTTGTTGCTGTTTAAGTTCGGAAACATATATGTTCCGTTTATTCAGCATGAGGGTTCCCTCCGGTTGGCGAACGTTTGCGCTCCTGGTGCTCGGGATGATGATTCTTGCCTCCCGGGTTGAGGCGCAGGGCGTAGATTATATTGTTCAGTACCCTACTAATTCTGCCGTCAGCAACACCATCACCTTTAACATCACCGTGACCAACCAGGCGGGTTCGGTCGATGTCACGATGACGAACACGCTTGTCGGAACAACGTTTCAGTTGGGAGCTGTCACGATCAGCATGGGGTCTACTCCTTTAAAGGGTACCACCAATGTCGTCTTTCCCTTCGGAGCCATGACCAATGGCCAGACTGCGACGGCCAGAATGGACGTGACGTCGACTTCAATAGGGTCTCTTTCCAACCTGTTCTCGTTTGCGACCAACGGTGTGCTCCTTGGTTTTGGTTCTTTTATCCCTGTGGTTCAGGTTACCAACCCGGCACCCGTCGCGGACCTGGCGGTGGCCATGACCGGACCGTCGGTGCTGGTCTTCTCCAACGATTGGATGGTTTATGGCATCAACGTCACGAACCTGGGCCCCAGCAACGTGACCAATGCCGTCCTGACCAGTTCTCTGCCTGCCGGGGTGAGCTTTAAGAATGCCTCACCTTCCATTCCTTCAGCCAGCGTTCAGGGCACCAACGTCATTTTCAAGCTCGGGATACTGACAAACCAGGCTCTCATCCATTTCCAACTGACGGTCCAGCCCACCACCAACGTGGGTTCCCTGGTTTTTACGTCGTTTGTCAGCACGAACACCGACATCGTGAATGATCCCAATCTGGCCAACAATTCCGCCAGCACCAATGTGACCGTGTCCAATTTCTTTGCCGGCCAGTTGACCGTCGTCACCAATTCCCCGCAGACGACCAATTTCCAAAACGGTTTCATTGAACAAAGCATTTTGGTGTCGAATATCGGCACGAATGCCGTCGCTGCCGCCCGGGTGGTGGTGATGCGGTTGCCGTCGGTCCGATTGTTTAACGCCGTTGGCACCAACAACGGGAACCCCTTTGTGGTGTATGCCAATACGCTGGATACCAACCAGAGTGTGACCCTGCTCCTCCAGTATTCAGTTCCAAACCGTTCGATTTTTCCATTTACCAATTCGCAGTTGCAGGCATTCGCAGTGAGCCTGCCCGACCTGACACCGCCGCCGGTGACCCAGACGAGCACGAATGTCAACATCAGCCGCATCCTCAGGCGGGCCAACGGCAGTGTGCTGATTGAGTGGCCGTCCATAACGAACCGGACCTACACGGTGGTTTACAGCGACAACGTCCAGTTTTCGAATGCCATGATGGCGCTGCCGTCCATCGTGGCGCCGGCGACCCGGACACAGTGGGTTGACTATGGCCCGCCCATCACAATGAGCCATCCCACCAATGCGCCCGTGCGGTTTTATCGCATATTTCTGAACCCCTGACGCCATGGCATCCCATTCCATGAGAAACCTTCGCCAAACAGATTTTTTTGCCTGGTGTTTGTCCTGCTGTTTTGCCAGTGCCGCCTTGGCCGCCTCGGCCCAATCGCAGGCCCCTGACCAAAATCCAAGTCCTGATGGTCCGGTCGTCCAAACTTCGGAATCCACGACGCAGCCGCAACCCGAGGTTCAGATGCAGCCGGCCCCCGAGGTTCCGAGCCGCTGGCGGATACAAAGAATTTCCGAGGATGACGATTGGACGCGGCATTTCCGCGTCGGAGCGATGGTGGGATTGAATATCAGCGCCAATTTCAACCTGAATGGAACACTTCCCACTTCAGGTCCATTGCAGGGGATTTTCAACGACGGCTATGTCCGGCCGGACGGCACGGGGGCCAACACGGGTTTTTGGGGTTACAATAGTGCGTCTCAATATGACGCTGCCAGCCAGACCTTGACCATGCAAGCCACGTCCTCGTTCTCCCCGACCAGCGGCGCCAATGTGAAGCAGGAAGGTTCGGATTTTGTGGGTTTCGACATGGCTTACGGCGGAAATATTTGGGCCTGGGGAAAGGCCCGGATCGGTTGGGAATTGGGATTCGGGCTGCTGCCAATCAGTTTCACCGACAGCCATGCCATTCCGGTAACAGTCAATCAATCGACTTATATTTTTGACACGCATGGCATTGATATGCCGGGTGCGCCTTATGCAGGGACTTTGGGTGGTTTGGGGGAACCGATTCTTCCTGTCCAGCCAAGCCAGGTAACCACGCCCGCGCCAATTGGTGCGGGCAATATCACCGGTTCGCGCAAACTGGATGTGATGCTCTATACCATGAGATTGGGACCGTCGGTGTTTTGGGATATGAACGAGTATTTTGGTTTGTCCGCCGGTGCCGGCCCGGCTGTCGGCATCGTATCCGGCAATTACAACTTCGATGAAACGATCACGATCAGTGGCGCCTCAACTCCGAACCAGGGGCAGATTGACGCGACCGACATCGTGTACGGCGGGTATGTGAACGCGTCCCTGATGTATCATGCGGTGCCGAATGGCGACTTTTACGTGGGGGTGCAATACATGTCGCTGGGCGACGCCACCTTCAGCGGCGGCGGCCGGGAAGGACGGCTGAACCTGGGTGGACAGCTTTATATCTCCGCCGGCATCAACTGGCCGTTTTGAATGCGCGCTGCCTGGCGTTGCCTTTTTGGCAGGCAGCGTGACGGCTCGGAACCGCGCAGGGGGAAATTCCAAACTGTAATCGTCACTTTTCCAGGACTGACCCGAATGGCCCTTTCACTTTCACGACGACGGCGGTGATCACGTTGGCGCTGCCGGCCAGCGGCACGATGGATAAAATCGGCGCTTCAATTGTTAATGGTTACCCTTACCTCCAATGTTCCGGCGTTATCGTCGATGTATTGACCCGTGGCATCGTCATTGAATAAAAACCACAGTTCTCCGGTTCGATCCGTTGTAATGGTTGCTCTTTTGCCAGCCAACCAGTAACCATTACCCGTGGGTCTGGGAAAATAACTTGCGTCCCCCCAACGGTTGGCGCCCGTGTCGTCCTCGTAAGGAGGATGCGTTCCCACGTACGCTGTTAGGCTGCCTTGATTCGCTCCGCTCAGGAACACATCGGGGTTGCTGATAATAGTGCCATCCGCATCCGTCCATTCCCCAGAAGCCCAACTCCAGGTGCCGGAGGCCGAAATCGTCAGGGTTTGCCCGGCGGACACAGTGAGGCCCGAATCGGTCCAGAGCGGATTGGCGGTAACGGTAATGAGAGGAGGAACCGCAATCGCGACGGCGTTGCCGGCATCCACCGGATCGAGGGCGGCCCCGTTGGTCCAGCCGATGGTGCCTTGATAAAAGAGAAGGTATTTGTTGGTGGCAGCATAATTACAGGTAAAACTGGTGCTGCCGCCGGAAGGCAGCAGGCCATCCAGATGGTTGGACTGGACCAGAGTCCTCACGCCATCGGCGTCAATGAGGACATAGAACGCCCCGTCGTAGAAATCCTGGCTGGAGGTGTTATAGACCGTAATGGAGGATTGCGAGTCGTCGCCGGAAACTCCGAAGGCGAAGGTACCACGGAAGAAATAATCCAGAATGCCGGCGCTGTATTCAACGGCTCTGGGGAGGAGGATATCGTGATATTCTTGAAGGACTTTGTCGTCGTGCATAGTCAGGGTGACCTGCATTTGGGAATTGCCCAGCTTGGGAGTATTCTTAACGGCCAAATAATTCAAAGCACTATGATTCGTGACAACGATGCCGGCACCGGTCTTTCTTATGCGAAGGCGATTGCCTTCCTTGTGGTTTTCCAGCTCAGTTGTGTTAACACTGCCGGCCATATTGTTGGGATTTAGCTTCGGTTGAGTTGTGTTGGCGAGGGACGGATATTGAAACCAATGCTTGCCATGAATGTTAAAAAACTCCGAATATGGAGCATGCTCGGAAATGAAATTCCCGTTGCAGAATTCGGACAGGCCAAGAGGCTTTCTGTCAGTGGTGTTGGCATCGGCAATCAAAGCACTCGCCCCGTTGGAACTCAACAAATCCCGGTTCCAGAAATCCTCCAGCGTTTTAAATCCGGCCGTATTTTGCCACCAGAACCAATCGTGATGGGATTGCGTGGCAAACCATTGAGGATTGTTTGTGCAATGTTCCGCGCCATATTTTTCCGTCCACATGGTATGCGTTACCGTTCCGGAAATCATATGATTGTCATTTCGCACATGCGCAGGCACGGACAGGTCTTGATTCAAATGCAGAACATGCCCCAAATAAAAAAACATTCTCGCCAGATTGGTGTCGCGCCCAAGCTTGCTGCTGTTTGTCAGCGCGTTTAACTCATAACCGCGGGCTTCAGGCCATGAATACGATTTATCATGCAACGGCCATGCATCATAGTACGATACTGTGGCCCATTTAAATGATGGTTGACCCCAGTCATCAAGGCCATCCGTCAGGCCGATGTGCTGGTGGTTCGCATCGTAATGGACTGGATCGTAAAAATGGTTTTTACCGCGGGCGGCCCAAATATCTTCACAGACGCTGCCGTTCTTAACCCATTCGATTGGAGTTAGCTCTTTTTTGGATCCTTCCGGATCGCTAAAGGAGGGCAAATTGGTTCCATCTATGCCATAGCCAAAGCCCTCGCCAAGAAATTGGCTCAACCCGGAAGACGATTTCACAGCCCCTTCTGAAATCTTTGGATGCACTGTTAAATTGTCGTGGGCTTGGCAAGGCGACAATCCCACCTGTAAGGCGAAACAAAACGCAAAAAACAGTGATTTGCATTTCATAATCTTACTTGTTTGTTACCACAGTCCAGGTGCCGGTTGATGGCTCGTAGAGTTCCTTGCTGGAAAGATCTGGCGGATAGCGACCGGGGATTGATGGCCTGCCATTTCCCCCTTCAACAAGCACTTTTCCGTCAGGTAATAAAGTCGCTTTGTGATCGAATCGTGCGATGTTCATCTCGCCGGTTTCAGTCCATTTTCCGGTCTTTGGATCAAGTAATTGAGCGCTGGCAAGAATATGGTTGGTTAACATAATGATTCCTGTCTCAAGATGCCCCCCTGCAATCAGTTCCAGTCCATTAGTTAATTTGGTTCTTGTATAGCCGCTGCGTGCCCCATTCAGCGGCCCGCTATTGACCAGAAATTCCTCCGCCCGCCCCGCCGCTTCGCGATCTAAACTCTTCAATGCGGCCAGGACAAAAACATCCATGTGATTCGTATAAAGGGAAAACAACCTGGGAACCGCATCTTTCGCCGCCGGACCGTATGTGCCCAGTGAAATAGCTGCCGCCCGCCATGCGTAATCCTGGCTGTCATCCAACACGTGAATCAGAGCGGGCACGGCCAGGCTCGCATCCTTGCCAGTCAGAAATTCTGCTGCATTGCCCCGAGTGACCGGACTGGAGCTTCGAAGCGCCGCGATCAAAAACCGGGTGACCGCCTGGACATCGCTGCCACCTTTCTGGCCAATGGCCAACACCAAAATGCCATCCAATTCACCGTTGACCTCATTGGTTAGCGCCGCGAAACCTTTGGGTCCCATCTGCGCAAGAATACTGGCCACTTCCATCCGGCCCTCAGAATCACCGTGCAATGACTTGATCAGTTGCGGAATGGCCGGCTCGGCATTGGTCCCCAAAAGACCAAATCCTTCCACCGCCATTCCCCGAACTGCTTCCCGAAAATCGGGCTGGCTATCCCGCAGACATTTCTGAATGTCCTTGCTCTTGATCCGCCTCGCCACACTCAGCCGATTTCCCTCCCCGACATTCACCAAATCCAGCAACGTGGGCAGGCCGTTGGTGCCGATTTGCCGGATGGCGTCTTGAGCGAGGCTTTGTTTTTGATCTCGCAATTGGGCTGGGTTCGCATTCTGTTTGACGGCGGCGGTTGTTTCCTCATCTGAAAGGTCGGCGTGCAATGCCGCCAGCCATTCGCTTAACGCCTTATCCTGATACTCCGGTTCGGCTGCACGAATGATGGGAACAGCCAGCACACATAGCGCAATCAGTAAAATATAGAGATGATTGTTTTGGATGTTTATTTTTTTCATAAGCGTGATATTTATGGTTAAAATTCGAAGATTTTCCACTCGCCATTTTCCCTCACGAACTGAACTGGGAAGAGGAGTGTTACGCCGTTGATTGTCTGCTCAAAGTAAAACTGCGCCAGATCATTTCGGATATACACCTGCGTCAGCGAACCAATGTCGCTGAAGTCCGAAACCAGCTTGGCTGTTCCGACACAAAGAAACGACTGTTGGTTGCCATTTTCCATCTCGCTGGAAAAACACTTCGCTGCCCCGGCGATGTCACCATTGGCCACGCGGGATTTCATGGTGTTCCATACCGCCACGATGGCATCAGCATCCTGGTTTGGCATTTGGCAGAACAACACCCGGTTGTGCCCCGTATCCGCCACGTAGAACAGTTCGTTCGTCAGGTTGTCCACCGCAGCCACCGCGGCTGGCGCGCTTAGACCGGTCGAGAGGGCATAACTCATGTTGCCAGCCGTAATCTCGAAAAATCCCTGAGTTGGCGGATCGAATTTTTGAATCCGGTTGTTGCCGCTGTCGGCCACAAATATCCCGCGTTTGCCGACGCTGATGTTTCTGGCGCCGCTGAATTGCCCTACCTTGCCGCCACCCGCACCGGTGACATCCAGCACGGCGGAACCCAGCGCCTCTGCGATGCGGTTGTTCCCCGAATCCACAATGGACAACGTTCCAACGGAATCATACGCCAACCCCTTGGGTGTGTTAAACTGACCAACCTCGTTGCCCTGTGAACCGAAAGAGGCGATGAACGCGCCGTTCGTCGCCGAGAATTGTTGAATCCGGTAATTGCCCGAATCGGACACGGAA
>CAZKTW010000115.1:0-11261 GCA_964555775.1 uncultured Bifidobacteriaceae bacterium | reverse complement strand
TACGGGCCGCCCTTGCCGGCGGCGGCACGGTGACATTTAACTGTGAGGGAACCATTGTCTTGACCGGCACGCTCGCCGTCGCCAGTAGCACGGTCATCAATGCAACTGGTCATGCCATCACCATCAGCGGCGGCAATGCCGTTCAATTGTTCAGCATCAGCCCCGGCGTGATCGCTTCCTTTATCAATCTGACATTGGCGAAAGGTTATGCGATGGGCTCCAATGGCATGGCGGATCCGCCGGTTACCAATGGCCAGCCGGGCATGGGCGGGGCGATCTTCAACAATGGCGGCACCGTGGCGCTGACGAGTTGCAACGTGGTGAGCAACAATGCCACCGGCGGAGCGGGTTCCAATAGCGGGGGAGGCGATGGGTTGGGTGGGGCCATTTACAATCTGGCAGGCACTCTGGCGATAACGAATTGCAGTTTTATCATAAATGGCGCAACTGGCGGCGCTGGCAACGGTGGCAGTTATCCTAGTGGTGGCAATAATGGTGGCGACGCGTTCGGCGGTGCGATCTACAGCTTGAATGGCAGCATGGTAGTTGAGAACTCCTCCTTTGCCCTACACACAAGCCAAGGAGGAAAGTCAGGCTATTATGATGGTGCCGGCCAATGCGGCAACGCGAGCGGCGGCGCCGTCTGTTCCGTTGGCGCAACGGTGAATTTCTATCACTCAACCTTCACCGGAAATTTTGCCGGGGGGACAAATTATGGTGTAGCCGGTTCGGGGATGGGCGGGGCCATTTTCGCCACCAACGGCGCAGTTAACTGTATTGGTTGCACATTTGAAAACAACACAGTCAATAAAACTAACACCGTCAACTCCGGGATCGGTCTGTTTTATCTGCTCCACGGTGTTGCTCAAGGCGGCGCGATTTGGAGTCAGGCGCCTTTGTCGGTATCGCAATCCGCATTTTTTTGCAACAGGGCTTGGGGCGCTGGGAACGGTACCCTCAGTAGCAGAGCCGGCGAAGGCAGCGGCGGGGCGATTTACAGCGGCGGTACACTTTCCCTGTCAGGTAGCACGTTTGCGACCAACGCGGTCCGAGGTGGGGATGGTGGATTAGCGGTGTCTGCGTACAATTGCGCCGGCGGGGCTGGGAGAGGCGGCGCTGTTTGCAGCGTGGGAACCTTTCTGGCCGCCACCAACTGCACGTTTGTGGCGAACTTCGCCACGGGTGGCGCGGGTGGAAACGTGAGTCGTGATGCCGTCTCGGGAGGAGATGGGGCGGGCGGCGGGCTTAATATCAACATCGGGACCGCAACTTTGGTAAACCTGACGTTTGCGTCCAACAGCGCCACAGGTGGTGCCGGCGGTGGTGGCGGGCCGGCCGGTTCTTCTTCCGGCGGGGCCACATGCAACGCGGGTGGAACGGTGACCCTTTACAATACCATCGTGGCCAGCAGCATCTCCGGCAGCAATTGTTGGGGAACGTTGTTGGATTCAGGATACAACCTCAGTTCTGATTCCAGCGCAGGATTTTATGCGCCAGGCAGCCTGAACAATACCGATCCTATCCTGGGCCCGCTCGGCAACTACGGTGGGTTCACCCTGACGCTTCCGCTGCTCGCTGGTAGTCCGGCCATCGATGGCGGGAACACGGCCACCGCTCCGGCCACCGACCAGCGCGGGCATGCCCGGCCCTACGGCGGCGCCGCTGACATCGGTGCGTTTGAATCGTCCCCACCGTTCTTCATTGGTGGACAGGTATCAGGGCATACGCTGAAAGATGAAGTTACCATCGTCATTGGCTCTTCCAATCTGGGGACCACCAATCTGGGAACCTATGGCGTGTCAGCCTTTGCCGCGGGCCCATACACAGTCACTCCGACCAGCCCAAACTATCTGTTCATCCCCGCCAGCCGCCCGGTTACGGTCGGACCCGATCAGTTTGGCATCAATTTCAACGCCTATCATTGGAATGCCTTGAGCTTGGAAGCGGTGACGAACGGAATGCTGGACTGTATCATTGCCGACACCAACGGCCAGACCTGCCGCGTGTTGACCTCCACCGACCTCCATCAATGGCTGCCCATCTCAACGAACAACGTCGGTTCCAGTAATTACTTTGAGGCTTTCCTGCCTTTAACCGGTGAACCTTCGCGCTACTACCGCACCGCGATCCCGTAAGTTAAGGATTAGGAATTACCGTTCATCGGGCAGGACGTGCAGTTCACCGGCGCGTTCGAGGCGTAGAATTTCCGCGCTGTAGCCTTTGCGGAAGTTCGGATACTTGAACTGGCAGCCGAGTTCCATTTTCAACCGGCGATTTGACACTCGCTTGTTGGTCACGCCGCGCTTGCGGTTTTCCGCGGTATTTTCGGGTTCGGAGGGCGGCGGATATTTGCCAACCGTGCCGGCCAGCCATTGGAAAAAATTCGCCTGGCTGACAGGTTCGTCATCCACCGCATTGTATATCTCGCCGGCGCGGCCACTCTTCAATGACCCGATGATGCAACTGATCAAATCGTCGCGATGGATCATGTTCATGAACCGTGAGCCGTCACCTTCAATCCGCGCCTCGTTCTTCAGAAACTGCTTGAAGCCATGGCCGCGGTCCGGCCCGTAAATGCCGGCCACGCGCAGGATAACCGCCGGGAATTTCTTTTCCTGCGCCACCGCCAGTAAATTTTTTTCCGTTTCCAGGAGGACTTTCGCGGTTTCCACGAGCGGTTCGGTGGGGCTGGATTCCTTGACCTGCGAGCCGTCGGTCTGGCCATAGACGCTCGTGCTGCTGGTATAAACAAATTTCTTCGGCGGGTTCGAGGCCAGCCATTCAACCAGGTTGCGCGTGCCGTGGAGATAGACCTGACGGTAGTTTTCCGCGTCGCCGCCCGCGGCGACACAATTCACGACCCAATCAAATTCGCGCGGCAGCTTCGCCAGCGTTTCCGGTTGGGTCACATCGCCGAACAACGGCTGGATGCCGGCGGCTTTCAATTCGTTTTCCGCCGCGGAGCTTCGGCGCAGGCCGGAAACCTCGTGGCCCTGCCGGATCAGTTCCGCGCCGAGCGGAAGACCGACGTAGCCGCAACCCACAATCAAAACACGCATGGCATTTACGATATGCGATTTACGATTTACGCGCGCGCTAAATTTTCAGCCGCGTAAATTGAATATCGTCAATCGCAAATGGCATCAGTCCATCACCGCCGCGAACCGCAGGCCCCGCGTGCTGATGCGGAGCTGTTTGAAGCCGAACTCGGTCATCACGGCCTCATAAATCGCCACGCCGGTGAGAATCACATCCGCGCGCAATTTTGGCAGGCCGGGGATTTCCTTGCGCTCGGCCAGCGGCAACCTCCACAGCCGCCGCCGATGCGCCTTCACCTGTTCCAGGCTCAGACGCGTGGCCTCGATGCGCTCGCGGTCAAAACGGTCCTGTTTGTTTTCGATGCGCGCCAGGATGCTCGTGGTGCCGCCCGTGCCGACCAGCTGAATTTCCCCGGAGGAACCACGGGCTTCCCGCCGCAGGGCCGGATCAATCTGGGGACGAACCTCGGTTTGCAGGAAGGATTTCAGCCAGCCACGACAGGCGGTGAATTCGCCGCGGGTGGGCGGATCGCTGTGCGGAAATTTTTCCAAGAGCCGGACCGTGCCCAGCGGAAAACTGTGCGCGAAATGCTTGTGCTCGCCCTGGCCGAGAATGAATTCCGTGCTGCCGCCGCCGACGTCGAGCAACAACAATGGCTGGCCGGCGAGTTCGGCGTCGGTGGTCACACCCTTGAACACCCATTCGGCTTCCCGCTCGCCGGAGATGATTTCCACCTTGAGATCCGACGCGCGCTCGATGGCATTGGTGAGGTCCCGGGGATTCATCGCGTCGCGCGCGGCGCTGGTGGCAATGACGCGGATGGAATCGGAATTTTTTTCGCGCGCCGTGTTGGCGAATTCCCAAACGGCCTCGGTGGTATGCGCGATGGTGTCGGGCTGGAGCCGGCGGGTTTCATAAAAGCCCCGGCCCAGCCGGGTCTGGCGGCTTTCCTCATGGACGGGGCGCACGTCGCGACCGGACACATCGGCCACCAACAATTTGATCGAGTTGGTGCCGACATCAATGACTGCGCGGCGAATCGGTTCCATGAACGCGCTTAGATTATGCGGCGCAGTTGGATATGCCCAAGCGAAAAAAATCGTCACTGCGATCCGAAACCTGGATTAAAGGCGGCTTTTTACCATGAATTTACAGCCTTGGCAGGGTTTGTCACAAGATTGTAACCTTTCCCCGCCGGGGGCCAACCTATCCTGTGGGCGTTTGACCCTTTGAAAAACGACGCATGAGCCACTTCAAGCCAGAGCATTCATCAAATCGGGCCGGGCTCCAGCAAGACCGGGCGGACGCCGCCCCGGTTCCAGCCGCCGATGTTCTGAAACATCTGAGCGATTCGTTGCACACGCAGTGGCGACGCTATCGCAAGCGGCTCAAGCGCTGTCAGAAACATTTTTCGGAGGACGCGGTGCACGCTTCGCGGGTGGAAACCCGCCGGCTCCTCTCAACCCTCGAGCTGCTCGGCGCGTTCATTCCCGAACATGACCTCCAGAAGGCCCGCCGCGCACTCAAGCGTTACCTCAACGTCTTTGACCGGCTTCGCGATACACAGGTCCAACTGGTTTATGTGGGCCGGATGGCCGGCAACTTCCCGGATGCGTACGCATTCCACGACTGGTTGCGGGACCGCAAGACCCGTTTCATCCGGGAAACCCGCAAGGCCGTCAAACATACGCGGACCAAGCGTTTGGCCCGGTGTCTGGCGGCATTCGAAAAAGAAATCCGGCGCCAACGCAAACGAATCAAGGATAAAGAAGCGTTTGTCATTGTCCTGCGGGCGATGAACCAGGCGTTTGCCCGGGTCGCGCGACTGTGCCGGCACGTCCGGGCCGGAGACACCAAAACCATTCACCGCACGCGGATTGCGTTCAAACGCTTCCGTTACATGGTCGAGGCGCTGGCGCCGCTGTTGCCCGCGGTCACGCCCGATCATCGCCGCGCCATGCGCGGCTACCAATGCATGATGGGAGACATCCAGGACATGGAAGTATTGCTGGCGGCGCTGGACAAATTCGTGCAAAAGGAGGGGGTCAACATCAGCTCGGCCCGCCGGTTGAAAAAGGAGCTGGTGCGCTGGCGCCAGTTGCTGATCCAGGTCTATTTGAATGCCGCCGGCCGGTTGCGGCGTTTCTGGCCGCCGCCCGGACTGAGACTGCCAAAAGCGAAAAAACAAAGTGCATGAACCTCTATCTGCTTCGTCACGGCATCGCCGCCGAACCGGGAGTGGCCGGTTACGAGCCGGATTCCGAGCGGCCCCTGACCTCAAAGGGAAAAACCCGACTGCGCGACGCCGCCCGGGCCATGCAGGTGCTGGGCCTGTCCTTCGACTTGATTCTTTCCAGTCCGTATTTGCGTACCAAGCAAACCGCCGAGCTTATCGCCAAGGATCTCAAGTTACGGAAAAAACTGGCCTGTTCCGACGACCTGACTCCCGCCGGCAATCCCCGGTTGCTCATCCAGGAGTTGAACCAGTTCCGACCCGAACCGGAGAACATCCTGCTCGTCGGCCATGAGCCGTACCTGGGCAAGCTCGTCGCGTTGCTGGCGGCCGGCAACACCAGCCTGGAGATTGATTTTAAAAAGGGCGGTTTGTGCAAATTGGAGGCGGAATTCCTGCTCTATGGCCGCTGCGCCAAACTGGTGTGGCTGCTCACCCCGCGACAGATGGAATTGATGATCTGATCCTGATGTGCCAGCAAAGTGCACGTGAGGTTTGCACCATCATTCATCTGCTCCCAAAACAAACAAGCCAGCTACGGATTTGCGCGTTTCAGATTGTTAAGATAAACTCCCGCCCATGGAAAAAGCCACCTCCGGCCAACGCCCGCGCACTTGTCGCGCCTGCGGGAAGAAATTTGAATATCCCGTCAAAGGCAGCGCCGCCACGCGGTATCATTGCGCGGACTGTGTCATCCTCCCCCCTGACGTGCGCAAAATCCTGGAACGACTCAGTCTCCGCGTGACCCAGCTCGAAAACCAGTTGCGCCGGCTCCAGGAAAAATCTGCCAACATGCCGGTGGGCAATTGATGCCAGCAAAAAGCAAGGCTGAAACCCATTCCGCTCCCGGTGGCATTCATTTCGGAAAACGCCGGTCAAATTCTTCGTGCGAACCGATCCAAAACCAAAGCCAGCCATCGTCGTAGCGTCGGGCCACGGCGCGATAATTTCGGGTGACGCGAACTGACCACGCGCGTCCATCGGAACGCAGGCGCTCCAATTGCAAACCGGGATGCGCTGGATTATCCAGGAACTTTTGAAAAGCGTTTTGAGCCGCCTGGCGAACTTCCGGGGAAAGGGCGTGATACAACCGCCAGAAATCGGTTGTGCCACGCGAAGTCACTTTTTACTCCGCAAAGATTTGTCGTTCAGCGTCAGAAAACTTCCAGGCTTTTGCGGATATTCGGCGTCCAGTTTGTCGAGCAGCGAGGCAAGCGCTGGCCGCGGCGTGTCGTCGTGAAGAATGGCGTCCCAGCCGTCCGGCGGAAACGCGTCGGGACACAGCGCAGGAATATCCCGCACCAACTGGCGGCGTGCCTTGGCCGGCAACCTGGCAATGGCTTCTTCGATTTCCTGTAATGATTTCACGATTGAAAAATGCGCCGAAAGTGCTGGTCTGTCAATTTAACCCGCCTTCGTTCGTACCAACGCATCGAGGCAAACCTTGGCTTTACCTTTCAAGGCTTCGCGTTCTTCCCGGCTCAGGCCCCGGGGATCAAACCGGTGGCGATAATGCAGGCGGAGCAATTCCTGCAGCGGCCCTCGTAATTGATGCGAGGCCGGGTGCGTCAACGCTCTTTCCAGCCAGGCCGAAAGCGTTTCGCCCGGGTGCCGCGGCACGCCCTGTCCAGCCAGTCGTTTTTCGAGCTGGTAAAATTCCGAATCCAACCCCGGCCACGAAGTTATATCATCGGCGATTGCGGACGGTTTTCGCTGCCGGCGATTGCGGCGACGCCGGAAAATAATCTGCCAGAGCAGCAGGGCCAGCACGGGGATCAGCGCCCAGAGAAAGTATTGGCGCACGGGGGTTTTGCTCCAGCGGAATTGGGAAATTTGAAACCAGATCCAGGACTGGAAATCCGAAAGCCATTGCAGGGACGAGGCCCGCTTGTTTTCCTCGGCCACCCAGGAGGCGGGTGTGGTATCGAAATCCTTCCAGGTCATTTCCTGTTCGTCCCAGACCAGGCACCAGGCATGCGCATCGCGCTCTCGGACCACATAACCGTGACCGGCGGTTTCATGCACGGCATAACCAACGGCGTACCGGGCCGGAATTTTCATCTGCCGCAACAGCAACACGGTGGCCGTGGCGAAGTATTCGCAATGGCCGCTGCGGGTCTGCAGCAGAAACCGGCCCAGGGGTGTCTCGTTGGTGCCGGCTAATTTCCCCGGTCCCAGCCACAGGCTGTAGCTGAATTTGTCCTGGAAAAACCCATGGACCGCCTGCAACACCTGCTGTTCCCGGGGCCCGGAAGGCTTGATTTCCGCCATCACCTGTTCGAGCGCCGGAATTTCCTCGGACGGCACGGCGAGATCCTGATTGGTGGGCGGAGAATCCATCGTGATGCCGGGGCCGTAATTTGCGTCGAACACCATCAGCCCCGGTCCTTCTGCCAGCACGGCGCCGAGGCTGTTTTTTTGGAGGATGTACGCGTTCAGCTTTTCGAGCCGCGCGCTGCCGGTCGGGAGCGGCAGCAGCCCCAACGGATTGTCTGATTCCCGTGAACGGCCGTCGAGATAACAGGCGATGTTGACCGTCGTCACGTTCGTTTTGCCCGGCAACAATTCCCAGGTGGTGTTATTGGTCAGGGACTGTATTAATTCGAAGTCTTTCCGCGCCACCCCGGCGGCCCAGGACCGCAACCGGAATTCACGATAACTGGCCTCCCGAAGATAAATTGGCGGCGACCCGCCAGCTGGCATTTTGAGGCGGATGACAATTTTGCCGGACGACTTCAAGCGCCCGACCTGGCCCAGGGCGGTAACATTTTGCTCGGGATCCACCTGGCGGTGGAAAAAAGTTTCCAGCCATTGCGCGTTGTAATTTTCGACCGCCCGCTCCAAACCGACGAGTCCCCGCTGGCCAGAATAACCAAACCCCGCCGCGGTTAGAAACATTGCCGCCCAGACTGCCGCGTGGAAGCGCCGGGAACGTTGCGCCCAGAGCGCCCACGCGACCAGTCCGCACAGACCCACAAAAAAAGAGGCGCCGCCATTATTGGCATGAAAGCTCGCGGAGAACAGGCACACCATGAAATAGGGGTAGGAAACATTCATGCTGCGGACGGGCTCCGGCGCCTCGCCGCGTTGCCGCCGCTTCCGTGAACGCCAGCGCAAAATAAATGAAATGGTCGCCAGTGAAACCGTTTCCCGGGTGCCGAACGTCTGGGCCACGATGAATAAATAAAGGGTCATCGGCAGCCAGCGCAGCATGGAGTTGGCAGTGCGGACGCTGGAAACGGAAGCGAACTTCCCGGCGGCCGCCGTGGATCCATGCAGCAAACTGCCCAGCGTGGCCGGGCCTTCATTTTCGGAAAAGGCATAAATCGCCGCCGCCAGTGTAAACAGCGTGCAGAAGGTCCAGATGCGGCTGAAATCCGCATCCGACAGATCCCAGCGCGCGCGAATGAACCGGGCGCTTTCAATCACGACCGCCATGACGGCGCCAACGATCAAAAAATCCGTCTGCCAGCCCCAAAAAAGCAGCGCCGCGCCGAGCAGCAGTGGCGGGGTCTTCATCACGGGCGTTCCCGGACTGGAATCAGGCGGCGTCATGAAATTTTCATCCCTTCAACTCCGCCAATCCTTGTTCAATCCGCCCCGATTCCAATACCTGGAAACGGTCCGGCTCGTCCCGCAAGGGTCCGGCGTCCAACTCCGTTCGCCCGGCCGGGGCGATGACCAGCACCAGCACCGGCACCCCAAGAAGGCGCAACTTTTCCACCAGGCGGCGCCGCGCCTCATCCCAGGCCAGCAATACACAGACACACCCGCTCACCACCGCGACGTGGTCGAGCACAAGATGCTCCAGCGATGGGAAGGATTTGTCGCTGCAGCCACGGACTGCGGCCAGGATTTCCAGCATCTGGTCCGCCTGCCCCAGGCCGCGGCCGGCGGTGAAACAATACGACTGCGACCCGACAAACAGCAGGTCGAGCAGCGATTCCTGCGTCAGCATGGTGCAGGCAAACGAGGCGGCCACGGAAACCGCTTCCTCCAGCAGTTCGCTGTGCGGATCCCCGGTAAACGTGTCGAGCACCAGCGCATGCCGCACAAAAAATTCGTCCTCAAATTCCTTCACAATCGGTTTGCCGATCCTCGCCCAACTGCGCCAATGGATGTGCCGCAACGGATCGCCCCGCCGATATTCCCGCAGCGCCACAAATTCCTCGCTGCGGCCCACGTTCGCCGCCAGCGCCACGCCGCCCTCCTGGTATTTCATCGCCCCCGGCAGTGCGATGGGCGGAAGCGGATACCGTTTGGGCAGAATAAGCACCGTTTGCGGCGCCGGCGCTTCGACAAAGGACCGAAACAGTCCGAGCGGATCCGGGCGGGCCAGAGTCAGGCTGGACAGACGCAGGACGCCGCGCCGCAGGGGCATCAGTTCGATCCGCGCCTCCGCCTCCCCCCGCGGCGGCAACGGCGGGACCTCCGCTTCCTTCATCGTAGCCACTTTGAAGGGGCTGGAGCGACGGCGCTGGCTGAAGCGGAAGGAACGGACGCCATGCCCTTCGGCCATTTGCACCGACCGCCATTCCTGGAAGGTTGGACGCGGGTCGGCGGGATTTTCCAGCAAAACCAGGCCGCGTCGTGTCCTGTCCGTCAGGTTTTTTATCACAATGGAATAAACAAAGGGCCTTCCGACGGTGCCGAACCGGGGCAGTTGCCGCATCGCAGAAAAGCGCATCCGGAAGAACCAACTGCAAACGAAGGCCGGAATCAAGAGGGCCAGCGCCAGGGTGAAAATCTGGTAGGCGACGGTGTTCTCCACGTCCAATCCCGACGCTCCGCCAACGAACAAGGCGCCCAATATGCACAACCCGGCGCGGGTGAATCGCCGGCCGGCCCAATGCCACAACGATGAGGAAACGCGGTAGAGCCGGTAAATGAATTTTAAAACGAGGCTCACGCCGGCACTCGCATTTTTTTGACGATTTCCTCGACCACACCCCGCGCCGTCAGGCCGGAAAAACGCGCCTGCGGTTCCATCACCAGCCGATGGGCAATGACCGGCACGGCAAGTTCCTGGATTTGTTCCGGGGTGACGAAATCGGCCCCGTCGAACAAGGCCAGTGCCTGGGCGGTTTTCATCAGGGCGATGGAGGCGCGCGGGCTGGCACCGAGTTGCACGCCGGTGGCCGCCCGCGTGGCACCGGCCAGATCCACCGCATAACGTTTCAATTCGTCGCTGATGCGAACATCCTCCGCGGCGTGTTTGAGCGTCAGCACGTCCGGCAGCGTGGCGCAGGAATGCAATTCCTCCAGCGGATGATTGTGCTGTTGGGCCGTCAAAATGGCGACCTCCTCGGCGGGCGACACGTAGCCGAGGGTGAATTGCATCGCAAACCGGTCCATTTGCGCCTCCGGCAACGGATAGGTGCCCCGGAATTCAACCGGATTCTGCGTTGCGATGACAAAGAACAATTCCGCCAGCTGCCGCCGCTCGCCATCCACGCTCACCTGGCTCTCGCCCATCGCTTCCAGCAACGCCGACTGGGTGCGGGGCGAGGCGCGGTTGATTTCGTCGGCGAGCAGGATGTTGGTGAACACCGGCCCGTCGTGAAAATGGAACTGCTGGTCGCGCTGGTTGAAAATCGAAACACCCAGAATGTCCGATGGCAGCAGGTCGGGCGTGAACTGGATGCGTTTGAACTGCGCGTCGAGGGAACGGGCGAGGGCCTTGGCCAGCGTGGTCTTGCCGGTGCCGGGAAAATCCTCCAGCAACACGTGCCCGCCGCTGGCGAGCGCGGCCAGCAGCTTGCGCGTGGCCCCGGCCTGTCCTTGCATGATCTTGCCGATGTTGTCGGCGATTTTGCGGTAGGTCGTGCGGGCGGCTTCAAAATGGGTGGGTGTCATCACTTCTGAAATTAACCGGTGGTGCCCCAACCGGCGAATAAAATTTATACCTCATGCTCATGCCTCACCGAAGCAAAAGCGCCAGCCCACTCTTTGCATTACCGACATATCTTTCGTGCATGCAATGGTTCGT
>CAZKTW010000114.1:0-11322 GCA_964555775.1 uncultured Bifidobacteriaceae bacterium | reverse complement strand
TAACGCCAATGCAAATTGCGGTCGTGTATTCGGCCATCGCCAACGGCGGAAAGGTTTTGTATCCACGCTTTGTCGAGCGCATCGAGCCGCAGGACCCGACGAGTCCCGAAGCGCCGACCACTTACCCTCCCGAGAAGGTGCGCGATACTTTGGGCTTGCATCCCCGCAGCTTTAGAATCCTGCGCGACGCGCTGCTGGCTGAAACCGAGGATCCGGAAGGCACGGGACGGGCCGCGCCGGTGCCCGGGCTGCGCGTTTGCGGCAAAACCGGTACGGCGCAGGTCAAGGACGAGCACGGCCAGTTGACCGGCTGGCATTACTGGTTCGCGTCCTTTGCGCCTTATGAAGATCCGCGTTACGCGGTCATCGTCATGGTTCAGTCGGAAAACCGCGGTTCCGGCGGCAGCGTTTGCGCCCCGATTGCACACGATATTTACCAGGCGATTTTGAACGCCGAAAAGCCGGCCGCGTCCGCATCGCTGGCGGCAAGGAGTGGGGAGGCATCCAATTAAAATGATCAACACCTCCCTCAACGAACCGCACCGCAAGATTGACCGGTTGCAACTGGTCGTGCTGGCCGGGTTGATGTTCATCGGAACCATGTTCGTTTACAGCGCCACCATGGCGAATGCGGCCGAAGCGCTCAAGCCCTGGTACAATCAGACTTGGGCCCATCAAATGGTCTGGTATGCTCTTGGCCTGGCTGCGGCCACAGTGCTGTGCCTGCCGGATTATCACACCCTGACGCGATGGTCGTTCGTGGCTTACTGGGCGATGATTTTCTGTTTGCTGGCCGTGCTGATTCCGCATGTTGGTTCGATGCGTTTTGGCGCCCGACGCTGGGTGGACCTGGGATTTTTCCAGTTTCAGCCGAGTGAATTTGCCAAGCTGGCCTTTATTCTGGCGATGGCGCATTTCCTGAGCCGGCCGGAGGACGAATTGCGACAGCCGGCCAATTTTTGGAAAGGCATCGGCCTCTTGATCCTGCCGTTCATGTTGATTTTAAAGGAGCCGGACCTGGGTTCGGCGCTCGTGCTGTTGCCAACCGGATTGGTGATGATGTTCGTGGCCGGAGTTCCCAGACTCTATTTGGTGCAATTGATTGGCGTGGTGGGTTTGCTCGGCACGTTATTTCTGGTGGATGCGGTGTTTTTGCCGCCAGGCTGGTGGCAGATTTCGATGCAGGACTACCAGCGCGACCGGCTGCTCGTTTTCTTTGGTCGCGACTACACCCATTTTGCCCCACGGAACGCCACCCCGGCGGAATTGCAACGCATGAGACAAAAACAGATCGATGACGAATACAATGTCCGGCAGGCGCTGATTTCCGTCGGTTCGGGCGGGCTGGTGGGCAAGGGCTGGCGGCAGGGCACCCAGAACGCCCTTGGATATTTGCCACGAGCGGTGGCTCACAACGATTTCATTTTCTCCGTGATTGCGGAGGAGGAAGGATTCGTCGGCAGCGTGACCGTGATCACGCTTTATGCGGTGGTTCTCTTCACCGGATTGAGAATCGCCGGCCAGGCGCGCGATCGCCTGGGCAAACTCGTGGCGGTGGGCGTCGTGACGCTCATCTTCAGCCACGTCTTCATTAACATCGGTATGAACATTCGCATCATGCCCGTGACGGGCGTCCCACTGCCGCTGCTTTCCTACGGCGGGTCTTCGGTGCTGTGCTCGTTGATCGCACTGGGCTTGATGCAAAACGTATACATCCATCGAAAAGGATACTGACTATGAGTGATAAAAATTTTTCGCGGCGCCGCCGCGGAATGCGCTTCCGCCCCAAAGGCGGACTCGCTCCCAATCCGCAGAAACCCGACCGCGAGGCCGTCCAGGCCCGCGCGGAGGTGGTGACGGAACAGGGGGGCGCGGAGCGCGTCTTCGAAAAACGGCACACCAACGAAATCGATCGCGCCGAAAACATTGCCGCCGGCCTGCCACCGCAGGGAACGCCGGAAATTGAAACCCCGGATGCCGGTGTGGTCAAAAAGGAATTCCTTGAGGCCAAGCCCGAGGCTCCGGCCAAAGTGGAGGCGGAAAAACCGTTCAAGCCGGTACCCGTGGCCGAACAACCCAAAGGCATTTTGGACAGCATCAAGATGGCGGCGACCAATCTGGTGAAAAAAGTCCAGCGGCTTATCCGGCCGGAGAAGAAAGTCCACAAGGAAGTTGTCATCAACGCCGAGACGCTTGAAACGCGTGTCGCCGTGCTGGAAGACGGCCGGTTGGAGGAATTCAATATCGAACGCACCACCGAGGAGCGCCTCGTGGGGAGCATTTTCAAGGGCAAGGTGCGCAACCTCGAAGACGGCCTCAAGGCGGCGTTCGTGGACATCGGCTTCGAGAAGAACGCCTTTCTGCACTATTGGGACATCGTGCCGAACCAGTTCGACAGTGGTGTGGAAATTGTCGAACGCGAGGGCCGCAAACGCGACCGGCCCAAAATCACCCAGAAGGACATTCCGCGGCTTTATCCGCCGGGCAGTGAAATCATCGTGCAGGTCACCAAAGGTCCGATTGGCACCAAAGGCCCGCGCATCACGACCAACCTGGTGTTGCCGGGACGTTACCTGGTGTTGCTGCCCAACTCGGACCAAAGCGGCATTTCGCGCAAAATTGAGAACCAGGAGGAACGCAAGCGGTTGAAGAAAATCCTGCGCGAACTGGCCATTCCCGACGGCATGGGCGTCATCATGCGCACCGCGGGCGAAGGCCAGCAGAAACGGTATTTTGTGCGGGACCTGGCGCTGCTGCTCGAGGAATGGAGCGGCGTGCAGGAGCGTATGAAGAAACAGCTGTCGGCGACATGCGTGTTCCAGGAGCCGGATTTGATTGAACGCACCGTGCGCGACTTTTTGACCGAGGATGTGGAGCGCATCGTGGTGGACAATCAAAAGGCGCACGACCGGATGCGCGAAATGGTCTCCAAAATCTCCAAGCGCGCGGCGGACAAGGTGAAACTCTATGCCGATGCGCAGGCGATCTTCGACCGGTTCAACATCAGCAAGCAACTGGAGAACGCTTTTTCACGCCAGGTGCATTTGAAGAGCGGCGGCTACATCGTCATTGACGAAACGGAGGCGCTGGTGGCGATTGACGTGAACACGGGCCGGCACAAGGGCAACCGCGACCAGGAAACCACCATTCTGAAGGTGAACCTGGAGGCGGCCGAGGAAATCTGCCGCCAACTCCGGTTGCGCAACATGGGCGGGTTGATCGTGCTCGATTTCATCGACATGAAGTCGCGCCGCGACCAGCAGTCCGTGTATCAGCGCGTCAAGGAAGGGTTGCGCCGCGACAAGGCCAAGACCCATATCCTGCCCATCTCGCAACTCGGCCTGATGGAAATGACGCGCCAACGTCACACTGAAAGCGTGCGGTCGGCGGTGTATGACGATTGTCCGTATTGCAAGGGCCGGGGCAAGGTGAAGAGCGTCGTAACCATGAGCGTGGAAATCCAGCGCAAGCTGCAGGAGATCCTGAAAAAGCGCGAGCGTGATGAATCCGATTTCCAGCTCCGGATCGTGGTGCATCCGACGGTGTTGGAGCGGTTGCGCACCGAGGACGAGAAACATCTCATCGAGATGGAAAAACGCTATTTCGGCAAGCTGTCATTCCGTGCCGATACCGGCATGCACGCCGAACAGTTCAAGATTGTGAATGTGGAAAACAACGAGGAATTGGCCAGCGTCGGTTCCTGAAAAGGTCTGGAAGCGCAAAGCGCCTCGCGGGAAACCGCGGGGCGCTTCTATTTCTGTTGCCGTAATTCCCAACCGCCCACGTGGGCGGAGCCTTTGCTTTTTGGCACCACAAAAATTCTCATCACCTGTGAATTTGTGAGCGTGATTTCAAACGGACCGGATGTCCAATCGGAATCCCTGGTGGTGGTGGGATACGGATTCGAGGAGGCGATGGTCAAATAATACGTGCCCGGCTCCGCAATGAACATGGCGTTTTCACCGCCGACCATGACTGCCGATTGCCCGGAATTCATTTTGACCGCGCAGGGATAGATATTGATGTCGCCGTTGTTGACCGGACGTTCGATGAAAATTTCAGCTTGCGATGAGTGTGGCGGGCCGGCGCATCCACCGGCCAAAGCCCAACCCAACATCATCCCAAGTTTCAGGATGTTTACCGGAACTTTGGCTGGTTTCACAGTTTGCCTTTGGTGCTGGGCAACTGGCCGGCGATGCGCGGGTCACGCTGGCACGCCACATCGGCCGCGCGGGCAAACGCCTTGAACAAGGCTTCAACGATGTGGTGCGGCTCGTCACCGTAGAGCAGTTCCAGGTGCAGATTGCAGCGGGCTTCGTTGGCAAAACCCTGGAAAAATTCGCGCGCCAGGCCGAATCGAAAAGCGCTCGACGAGTCCTGAAGTTTTTCGGACTTCGCGACGCGTTTCTGGGCAAAATCATCCAGTCCGCGCCAGACAAGATGCGACCGGCCTCCAAAATCAATGACACAGCGTGCCAGGCATTCATCCATCGGAACATGGGCTTCACCGGTAAACGGGTTTTTCGGATGAAACCCTGCCCCGTAACGACGGATGCCTTTTTTGTCGCCGAGTGCGAGCAAAAACGCCTGGCCGAGCGCGATGCCGCAATCCTCGACCGTATGATGCGCGTCCACTTCGAGGTCACCCTTGCAGCGGAGCATCAAGTCCACGGTGGCGTGTTTGGCGAACAGCGTGAGCATGTGGTCGAAGAACGGGATGCCGGTTTTGACCGAGGATTTTCCCCGGCCGTCGAGGGTAAGGCCGATGGTGATGCGGGTTTCCCTGGTGTTGCGCGAGATTCTGGCCTGCCGGGCTTTCATGCCAACCATTAAAACAAACTGCCGTGGAGAAAACCAAGCGCAATCGCGCGATCAATGGGCCAGGGACGCGGGAGCGTTGGTGGCGGCCGCCATTTTTGCCTTGAGTTCGTCAATCTGTTCCTGGAGGGCGCCGGGTGCGGGCGAAACTTTCTGAGCCGCCTGGAACCAGCGGATGGCATCCTCGTAATTACCGGCATCGCGTTCCAGACTGGCAAGATTCACGGTGATTCCGTCGAAGCCGATTTTATTTTCCTTCGCGCCTTCAGGATCAAGCTTGAACCGGTCGTACCATTTGTTCGCCGCCAGTTGCCAGACGTTTCGCGCGCGGTTGGTATCGTGATAATTTTGATAATAAAGCCGGCCCAACCCGAATAAAATTTCATAGTTGCCCGGATTGTTGCGCAGGCCTTCGCGCAGGAAGGACTCGGCTTCCCGGGGACGGTCAAGGTGTTGGCACATGAAATAGGCGCCGACCGTGTAGGTTTGAATCATTTGCGGATCCATGTCCGCTGCCAACCGGAGCCAAGGCAGGATTTCGCGTTCATGGCTGTGCTCCAAATGGGTATGTTCGGTGATGCGAAAATGGCGCCCAAACCGGTCGATCCAATCCTTTGGTCGGCCCAGGAAGTCTTCATTCCGTTCATCTTCTTCACTTTCGGCATGCCCGTGACTCTCGGTGACGATGGCCTTGGTGCCTTCCTGGCGCAGGTCGAAAATGGACGGGTAGTAGCCGCTGTGGAAATAAACATCGGCCATGGTGAAGAATTCGCTGGCGAACATCCGGCGTCCGTCGCCGAACAACACGCTGAAAACATTGTTTGATTTGGTGCGATTGCTCCAGCCGGCAGCGCGAGGTTCGAGGCCGGTCGCCAGCGTGAAGCAGACGGCCAGCGTCAAAGCGAGAAGCAGATGGGGTGAAGCCTTCATCAGGTATTCAAGCTTTTGCGCCGGAAACCGAACCAGGTGAGCAACAAGAACAGGCCGGTGTAAGCCGCCGCGTAAAGCGTGGCCAGCAAACAATCCAGCCAATCCACCAAACCCCAGTCATAAATCAACCGGTCCCGGATATCGAACCATTCCAGATGCGGGATCAGGAAATAAATTGTGTAAAGGAGGGTTTGCAAAGGTTGCGGTTCATGGAGAGCCACGGTGTTTAAATGTCCCCCGACCAGCAGGATGCCGGCGACGGTGATGAAACAGATGGTGGTGGTGGACGACGGCGCGGCGGAGACAATCGAGCCGAGCAGCGACAGGGCGACGACCACGGCGAGCATGGCCCATTGCAGCCAGATGGCCTGCAAATAACCCAGCCAGGGCCAGTGCTGTTCACGTGAGCCGGTGATGACGGCAAAGAACAAATAGAAGACGAACAGGGCAATGCCGGTGGCCAGCCAGCACCCGAGAAATTTCCCGAGGATGACCTGCCAGCGGGTGACCGGCTTGGCCAGCAGGGGAAAAATGGTGCGGCTTTCGCGTTCAGCCGGAATCTGCCGTGCCGTCGTGGTGATGGCGATGAGCAGCCCCGAAACCCAGATGAGCAGCATGCAGACGTCTTTGACGTAACGCACGATTTTTGGATCGTGAAAGAAATTGACCATGCCGGTGGCGATGGTGATGAGCGCGGTGAGCACGAACAGGACATAGAAGTCCTTGCGGCGATACAATTCCTTGATGACGACACTGGCCAATGCCCAAATCGTGTTCATGGCGTGGATTGCGGTTGATACCCAATGATGTCCAGGAAGATCTTTTCCAGATTAGACTGGTGCCGGGCAACCAGGTCACTGACGCGTCCCACCGTTTTGAGTTCGCCCTGGTTGATGATGGCCACGCGGTCGCACACGGTTTCCACTTCGCCCAATTCGTGGGACGAAAAGAACACGGTTTTACCCTCATTCTTCAAGCGCTGGATGATTTCGCGGACTTTCATGCGGCCCAATGGATCGAGGCCGCTGGTGGGTTCATCGAGAATCAGGAGATCGGGATTATTGATGAGCGCCTGGGCAAGGCCGACGCGCTGTTGCATTCCTTTGGAATAAGATTTGATGGGACGTTTGCTCGCATTTTCCAGCTCAACCAGTTTGAGCAACTGGGCAATGCGTTTGTCGGCTTCCATTCGCGCCAGGCCAAAAATGCGCGCGTAAAACCGGAGCAATTCCTCGGCGGTGAGAAATTTATAATAATACGTCATCTCCGGCAAATAACCGATACGCTGGCGCGCAATGGGCTGGCGCACATCGATACCGAAAAGGTATGCGGCGCCGCTGGTCGGCGGAACGAAACCCAGCAGAACGTTGATGGCGGTGGTTTTACCAGCGCCGTTCGGCCCAAGAAAGCCGAAGATTTCGCCGACATTCACCTCCAAATCAAGACTGCCCAAGGCGACTTTGGAGGCCTGCCGAAACTCACGGCTGGTGAATTCAACCCGCAATTTTTCGGTTTTCAGAATAACGCTCATGACCAACTTGAATGACCAAGAAAAACAATGGTCTTTCTCCTACTTTAAACGGTTCTCGAAGTCAACTGCCGCCGATGCAAATTCGAAAGGTTGCCATAAAAAGCAAGAAAAAGGCCCGAAGCTCATCGCTTCGGGCCCTGGAATCGAATTCAGAATGGTTAAGGCAGCACGTGAGCTGGCGTGACCGTGGTGCTCAAGTCACAGGTCGGATTATTTCCGACTGTGGCACAAGCATAAGTGCCACCCGCCGGACACGGCGGAATTTTGCTGGTCGCGTTCAGTTTGATGTACGGCGTCAGGTCACCGGGATAGGTGATGGGGTTGCCCGTTGTTTTGCGCTGTTCGATGGCGAACTGCTGGGCCGCGGAGTCAATTTGCCGCAGGTTGTTGATGCACGCATTGGCTTGGGACGTGGCCCGGGCCTTCACGAAGTTGGGAATGGCGATAGCCGCCAAAAGGCCGATAATGGCCACAACGATCATGATTTCCACCAATGTGAAGCCTGACTTGCGGAGGATCTTCGTGTTTTTCATACGCTATTTATTCTTTCCGTTATTGCGGTGTGAGCAGGTTAACAGGCGGGTTACAATGATTACATTTTTGCTCACTAAATTGCCTGTTGGAACCACAACTTCTTATGCCCCATAAAAGCAGCATCGGTGCCATAAACCCGTGTTCATCACCGCTGAAAACGGAGCAAAAATGACCATTTTTCACAAAAAAAGGCCCGAAGCTCATCGCTTCGGGCCCTGGAATCGAATTCAGAATGGTTAAGGCAGCACGTGAGCTGGCGTGACCGTGGTGCTCAAGTCACAGGTCGGATTATTTCCGACTGTGGCACAAGCATAAGTGCCACCCGCCGGACACGGCGGAATTTTGCTGGTCGCGTTCAGTTTGATGTACGGCGTCAGGTCACCGGGATAGGTGATGGGGTTGCCCGTTGTTTTGCGCTGTTCGATGGCGAACTGCTGGGCCGCGGAGTCAATTTGCCGCAGGTTGTTGATGCACGCATTGGCTTGGGACGTGGCCCGGGCCTTCACGAAGTTGGGAATGGCGATAGCCGCCAAAAGGCCGATAATGGCCACAACGATCATGATTTCCACCAATGTGAAGCCTGCCTTGCGGCGGATCTTCCTGTTTTTCATACGCTATTTATCTTTCCGTTATTGCGGTGTGAGCAGATCAACAGGCGGGTTACAATGATTACGTTTTGGCTCACTAAATTGCCTGTTGGAACCACAACTTATCCAAGGTGTTAGCAGCATCGGTGCCAAAAACCAGAGCCCTTAAGCCACCTGAAAACAGTTCTAAAATGACCATTTTTCACAAAAAAAAGGCCCGAAGCTCATCGCTTCGGGCTTTTGAATCGAATTCTGAATGATTACGGCAGAACGTGCTTGGGAGTGACCGTGTCGCTCAACGTGCAGGTCGGATTATTCCCGACTGTGGCACAGGCATAAGTGCCACCCGCCGGACAAGGCGGAATTTTGCTGGTCGCATTCAGTTTGATATACGGCGTCAGGTCACCGGGATAGGTGATGGTGTCACCGGTCTTATGGCCCTGTTCCAAGGCCCATTCTTGGGCGGCAGCATCAATCTGGCGCAGATTGTTGATGCAGGCGTTGGCTTGCGAGGTGGCGCGGGCCTTCACGAAATTGGGAATGGCTATTGCCGCCAAGAGGCCGATGATGGCCACGACAATCATGATTTCCACCAATGTAAAACCTGCTTTGCGGAGGGCTTTTGTATTTTTCATTTTGTTTCCGTTCTCGTTTCTTTGCGGCGTGAACAAGTCAACAAGCGGGTTACAATGATTACGTTTATGTTCACTGATTGCCTGCTGCAACCGCAATCTCACACATAGGATAGCACTCGCGATGCCAATGGCAACGGGGAAAATAAGGGCTGTCACGACCGTAGCTGTCGCCAGCCAATTTCTTGCACTTCAACGAGCAAAGAATGATCCCAATGCAAATATTTCCGGCGAACATGTGAAAAACAACCGGGGCGATTTGTGGCCATGTCTCAACTTGATGCGCGGTGTGGGATTTTGAGACAGTGAAGAAAAGCAAAGCAAAACATTTCAAAAAATCAAACTAATTTGCCGCAGGTAGCAGCCATCTTCTTAGCTGTCTCGGCAACATGTATAACCACCCGGTGGGATTGGTTATAAGGTGACCAGTTGCGCCAGCGGGTCTTGGTGCGGTCGGCGAGCATCCCAACAATGGGGTTGACGACTGTACCCCTCCGCCGTGCCGTCAGAAGAATGGCGACCCTAACACCCACCATGATGCCGAACAAGCCAACATGGAGATTCATCAGGAAGAGGATCATCGTCCTGCAGACGAGGCTCGCGGCGGTGTCGGCGGCATTTTCAAAGAATGAATACGTCCGGCTTTGATCAGACGCAGAGGCAGGCGGCGGGTTGGGTTGGCTGCATCATTTCACCGTCAAAATCACCTTCTGCAAATCGGTGTCGCGGGAGGAATTGCCGACCATGATTTCAAATTCGCCGGGTTCCACCACATATTTCATGTGGATATCATAAAAAGCCAGCGACTCCGGCGTGATGTCGAGCGCCACGGTCCGGGTCTCGCCCGGTCGCAACGAGACTTTTTGGAAGCCTTTCAATTCCTTGACTGGCCGGGTCACGGAACTGACACAATCACGAATATACATTTGGACGACCTCGGCGCCGGCAAGCTGGCCGGTGTTTACAACGTCCACCAAAAGTTGTGTGGATTCATTCCTTTGGATTTTATTCTTCAACAGGCGCGTTTTTTTAAAGGCAAAGGTTGTGTAGCTCAGGCCGAAACCGAAAGGATAGAGTGGTGAAACGTCGTCGAACAAATAGCCGCGTCGGGCGGATGGCTTGTAATTGTAAAAAGCCGGCAGATGGCCTGCGGAACGGGGAATGGTGAGCGGCAGCTTGCCGCCGGGATTGAAATCGCCAAACAACACGTCCGCCACCGCGTGGCCGCATTCCTGGCCGAGATACCAGCATTCGAAAATGACAGGGATGTTGTCGTGTAAATATTGAATCGACAGCGGGCTGCCGTTGAACAGAAATACAATCACCGGCTTGCCGGTTGCCAGCATGGCGGTGACGAGTTCCTCCTGCCGTCCGATCAAATCCAGCTGCGTGCGGTCGCCCATATGCTTGAGCGACCAGGCTTCCCGCGAAGTCTGTTCATTGCCGCCGATGGCCAGCACCACCACGTCCGCCTGTTGGGCGACCTTCACGGCCTCCTGGATTTGCTTGCGGTCCTCTTCCGGGTGGCTGGGGGTCACCAAATCCTGATTCCAGGATCCGCCGACGGTGATTTTACAGCCTTCGCAGTAGGGAACCTGCACCCGGTCGCCCACCTTCGAACGAATGCCTTCCAACAAGGAGGTGTAAAATTTCGGGCGACCGCTGTAGCCGCCAAGCAATTCGCGATCCGCATTCGGCCCGATGACCGCGATGGATTTGATTTTGCTTGGGTTGAGCGGGACCAGATCATTCGCGTTTTTGAGCAGCGTGATGGTCTCGCGCGCCGCTTGCAATGCGAGCTTGCGGTTCTTTTCGCAACCCACAATCCGCCCCGCCTCGTCGGGATTCACGTAAGGATCGTCGAACAATCCCATCTTGAACTTCCAAAACAACATGGGAGACACAAGGTCGTCGAGTTGGGATTCCTTCAGTACCCCTGCGTGGATGAGTTCGACGAGGTGCAAATAGCAATCCGGCTCCGGGAATTCGATGTTTACCCCGGCGCGTACCGCCAGCGCGCAGGATTCTTTTTTATCCGCCGCCACAAAATGCCCGTGCGTGTCCGGACGGTGGCCCAGTTCCCAGATCGCGTAGTAATCCGAAACGACAAACCCCTTGAATCCCCATTCCTTGCGGAGCACGTCACGCAGCAGCCACTCGCTCGCATGTGATGGCACGCCGTCGATTTCGTTGTAGGAGGCCATCACGCTGACGGCGCCAGACTTTTGGATCGCATCCTTGAATGGATGCAAAAACGTTTCGCGCAGCAGTCGCAGGGAAACATTGGTCG